>DASQLF010000104.1:0-14038 GCA_035630135.1 Gaiellaceae bacterium
GGATTCGTCCCCGGCGGAGAGGTCGTCTCGAGCACGAAGACGGAGCCGTCGTTTCCGAGCGCCAGGTCTGCGAGGGTGCCGTTCAGCGACACAGGCACGCTCGAGCGAGCCGCTCCACCCTTCGTCCAGCGGAGCAGGCGACGATTCACCTGGTCGAGAAGCGTGATGCCACCGCGGCCGTCGACGTCGAACGCCGACCCTCCGATCGGATCCAGGTTACGACCGCGTTCGAGCCCGACCTCCCTTGATCCGTCGCCCCACTCCGCGAACGCGACTCGGTCGGCGTCACGCGGTTCGCTCCCGAAGGCGTGCCGCCCGAGTTGCACAACGACGGTGCGGTCAAGCGCCAGGGAGACGTGCGGAGCCGCGGCTCCACCGGCGGGTAGGACGATCTGCCGGTCGAGGTCGGGCGCCTCGAGGACGGCGTAGTACTCGAAGCCGCGTCGAGCGCCGAGGCGGTCGGGGACGACGACCGTGAGCTGGCGGCGTCCCTGCTCTAGGCCACTTCGCAGCGGCAGCGCCTCGAACGCCTTCGTGCCCACCCCGCGGACGTACGCGGTTCCGGTCGCAGCGCAACCGGCATCTACGTCTTCTTCTCCTTCCGCAACGCACTGAACGTCATAGGCGAGCGTCGCTGTCTCGCCGGTGACCGTGAGCAGCGGGGGGAGATGCGTCGCGTCGAAGACCGCGGAAGGCGTGGTGCTCGCCGGTCCTGCCGCTGCAGTCGACCATGCCGCCGACGCGATTCCGGCGGAGACCCCGAGGGCGAGGGCGACGGCCGCCCTCGCCGAGCGTCGTGGCACGCGTACTCGTTGTCGCATGTGCGCTCCTCTGTTGGCTGTATCGGCAACAGTAGAGACACGCGGTCGAGAGAACTGGCGTTGTGACCGACTCTGCCCCGTCTTGTGACGGTTACGTGACGGTCAGCGCCGGCTGGGCACGCGACCGAGCTCGCGCTGGAGGCGCCGCGCTCGCTTGGCCACGATCTCGCGAAGACGCTCGGGCTCGAGAACGACGGTCTCGCCACGATCGGCGAGCACCTCCGACAGGAGCCATTCCTCGGTCTTGTAGGGCACGTCCGCGATCGCCGATCCGTCCGTCAGTGCCCGAGCGCCGCGCTCGAGCTTCCAGCGCGCGACCTCCGGAGAATGGAGAAGCCGGGCGACCCGAGGATTGCTGAGGTACGACGGATCGAAGCCGTCACGCACCTCGAAGCGATCGCCAGTCAGGCGCGCCGAGCGCATGCGGTCGAGACGGAAGGTGCGAGGCGCGTCGACGCTCAGATCCCACGTGTGCACGCGCCAGACGGGCAGTTCCCGCTCGATCGTGTACGGCTCGACGTGCCTCACGCTCGGGCTGTCGTCGCCGTCCTTCATGTACTCGATCTCGACCACGACTCGTTTGTCGACGCCGTCGGAGAGAACCCGGACCAGCGTCTCCTCGGCGGAGCCGTCTCGCGGTTCGGGCGAGCCGGCAAGGTCGAATCGGCCGAAGGTGTCTTCGAGCTTCTTTCGCACGCGCTTGAGCGGCGTATGTGCGTCGGCGGCGATGGTCGGACCGACGTACTCCATCGCGAGGTGGATTGCCCGCGCCTCGAGCGGAGTCAGCTTGGGCGGGCGGCGAAACACGTCACCGTAGAGCTCCTTCTCCACCCGCACGGCATCTCCGTCGTGCTCGGCATAGACGGCGTAGCAGCCGCCTCCGAAGTTCACGAGGTTGAGCAGTGAGAGGTGATCCTGGAGCTCCTCCAGCGGAATCGAGAAGCGCGCCGCGACCTCGACTGCGTCGAGCGTCGCCGACCGCTCGTCGCCGCAGGCAGCCAGGAGATGTGCGAGGAGCGCCTGCAGGACGCCGAAGCGCTCCGGGGCGACCGGCCCCGTGGGACGCTCGGGAAGCGGGCGACGAGGATCGCTTCGCTTGGGTCCGGCCACGACCGGCGCATCGCCGTCGTGGGCGTCCGCGAGCGAGGACAGGGAAGCGGCCACCGAGTCGACCAGCTCGACCGGCTCGAGCGGAACCGCACGGCCGTTTTGCCGAAGGACCCAACCCGCGAGCAGGTCGACGTTCGCAAAGTCCGTCTCGAACGTGCCGTCCTCGACTGTGCCGGCGTCGGCGAGCGTGCGCTCGACCCACCAGGCGGTGTCGTCGGAGACCGCGATCCGGGCACGTCCGACGATGTCGCCGATCTGCCAGGGACGCGGAATCCGATGCTCCTCGACGTCGAAGTCGGCCGGCGTCCTGAAATCGCGCTCCCGGCGCGTCGCGAAGCGGATGTCTCCTCGAATGCGCGACACCTTGAACGTGCGTGTCGTGCCACGGTCGAGGTCGTGTCCGACGACGTACCAGTTGCCCTCGTCCAAGCGGAGGGCGTAGGGGTTCATCGACCGCTCGCCAGGCCGCGAGCGGCGAGGGCTCCAGTAGCCGAATCTCACCGTGCGCTGCTTCGAGATCGCCGACTCGAGCTTTGCAAGGCGTCCGGCGAGCTCGGGCGAGTAGTCCGGCGCGCTGACGCGAACGCGCTCGGCGGTGTCCGTGGGCGGCTCCGCGAAGCCGGCGCGGCCGAGTGCGAGATTCTGCAGCGCCAGTCGGAACGGTTCCGCGTACGCGAACTTGCCCTCGAGGTAGTAGAGCGCCGTCTGGAGTGCGGCGAGCTCGTCGTCGTCGAGGTCGAGGCGTTCCAGAAAGTAGTTCTCCGAGCGCAGGGTGTAGAGCTCCTCGCCCGTGAACTCGTCGCGCTGCGACTGCAGCGGAACGCCCAGGGCGGTCAGCTCGGCGCGGTCCGAGTAGAAGCGTCGCGCGAACGCCTCGTCGGACATCTCGCTGTAGCCCTCGACGTTCGACTTGACATCACGGGCGGTCAGGAGACGCCGCTCGGCCATGAGGAACGCGACGAGCGAGAGCTGCCGGATCAGCTTGTCGGCGTCGTGCGACACGTGCAGGCGAGCTTACAGTGAGCGGACGGGAGCGATCTCGAACGCGAGAACGCTACGCCGCGACCGTTGCGGCTTGCTCGAGATGCTGATGCGACGGGCAGTAGTCGCGCCCCGGAAGCGGTGTCCGCTGGCAGGCCTTGCCCTTCCGGGTGGTGGCATGGCAGCGGGCGACTCCGCCGTCGAGAAGACCCGCCTCCACCTGCTGCTCGATGAACGACGTCGCAGCCCCGACGCCTTCGCGTACCGACCACGCGACTTGAGCCTGCGCGGTGATGGGGAAGTAACGCCGGATGTCGGCGAAGAGCGCTCGGTCGGGACGAGCGAAGTAGTGCGGATCCTCCGCCAGTCGCGACATCGTGCGCTCACACTCCGTCAGCACTGCACGCCTGAAGCAGAGCTGCTCAGCACGGGACGCGTACGGGTCGATGAGGTCCTTGATCGAACGATAGATCGCTCGCGAGTATTGATACATACAGGAGCGAAGTTGAGCTGCGTGATCGTCCACGGGACCTACGCGATCTCTCCGATTTCCGTTCTACAGGGCGAAAAAGAGGCGACGAGCACGCCTCGCCAGAAGAGTGTAGCGCCTTTTGAACCGTGTTACAAAGTCGGCACGCGCCGTCGTCGGACGGGACAACGGTCGGTCAGGGGACGACGCGTCGCACGACGGCAGTCCGCGACGCACGGCGCGCGCTCTCGAGAGCGCTCGTCGCCTCGGCCTCCGACGAGTAGATGCCCGAGAACACGATCCAGTAGCCGGGGTGCAGGCTGGCGTAGCGCGAGGAGTCGAGGACACCGACCTGCGGGAGGCCACGCCGACGTGCAGCCCGCGCGCGTTTGACGGCTGCCGTTCGGCCGGCCGTCTGCGGCAGCGCCGCGAGGGCGATCGTCCAGCCGGCCTCCTCGGTCGGCCACTCGGCGATGCCCGAGGGACCGACGGGGGCCTCGCCTGGGGCGCCGCTGGGGGCTGTCGCGAAGCCGCCGATCGCGGTCGTCAGCGCCGAGCCGCCTCCGTCGCTACCGGTCGCAGCGACAGCTGCGGCCGCGCCGATGACGGCGACGAGCGCGGTCGCCACCACGCGAAGGGCCCAGCGCGTGTGTGACGACGCTCCGACTCTGGGCATGCCGCTGCCGACACGAGCGCCGCAACTCAGGCAGTACTCCTGCCCTGCCGCGAGCGGCTCGCCGCAGCGCGGGCACATCGTCATCCGACGGCGTCCGACCCGGACGGTCGCGCTTCCAGGCTCCCTCCGCCGAGCGCTCGCCCGCAGGTGGCACAGAACTTCGCCCCGAGGAGGATCGGCGCTCCGCAGATGCACACTGCCCCGCCGCCGCCGCGCCGGACGAGCGCGCTGCCGTCGAGGAGGGCGTCGATCTCCTGCACGCGCGCCTCGATCGAGACGAGCTCGGCGCAGCGCTCCACGACGAGCCCGGCGTTGAAGCGGTCGCGCTTGTACATCTCGAGGGCGAGCCCACCGAGGTCGCGCAGGCGCTCCTCGCGCATCTCGAGGAGAGCCTTCCGCTCGCGCTTCAGGTCGCGCGGCGGCGGGACGGCATAGGTCGTCGGTTCGCGGAGCGGGTCGGAGGGCCGGTTCGCCATTCCCCGGCAGACTAGAGCTGGAGCACGACGAGCCGCTCCTCGGTCATCTCGCGGACGGCGTACGCGGGCCCTTCGCGCGTGTTACCCGAGTCCTTCACGCCTCCGTAGGGCATCTGGTCGGCCCGGAAGGTCGGTGCCTCATTGACCGTGACGCCGCCGAACTCGAGCTCCTGAGCGGCGCGAAGGGCGCTCTTGACGTCGCTCGTGAAGATGCCCGCCTGGAGCCCGTAGCGCGTTCCGTTGGCGAGCGCGATCGCCTCGTCCAGCGAGTCGTATGGCGTGACCGTGCAGAGCGGGCCGAAGACCTCCTCGCATGACACCTTCGCGTCCGGCGCCGCGTCGGCGACGACGGTTGGGCGGAGCAGGTCGCCGTCGAGATCGCCGCCGGTGAGGATGCGGGCTCCTGCTGCGCGGGCCTCGTCCATCCACGCGAGCACCCGGTCGCGGTCGTCCTGCGAGATGAGCGGCCCGACGTCGGTCTCCTCGTCGGCCGGATCGCCGACGACGAGCGCATTCACGCGTGGCACGAAGTGCCCGAGGAATGCGTCGTACGCCTTTCGCTCGACGTAGATGCGCTGAACGGAGATGCAGCTCTGGCCGGCAAAGGAGAATGCGTGCGCAGCGAGGCGCGCCGCCACGTCGTCGAGATCGGCGTCGGCGGCGACGATCACGGGCGTCGCGTTCCCGAGCTCGAGGTTGACGCGCTTGCGTGGTGCTCGCTCGCGCAGCTTCCAGCCGACGCCCGAGGAGCCCGTGAACGTGATGAGGGAGACGCGGTCGTCGTCGACCAGCACGTCTCCGATCTCCGCGGCAGGCCCGACGACGACGTTGAGCCAGCCCGCCGGCAGTCCCGCTTCGAGCACGAGCTCCGCGAGGAGCAGCGCGGACAGCGGCGTCTGCGACGCAGGCTTGAGCACGACGGGGCAGCCCGCGGCGAGCGCCGGTGCAACCTTGTGGGCGACGAGGTTGAAGGGGAAGTTGAACGGTGAGATCGCCCCGACGACACCGATCGGGACGCGCAGCGTGAGGGCGATCTTGCCCGCGCCAGCTGGCGCTGCGTCCATGGGCACGACGTCGCCTGCGAGCTTTCGCGCCTCGACGGCGGCCATCGTGAACGTCGACTGCGCACGCGCAGCCTCGACGCGCGCCGCCTTCATCGGCTTGCCCGCTTCGGCCGAGATCGTCCGCGCGATCTCGTCGCTTCGCTCCTCTACGAGTCGTGCAACGCGATCGAGAATGGCTGCGCGCTCGTGCGTGGGAATCGGCTCGGCCAGCGCACGCGCCGCGGCGTCTACCGCGCGTCTCGCCTCGCCTGCTCGTCCCTTCGCGACGCGGCCCACGAGGGAGCCGTCGTACGGCGAGCGCACATCGAGCCAATCGCCCGTATCGATCCACTCGCCGTCGAGGAGCAGCCTGCGCTCGATCGCGGTGGTCGCCACGACGTGAGTCTAGACGGCAGGTCGCGGGCTTCCAGGCCGGGCGAACTATGCTCCGTGCGATGGCAACCGCCTACGTCGTCGACGCCGTTCGCTCTCCGATCGGGCGCCGGAACGGGTCGCTCTCGGGCATCCGCGCGGACGAGCTCGCGGCGCAGGTACTCAACGGGCTCGTGGGGCGCGTCGACCTCGATCCCGGAGCCGTCGAGGACGTGCAGATGGGCTGCGTCACCCAGGTCGGAGAGCAGGCGCTCAACGTCGGTCGCGGAGCGGTGCTGGTGGCGGGCTGGCCAGAGACGGTCTGCGCGACCACGGTGGATCGCCAGTGCGGCTCGTCGCTGCAAACCGCGTTCAACGCCGCGTCGACCGTGCAGGCGGGTCACCTCGACCTCGTCGTTGCGGCAGGCGTCGAGCACATGACGCGCGTGCCCATGGGCTCGAACCTCGGCGACCTCGGCTGGGGCGCCGTGAACGAGAAGATCGGCGAGCGCTGGCCGATCGTTCCGCAGGGAATCTCGGCCGAGGTGATCGCCGAGGAGTGGAACCTCTCGCGGGAGGCACTCGACGCGTATTCGCTCGAGTCGCACCGGCGGGCCGTCGCCGCCACGGACGACGGACGGTTCGAGAACGAGATCGTCCCGATCGAGGTCGGGGCGGGAGGGGCCGTCGTTCTGTTCGCGGTGGACGAGACACCCCGTCGCGACACCTCTCCGGAGAAGCTCGCATCACTGCAGCCCGCTTTCAAAGGGGACGGCGTCGTGACCGCCGGGAACTCGAGCTCGATCGTGGACGGCTCGGCCGCGATGCTGATCGCCAGCGAGGAGGCGGTCGCGGCGCACGGCCTCGAGCCGCGCGCACGCTTCGTCTCGTTCGGCCTGTCCGGCGTCGATCCGTACCGCATGCTGCACGGCAACCCGGAGGCCTGCGAGCGGGCGCTCGCCAAGGCCGGCCTGGGCTGGGACGACGTGTCCGTGATCGAGGTGAACGAGGCATTTGCCTCCGTCGTGCTGCAGTTCCTCGCCGACACGGGGCTCGAAGAGCGCTTGGAGGCGGGCGATGTCAACCCGAACGGCGGAGGGATCTCGCTCGGCCATCCCCTCGGCGCGACGGGCGCGAGGATCACGGCAACTCTGCTCAACGAGCTCGATCGGCGCGAGGCGCGCTACGGGATCGCGACGATGTGCATCGGGCAGGGACAGGCGATCGCCGGCGTGCTCGAGCGGCTCTGAGCACCTTCGTTATCCATCAGCTCCAGTAATTGATTAGCTGAACTAACCGACTGGTGCTGATCGACTTCGGCGTGCACCATGAGGCCATGCTCGGATTCATCCTCATCGCAGCAATCGTTGCGCTCGTGCCGCTCGCATACGTCTCGGGCGCGGACTCGCGCGTCGACGACGTCGCGCGCCGCCGCCGCTACCACGGCTGAGTCACGGCCCTCTCGGGTGTCGGCTCGTGGGTAGGATCCCGCGGTCGTGAGCGCTCCCGAGATCCGTCGAATCGGCGTCGTGGGGCTCGGCGCCATGGGCGCCGGGATCGCGCAGCTGGCCATCGAGGCGGGCTACGAGACAGTCGGTCGTGAAGTGTCCGATGAGCTCGGCGCGAAGGCGCGCGACCGGATCGCACATTTCCTGCAGCGCAAGGTCGACAAGGAGCGGATGAGCGCCGAGGAGCGCGAGTCCGCGCTCTCCGCGTTCTCGCTGACGACCGACCTCGCCGACTTCGCCGCGTGCGACCTCGTGATCGAGGCGATCGTGGAGGAACTCGACGCCAAACTCGAGCTGTTCGGCGCGCTCGAGGGCGTCGTGCGGCCGGACGCGATTCTCGCCACCAACACGTCAGCTCTGTCGGTGACCGAGATCGCAGCCGGTGTCTCGACCCCGGAGCGGGTCGTGGGGATGCACTTCTTCAATCCCGCGCCCCTGATGCCGCTGGTCGAGATCGTCCGCGCGGAACTTTCGTCCGACGACGCGGTCGAGGCCGCGTTCGCGGTCGGCGAACGCCTCGGCAAGAAGCCGATCCGCTGCCACGACACGCCGGGGTTCGTGGTGAACCGCGTGCTCATACCGCTCCTCAACGACTGCCTGCGCGTGCTCGACGAGGCGCGTGTCTCGCCCGAGGATCTCGACACCGCGATGACCGCGGGAGCAGGCTGGCCCATGGGGCCGTGCACGCTCGTCGACCTGGTCGGCATCGACGTGCACGTGCACGCCTCCGAGGCGCTGTACGACAAGCTCCGCGAGCCGCGAATGGCGCCGCCCGCGCGCATCGTGGCGATGAAGAACGCCGGCCTGCTCGGACGCAAGAGCGGCCGGGGTTTCTACAGCTACGACTAGCGCATGAGGTCACCGAGCCACCCGGCCACGAATCGGACGCCTTCAGGGATTTGCGCGAACGGGATCCGCTGCGGCGGATCTCGATCTGCGCCGGGTAAATCAGCCTAGGTAGAGCCCGCGAAGATCCGCTCGAGCGCGGCCGCGTCGTCGGGTTGGCAGTAGACGTGGACGCGATCGCCCGGCCGAAGGACGACGCTTCCGGAGATCGTCTGCGGGGTGCCGTCGCGGATGAGCACACCGAGTGACGCCCGCTCCCCGAGCGGCAGGTCGCCGATCTTCCGCCCGCTCGCGAAGGCGTCGTCCCGGACGACGAACTCGAGAACCTCCGCGAGATCGTGGTCGACCCGTCGGAACGGAAGCTTCAGGCGTCTGGCGACGATCGGGACGGACGCGCCCTGCACGACGACCGAGAACAGCACGACGATGAAGATGATTCCGTAGAGATCCCCGCCGTCTTCCACCCCCGAGAGGAGCGCGAGCGCACCGAGCAGGATCGGAACCGCTCCCTTGAGGCCGGCCCAGCCGATGAATACCCGCTCGCCCCACGTGAGCCGGGCGGGGAGGAGGAGGGGGATGATCGCGAGGGGGCGCGCGACGAACGCGAGCACGAGTGCGAGGACGATGCCGTCCACCCAGGTTCGTCCGGATTCGATGTCGCCGAGCCCGACGGTCAGCCCCAGTGCGACGAAGGCAGCGATCTCCGCAAGTCCCGCGAGTGAGGACAGGAACCCCTCGATCTCGCCCTTGCGTGGCGCCGCCGCGTCGCCCATGAGGATCCCCGCGACGAACACGGCGAGGAAGCCCGACCCGCCGACGATCGAGGCGAGCCCGTAGATGATCCCCGCACCCGCGAGCACCCGGATCGGGTAGAGCGCCGGCCCGGTCAACCGCACGCGCCGCATGATCGGAAGGAGCGCGAGCGCGCCCCCGATACCGACGAGGAGACCCAGCGTCATCTCGATCGCGAACTCGGACACGACGATGGAGAAGTTGGCGTCGTCCTCCGTGGCGAGCTCGATCATCCCGATCATGAGCGCGATGCCGACCGGGTCGTTCATGCCGGCCTCGCCTTCGAGGATGGTCCCGGCCCGGCCGCGGATCTCGCGCGATCCGAAAACCGAGAACGTCACCGCCGGATCGGTCGGCGCAATCGCGGCTCCGACGAGCCCGGCGAAGATCCAGTCGAGCCCGAGGAGGTAGTGGGCGGCGACGGCGACGAGACCGGCGGTCGCGAACGTGCCGAACACGCCGAGCGCCAGGATCGGCCCGGCGGAGCGGCGGAACCGGCGGAGCCCGATGTGCAGTCCGCCGTCGAAGAGGATCACGACCAGTGCGACGACCGTGATGCGCTCGACCTCGCGGATCGAGATGACGTCCCCGAGCGAGTCGACGCTCTCCGCGATCACTACGGCGCCGACGAGAATGACCGCCGCGTAGGGGAGGGAGAAGCGGTCGGCGAGCCGCATCCCGGCGAGGGCGACGAACACGGCAGCCGAGACCGCGAGGACGATGAGCCCGAAGTCCGCGATCTCGGTCATGGCCCGGGAATCTACGGTGGGAGGCCGCCGCGCGCTAACAGTCTCCTTACACGCATCTCATCGCGGTCACACGGCGGTTGCCGATACTAGGCCGGGCATGCGGAAGCTCGTCGTCCTGTTCTGCGCGATCGCGGCGCTCACGGCCGCCGTCGCGGCGTGGGCCGCCCAGCCCGAGCCGGGAACGCTCTCGGTCGAGCGCGGCAGGGGCTCGGTGATGATCGACCTCAAGGGCTCGGTCGTCGGACGCATCACGAGCGGCACGCTCCGCGTGACCGATCACACGCCCAACGACCGTTACGCCGCCGTCGTCTCCGGCAGGAAGCTCACGCAGGAGCGGATGGGCCCGCGGACGATCCTCTACCGCGGCCAGGGCTTGCGCTTCCGGATGCTCGGCGGGGGCTATCGCATGGTCGCGCGCGGCAGCGGGATCACCGTCTCCGCCGTCGGACGTGGCGTCGTCGTGCTCGACGGCGACCCACCGAGGTACGCCGGGGACGAAGCCGGCGTCTACTCGCTCGACGGAGCCGACTGCAGCGTCGAGCCCGACAGCTGCCTCCCGCTTCCGACCGAGCCCGAGCGCTACGACCTCGTTCCGCCTGCGACGCCGCAGCCGAAAGCCGTCTCGTGACGACGCCGCACACCATCCTCGTCGTCGAGGACGAGACGTCGATCGCGTCGTTCGTCGCCGCCTACCTGCGCAACGCGGGCTATGCCGTGAAGACGGCAGCGAGCGCGCAGACAGCGCTGATCCAGCTCGCGGGCGAGATCCCGGCGCTCGTCATCCTCGACCTCAACCTGCCGGACGGCGACGGCGTCGAGCTCTGTCGCCGGATCCGCAAGACCTCGGACGTCCCGATCCTCATGCTCACGGCACGCGACGAGGACATCGACAAGATCATCGGGCTCGAGGTCGGCGCCGACGACTACATGACGAAGCCGTTCAACCCACGCGAGCTTGTGGCGCGCGTGAAGAGCATCCTGCGCAGGGCCGCCCCCGAGCGCCGGCGCACCGAGTCCGAGGAGCTCCAGCACGGCGAGCTCACGATCAACGCGGGGAAGCGCGAGGTGCACGTCGGCGAGGAGGAGATCCGGCTCGCCCCGAAGGAGTTCGACCTCCTCTGGGAGCTGCTCGACCACCGTGGCATCGTCCTGACTCGCGACCAGCTGCTCGAGCGCGTGTGGGGGTACACGTTCGCCGGCGACACCCGAACCGTCGACGTCCACGTGCGCCAGATCCGGCGCAAGCTCGGCGACGCGTCGCCGATCGTGACGGTGTGGGGGGTCGGGTACAAGGTCGCCTCCGACCGGGCGACCCCTTCGACTGTCTGAGGTTGGTCGACGCCAGGATCCCGGGCGATCTCGTGGCTTCGACCAGCTGAGGCTCTACCCTGGTTCGCATGCTGGGAACGCTCCGATTCCGCCTGACGGCGGTGTTCCTCGCCGTCGTGCTGTGCTTCGGCCTCGTCTCCATCGCGCTCGCCGTCCGCCTCTTTCAGGATGTCACCCGGCAGCAGTCGGTCGACGAGCTCCGGCGGGAGGCCTCGGGACTCGCGGCCCTGTACGCCGAGTCGGCCATCCGCTCCTCCGACGAGGGTACGAAGGCGCCCGCCTTCGCGGCCGAGAAGCTCGAGCTCGCAACCGGTGACGAGCTCTACTACGTCGGTCTGACGCCGTTTCCGACGCAGCGTTTCGGCCTCACACGGCTTCCGCGGAGCGCGCTCGGGGGCGCGGAGCTCGACCGCGACCGGCAGGTGATCGTCGAGTTCACCCCCCCGGGCGAGAGTCGGCGGCTGATCGCGGCCGTACAGCCCGTGCAGCTCGTTCGTGGCACGGAGCCGTTCGGCTGGCTGGTCGTCGCCAAGCCGGAGGCGGAGCTGCGAGAGGAGTGGCTCACGTTGCTCGGGCGACTCGCGCTCGCGCTTGCCGTCGGCGTCCTGCTTGCAGGTCTCCTCTTCCTCTGGCTGTCGCGCCGGCTCACCGAGCCCGTGCGCGTGTTGACGCGCGCGACCGAGGACGTCGCTGCCGGTCGTTACGACGTCGAGATCCCACCGGCCGGAGGTCGCGACGAGATCGCGCTCCTGAGTGAGCGCTTCCGCGGCATGGTGGACAAGCTCGCCGAGGCAGAAGGGCTCAAGCGCTCGTTCTTGATGTCAGTGACGCACGAGCTCCGAACTCCGCTCACGGCGATCCGCGGTCATGTCGAGGCGATTCGCGAGGGAGTCGTGAGCGAGCCGGACGCCGTCCGCACGTCACTCGAGATCATCGCCGCCGAAACCGATCGACTCGAGCGGCTCGTCGGCGACGTCCTCGACCTCGCGAAGCTGCAGGCGCATCGGTTCACGGTCCGTCGCGAGGAGGTCGACCTCCATCGCGTCCTCGACCAGGCGTACGGCGCGTTCACGGAGGAGGCGCGGCGCCGGGAGATCGACTACTCGGTGTCAGGCGCGGAGTCTGCGCCTGTGATCGTGTCGGACGGCGATCGCGTGCTGCAGGTCATCACCAATCTCGTGTCGAACGCGTTTCGGTGGACGCCCGACGGCGGCTCGATCGAACTTCGTCTCGCGTCGGCGAACGGGGCGGTCTCCGTCGACGTCGTCGACTCCGGCCCGGGCGTACCTCCTTCGCAGCGCGCGCGCATCTTCGAGGCGTTCGTGTCGCAGGATGCCGAGGGGACAGGGCTCGGACTTCCCATCGCGCGTGAGCTTGCCGTTGCTCTCGGAGGTGGGATCGAGCTCAGCTCGAACGATGGCGCAGGCAGCCGCTTCCGCGTCGTCCTTCCGGTCGCTCCCGGGATCTCGAGCTACTGAGAGGCTCTAGGCCGCGGCGGCGTGCGCGAGCTCGCGCTCTGAATCCGACTGCGCGAGGGTCTCGATGCGAGCGTCGGTGGTGTCGCGCTCCTCGATACGCGCGAGGCGCGCGTCGACGCCGCGCCAGCCGGAGCTGACGAGGTCGACTAGCAGCGCCAGGTCGTCGACGCGAGCGTGTCGTTCCGCGAGCAGGTCGCCCTCGAGGCGCTCGAGACGGCGAATCGCCTGGTTGAGCAGGCCGCGAATCTCGGCGATGTGACGGGCAACGGGGAGCACCTCCGCCCGCACACCGTCCCGGACAGCCGCACCGACGTGCTCCGGAATCGACGCCTCGAGCTCAGCAGCGGTAGCGGCGAGGTCTTCGATCTGGCTCCTCGAACGCTCCAGTGCGGCTTCGATCGCGGCAGGCTCCGTGCGACCCGCGGCGGCGTCCGCGATGCGCTGCTTGGCCCGCTCGAGTGCCTGGGTGTCCACGGGTGCGAGGCTACTCTCCTCGCCGGATGGACACCGCCGCGCTTGACTACGAGCTGCCACCGGAGCTCGTCGCGCAGACTCCCGCCGAGCCGCGTGACATGTCGCGACTCCTCGTCTACCGGCGTGGGGAGGCGCGCGCGGAGCATCGGATCTTCCGTGACCTTCCGGACCTTCTCCGCGGCGAGCTCGTCGTCGTCAACGACACACGGGTGGTACCGGCGCGGCTCCGGCTGCGCCGCGAATCGGGCGGTGCGGTCGAGGTGCTGCTCGTTGAGCGACTGAGCGAGAACGGCGCCTGGGATGCTCTCGTCCGACCGTCGCGACGCCTGCGCGCAGGTGAGGAGCTCGGGCCGGTATCGCTGCGCGAGCCTCTCGGCGAGGGGCGCTGGCTCGTCGAGGTGCACGGGATACCGGACGGCGAGATGCCGCTCCCACCGTATATCCACGAGCCGCTCGCCGATCCCGCGCGGTACCAGACGGTGTACGGGCGGGTCGAGGGCTCGGCGGCCGCTCCCACAGCCGGGCTGCACTTCACGCCGGCGCTCCTGCGTGCACTGGATCCTGCGCACGTGACCTTGCACGTCGGGCTCGACACGTTCCGACCCGTTTCGGAAGAGACCCTCGAGCAGCACGAGCTGCACGGCGAGCGATACTCGGTCGCACCTGCCGAATGGGAGCGCATCGCGGGAGCGGAGCGCGTCCTCGCCGTCGGCACGACGACCGTCCGCGTGCTGGAGACGGTCGCGCGCGCCGGCGCGCTGACCGGACGCACAGACCTCTTCGTGACGCCCGGCTTCGAGTTCCGGCGCGTGGACGCACTCCTGACGAACTTCCATCTTCCGCGCTCGACTCTGCTCGCGCTCGTGATGGCCTTCGCGGGAGTCGACGTCGTCCGGGACCTCTACCGGGAGGCG
>DASQLF010000105.1:0-7855 GCA_035630135.1 Gaiellaceae bacterium
CTCAACCGCACCGACACGATCTGCATCTTCACGAACCAGCTCCGCGAGAAGATCGGAGTGATGTTCGGCAATCCGGAGACGACGCCCGGCGGCCGCGCGCTCAAGTTCTACTCGTCGGTCCGTCTCGACATCCGCCGGATCGAGACGCTCAAGGACGGCGCCGAGGCGTTCGGCAACCGCGTCCGCGTCAAGGTCGTGAAGAACAAGGTCGCGCCGCCGTTCAAGCAGGCGGAGTTCGACATCATCTACGGGCAGGGCATTCCCTGGGAAGGCACCGTGCTCGATGTCGGCCTCGAGAAGAAGGTCGTGCAGAAGGCCGGCTCGTACTTCAGTTTCGGCGACGAGCGACTCGGCCAGGGACGTCAGAACGCGACGAGCTTCCTGACGGAGAACCCCGATCTCGTCCAGCAGATCCTCGGGCGTATCCAGGCCGAGGCACCCGAGGAACAGGTGATCTCAGCCCGGCTCCTGCCCACCCAGGGCACGGCCGAAGCGGTCGTCGAGGTCGAGCTCGAGGAAGCTGTCCCCGTCGAGCACTGAGCCTGTGCCCACGGGGGCCAACGGCGCCGTGCCGCAGACCAGCGCCGACGACGCCGTCCAGGCGGCGCTGCGCCTGCTGCGCCATCGCGACCGCAGCGCGGCGCAGGTCGAGCGTGAGTTGCTCACGCGCGGCTTCGACGAGGACTCGCGCGAACAGGGACTCGAGACACTTCGGCGGACGGGGCTGGTCGACGACGCCCGCTTCGCGCAGCGCCGTGCATCGGCTCTCGCCGGACGCGGTGCCGGCGACGCGCTCATTCGCCACGAGCTCGGGGCGGCCGGCGTGCCGGGCGAGCTCGTCGATGAGGCAGTGGAGTCGCTCGACGGCGAGGACGAGCGGGCGGCTCGCGTCGTCGAGCGTCGCGGCGCCGGCCCGAAAACGGCGCGCTACCTGGCAGGAAAGGGATTCTCGCACGACGTCATCAGGGCCGTCGTTGCGCCGGCGGGAGACGAAACGTTAGGATGACGGAGCTTTCACCTGACGTTTTTCCTGCACGCATGCGCTTTCTGAATCGATGACTTGTGACTTCCACGACACGCTCCAGCCGAGCTTCTGGCAACGGGGGACGGTTCACCACCTGACGTAGACGTCCGGCACAGTCCGGCGGCGCCTCGTGCGGGCGGACGGCCGGGTGAGAGCAACCGCGGCGATCCCGCGGTAAACGACATCCTCCGTGGAGGCTTCATGCTCTCGGCCGGCGCAGCGCTCATCGGAATCGTCCTCGGAGCCGTTGGCGCGTCCGTCGTGCTGCTCGCGTGGTCGCGTTCGCGCGTAAGCGTCGCGCGCACCGAGGGCGAACGGCTCCTGGCCGACGCCGAGCGCGAGGCGGAGGCGGTGCGGCGCGAGGCGCAGGTCGACGCGCGCGAGCAAGCGGTCGTGCTGCGCAGCGAGATCGAGCGCGAGATTCAGGATCGGCGCGTCGAGATCGCCAAGATCGAGGAGCGGATGCTCCAGGCGGAGCTCGAGGCCGACGTACGGCTGACCGAGGTGGAGCGGAAGGAACAGGGTCTCGGTGACCGGGAGGTGCACGTCAAGGCGCTCCAAGAAGAGCTCCGCGACGCGCATCGAGAGGCGCTCGGGTCGCTCGAGAAGATTTCCGGTCTCACCGTCCACGAGGCGCGCCAGCAACTCATCGAACGGTCGAAGGATCTCGTGCGCCACGAGCTTGCACGAGAGGTGCGTCAGATGGAGGAAGAGGCCCGCTCGGACGCGCGGCGTCGCGCACGCGCGCTCGTCGCCGACTCGTTGCAGCGCGTCGCCGCGAGCCACACGGCGGAGGCGACCGTCACCGTGGTCGAGCTCGCCTCGGACGACCTGAAAGGACGCATCATCGGCCGGGAAGGAAGGAACATCCGCTCCCTCGAGCACCTCACGGGCGTCGACTTCATCATCGACGACACGCCGCACGCCGTCGTGCTCTCGTCCTTCGACCCCCTACGCCGCGAGGTTGCCCGTCTCACGCTCGGGAAGCTCATCGAGGACGGGCGCATCCATCCGGCGCGGATCGAGGAGATGTTCTACCAGGCGAAGGCGGAGCTCGAGGAGCACATCCTGCAGGCGGGCGAGCAAGCGGTCTTCGAGGCCAACTGCGGCGAGTTTCACGAGGACCTGGTGCGCATGCTGGGCCGCCTTCGCTACCGCACGAGCTACGGCCAGAACGTCCTCAAGCACACACTCGAGGTGGTGCACCTGAGCGGGATCATGGCCGCCGAGCTCAAGGCCGGAGTGAAGACGACCAAGCGCGCGGCACTGCTCCACGACATCGGCAAGGCCGTGAGCCACGAAGTCGACGGCTCGCATGCGCTCATCTCCTCGCAGCTCGCGCGCCGCTGCGGCGAGTCGGAAGGCATCGTGCACGCGATCGAGTCCCACCACTACGAGCAGCAGCCGCAGACCGTCGAGGCCGTGCTCCTCATCGCAGCGGACGCGATCTCGGCGTCGCGTCCAGGAGCGCGTGGCGAGAGCCTCGAGAACTACATCCGTAGGCTCGGGGCGCTCGAGGAGATCGCGACCGCCAAGAGCGGGGTAGCGAAGGCGTATGCGTTGCAGGCGGGAAGAGAGATCCGCGTGATCGTCGAGCCCACCGAGATCGACGACGACGGTGCAGTTCTGCTCTCGCACGAGATCGCCCGCGAGATCGAGGATCAGCTCGAGTATCCCGGCCAGGTGAAAGTGATCGTCATCCGTGAAAGCCGAGCGATCGAGGTGGCGAAGTAGACACTCGTGACGCAGCTCGTCGCTGGGCGACCGTGTGGTCCCGTGCGTGGCCGGCTGCCGACAGCGAGGCTATCGCTGCGCTCTACGCCGGCGACGCGGTGTTCCACTCCCATCCGTTCCGTCCGCACCAGCAGCCGGCCGAGTACGTCGCCTGGGCGTTCGCCGATCAGGCGTCGGCAGAGTGCGGGTTCGGGGAGCCGCTCGTCGACGGAGCGCGTGCGGCGGTCGACTGGTGGGCCGTCGTCACCTCACAAGATGGCTCGCAGCAGTCCCTCGCCGGCACGTCGCTGCTGAAGTTCGACCACGAAGGTCTCGTAACGGAGCACCGCGACGCCTGGAACGAGGAGTCCGGGCGACACGTGCTGCCGCACTGGCCGTCGTAGCGTCAGGGGCTACGCTTCCCGCGCCATGAGGCGATATCACGTCACGACGTTCGGCTGTCAGATGAACGCCCACGACTCCGAGCGCATCAAGGGGATGCTCGAGTCCCTCGGGCTCGGCGAGGCCACGGCGCAAGACGATGCGGACGTCGTCGTCTTCAACACCTGCACGATCCGCGAGAAGCCCGACACGCGCCTCGCGGCGCACCTCGGCAACGCCGGTGCGCTGAAGCGAGAACGGCCTGACGTGGTCGTCGCGGTCGGTGGCTGCTACGCCGAGGCGCAGCGCGACCGCATCTTCGAGCTGTATCCGTTCGTCGACGTCGCCTTCGGGCCGGGCTCCATACCGCACCTTGGCGACTGGATCTCGGCGGGCGGCTACGCGGTCCCCCGCGGCAGCTTCGGCACACACGAGCACTTCGCGGCCGACCTGCCAGTGCGCGGCGAGAGGCGTTACCAGGCGTGGGTACAGGTTTCGATGGGCTGCAACTCGGCATGTGCCTACTGCATCGTCCCCGCCGTGCGAGGACGAGAGCAGAGCCGCCGGCCGGGCGACATCCTCGCCGAGGTGACTCGTCTGGCCGATGCCGGTGTGCGTGAGATCACGCTGCTCGGCCAGAACGTGAACTCGTGGGGTCGGGACCTTCGACCGGGGATCGACACGGAGTTCGGCGAGCTGCTGCGGTCGTGCGATGCGGTGCCTGGGATCGACCGGATCCGCTTTACGAGTCCTCATCCGAAGGACTTTCGTGCGCCGGTGGTCTCGGCCATCGCGGACTGCTCGAGTGTCTGTGAGCAGATCCACCTACCTGCGCAATCGGGCTCGTCCCGCATCCTGAAGGCGATGCGGCGGACATATGACCGCGAGCGCTACCTCCGGCTCGTCGCGACCCTGCGTGACGCGATACCGGATCTCGCACTCGGGACCGATCTGATCGTCGGCTTCCCGGGCGAGACGGATCGCGACTTCGAGGACACGGTGTCGCTCGTCGACGAAGTCCGGTTCGACAGCGCCTTCACGTTCATCTACTCGCCGCGGGCAGGAACCGAGGCGGCGTCGCTGCCGGGAGCCGTGCCGGCCGACGTCAAGCATGCGCGGCTCGAGCTGCTGGTCGAACGGGTGCAGGAGATCGCAAGCGAGCGGAATGCCGAGCGGATCGGCAAAGTGGAGGAGGTTCTCGTCGAGGGGGCAAGTCGCACCGATTCCGCACTCAAGCGGGGGCGCACACGACGCAACACTACCGTGAACTTCGAGGGCGACGCAGCCGCGGGCGAGCTCGTCGACGTCGCGATCGAGGAGGCAACCTCGACGAGCCTCCGGGGTCGCGTCACGTCTCTCGTCGCGGCGTAGCGCCGCGAGACGCATTTGCACGCTCTCGGCACGATGCGTGACACACCCGTGACGGAATCCTCGTTACGCTTGCAGTGGGTGGTGGGCCGGGGTGCCCCACACGAAGGCACGAATTTGGGCGCCGACGTCATCGCGATTTTCGGCCCAACCGCCTCAGGCAAATCGGTAGTTGCTCGACGTGTCGCCGACGCGCTTGGCACCGAAGTCGTCTCGGCGGACGCGCTACAGGTGTATCGCGGCCTGCCGATCCTCACGAACCAGCCAGCGGACTCCACCCTCCTGGTCGCCATTCGCGATCTGCCAAACCCGATGTCCGTGGGCGAGTATGCGGCGCTAGCGCATCGGGCCGTCGACGGCCTGATCGAGGATCGCGGAGCGGCGGTCGTTGCGGGCGGGACCGGGCTGTATCTGCGAGCCGCGCTGGCCGACCTCGAGATCCCGCCAGCTGTCGACAGATCCAACCGAGCTCGTGCAGAGTCGCTCTACGACGAAGATCGCCACGCTGCACATGCGCGACTCTCGGAGCTCGACCGCGATGCGGCCGCAGCGGTGCACGTGAACGATCGCCGCCGCGTCGTGCGGTCGCTCGAGCTGGCCGAGGCGGGCTTGTCGCTCGTCCCGTCCTCCGACAGGCTCTGGAGCGGGCTCACGCGGCGCCCGACGCTCGTGGTCGGCCTCGACCTATGTCCCGACACGCTGCGCGACAGGATCGAGGCTAGAGCCGACGACATGATCCGCCGCGGGGCCGTCGCCGAGGCCCGCGCAGCGGCACTCTCGCCGATCTCGCGGAGCGCGGAGAAGGCCCTGGGCCTGACGGAGCTGGCGACGCTGCCGCTCGAAGAGGCACGCGAAGCGCTCGTCATGCGCACGCAGCGGTATGCGGCGTACCAGCGCAAATGGATGCGCAGGATTCCGGGCATCGTGCTCCTGGATGCAGATCGCGCCAGCGAGGAGGTGGCCGGTGACGTCCTCGACCTGGCGCGCGCTCGGTAACACCTACGTCGTCGTGGAGGCAGACGCACCGCTCGACACACCAACGGCGCGCGCCCTCGCGGAGGGGTGTGACGGCGTCCTCGAGATTCTCGCGATCGGCCCCGGACGTATCGAGATCGCCATCTGGAACACCGACGGCTCGCGTGCCGAGCTCTCGGGGAACGGGACGCGTATCGCGGCCGCGTGGCTTGCCGCGCGCTCCCGCGACGACCGGATCGACGTCGTCGTGGGCGACCGCACGGTTGCGACCACGATCAGCGCCGACGGCGAGATCGAGCAGGATCTCGGCCAGGTGGTCGTCGGCGAGCCGGAGAGTGTCGCTGGGATCCTTTTCGTGCCTGTCTCGGTCGGTAATCCGCACGCGGTCGTGGTGGCCGAACCGGAACGGATTCTCGAGCTCGGCCCGACGCTCGAGACGCATCCTCGCTTTCCCGACCGCACCAACGTCCAGGTGGCCCGTGTCGACGGGCCGGGCGAGGTGACGGCGCGAGTCTGGGAGCGCGGTGTAGGGGAGACGGCATCTTCCGGAACGAGCGCCGTAGCGATCGCCGCTGCCGTACATGGCGACGGCGACGTCGTCGTCCACTTTCCGGGAGGCGACCTGCGAGTTCGACTCGAGGGCGGCCGGGCGCTGCTCTACGGGACGGCCGAGCAGATCTCCTGACCCCAGCCCCGCGGCGCTCGCTCAGGTTGCGATCTCGAACTCGCGGAGGACGTCGTTGAGGGACGTCTTGAGGTCTGTGGACGCGCTGCGCGTCCCGACGATCAGCGCGCAGGGAAGCTCGTAGCGGCCGGCCGGAAACTCCTTCGGTCTCGTCCCGGGAAGCACGACAGACCGCGGCGGCACGAACCCTCGGTGCTCGACGGGCTGCTCACCTGTGACGTCGATGATCGGGACGGTCGCGGAGAGTACGACGTTGGGGGCGATGACGGCTCGCTCGCCGACGAGCACCCCCTCGACCACGACCGCGCGAGAACCGATGAAGGCGCCGTCCTCGATGATCACCGGGTGCGCCTGCGGGGGCTCGAGGACTCCTCCGATCCCGACCCCGCCCGAGAGGTGGACGTCGGCGCCGATCTGCGCGCACGACCCGACGGTCGCCCACGTGTCGACCATCGTGCGCGCCCCGACCCACGCGCCGATGTTCACGTAGCCGGGCATCAGGACGACTCCCTCGCCGAGAAACGAGCCGTAGCGCGCGACGCCCGGCGGCACGACTCGAACGCCGCGCTCCGCGTAATCCGTCTTGACGGGAATCTTGTCGAGGAAGTGGAGCCCGCCGACGGCCATCGGCTCGACCTTCCGCAGCCGGAAGTACAGGAGGATGGCCTTCTTCGCCCACTCGTTCACGAACCAGCTGTCTGCTCCGCGCTCCGCCACGCGCACCTCGCCGCGATCGAGCGCGGCGATTGCCTCCTCGATCGGTGCCGCGTCGAGCCGGTCGGTGTCCCAGAGCTCTTCGATCCGTGCCGCGAGATCCATCAGGCGGCATCCTCGCCGATGGGCGATGTCAGGAAGCGGCCCAGCACCTCGTACGCGGTGACGAGGTTCTCGACGGCGACCCGCTCGTCGGGATGGTGTGCGAACGCCGTGTGACCGGGCCCGAAGTTGACCGCGTCGAGCCCGCGGGTCGTGAAGTCGGCGACGTTCGTCCAGGCCTGCTTCGGCCCCAGCGCGAGGCCGCCGGCGCGCTGCAGCGCCCTGACGGCCGGAGAATCGACGACGCGCCCTGGTGGTGCGTTGCTCAGCACGTCGAGCGCGGCGTCCTCGGGGATGAGCTCTGCCAGGTACGACTCGGCCTCGCGGGGCTCCCGATCGGGTGGATAGCGGAGGTTCACGGTCGCCACGGCCTCGCCCGGGATCACGTTGTCCGCGATGCCTGCGTGAAGCCTCGTCACCGACACGACTTCCTTGAACTCGAGGCCGTTCTGCACCGCCGTCCGAGGGGAGAGCTCGAACAGGGGCACGAGACCGCGTGCAGCTCGTTCGAGCGCACTGTCGGCCAGCCACGGGCGGGCAGCATGGCCGCTCGTGCCGTGGAAGGTCACGGTGGCCACCACGTTGCCGAGGCACCCCGCGTGAATCGCGAGGTCCGTCGGCTCGAGGACGACCGCAAGCGCCGCGTCGTGTACGAGCGCCGAGCCGTCGAAGAGCGCCGGAAGCGGGTTGTGCTCCGCGGGAAGCTCCTCACGCCCGAAGAGGAGAAGTGCGACGTCACACGTGTTCGAACGCAGTGCCGCATCGCGAGCGATCTCGACGGCGACCGCCAGGCCGCCCTTCATGTCACTTGCACCGAGACCGTGGACGAATCCGTCGGCGATGCGCCCAGGCAGGTTGTCCTGCGCCGGCACCGTGTCGTAGTGCGCCACGAG
>DASQLF010000106.1:0-11673 GCA_035630135.1 Gaiellaceae bacterium
AACCGCGAGCGCCGTGTCCCAGTCCGCGTCCGCGACGAGCCGCTCGAGCGCGGGGAGGATGCGGTCGAAGAGCTCTCCGACCGACTCGCCGCGGAGAAAGCGCGAGTCGTTGGGGATCACGCCGCGGAACGCGTGCACGAACTCCCGCTCGAGGAGCTCGGGCGGTATCTCCGAGAGCCGCCCGCCCTGGATCTCGCGGAGTTCGGGCCAGGACTCGAGGTCCGTCCCTGGAGCCACGATCGCCGCGGTCTCGAGCGTCCGCGGCAACCCGCTCGTCACGACGCGGTCGAGCTCGACGTCGCGCAGAACCTCCGCCACCGCGTTCGCCTGCGCGATGCCCTCCGTGTTCAGGGGAACGTCGCGGGGGTCGACGGGCCGACCGTCGGCAGCGAAGTAGGACACCTCGGCGTGACGCATGAGATAGAGACGGCGGCGCACGAGACTACGATCGTACGGTGCGTTCGGGAGACATCGTCGCGACCGCCGCCGAGGCGGAAGGGCAGGCGCTGCCGCCGCTTCTCGTGCTCGACGGCGTCCGCTCGTTCCTGGACGAGCACCGGCTCGGAGCGGGCGACGTGCGCGCGCAGCGGATCGGCGAGGGCGGAGGGTCCAACTTCACGTTCCTGCTCGAGCGCGAGGACGACACGTTCGTCCTTCGTCGTCCTCCACGCCCTCCGCTGCCTCCGTCGGCCCACGACGTCGTGCGCGAGGCACGCCTCCAGCTCGCCCTCCGCGAGGCAGGCTTCGAGCGGCTGCCGACGATCGTGGCCGTCTGCGAGGACGCGAGCCTCATCGGCGTGCCCTTCTACGTCATGGGATTCCTGGACGGGGTCGTCCCGACGGAAGAGGTGCCGCCCGGTCTTGAGGGTGAGCACAGCCGGCGAGCGCTCGGCTTCGACCTGGTCGACGCTCTCGTCGAGATCCACGCAGCCGACGTCGCGACCCCAGCGCTCGCGGCCTTCACCCGGCCGGGGAGCTACAACGAGCGGCAGGTGCGCCGGTTCGCGCAGCTCTGGAAGATCAACAAGACGCGCGAGCTCCCGGAGGTCGAGCGGGTGGGGGAGTGGCTCGCGGCGAACGTGCCGCATCCGCTCCTGCCGTCCGTGGTGCACGGCGACTACCGGCTCGGCAACACGATGGTCGGTCACGGCGATCCCACCCGAATCGCCGCTGTGCTCGACTGGGAGATGGGCGCGATCGGCGACCCGCGCGCCGACGTCGGCTATCTCCTCGCGACCTACAGCGAGCCCGGCGGGCCGCCGAACCCCCTCGGCACCTCGCCGATCACCGCGCTACCCGGATTCCCCTCGCGCGCTGAGCTCGTCGAGCGCTACGCCGACCGGAGCGGCCGGGACGTCGAGCCGCTCGCCTGGTTCAAGGGGCTCGCGCTGTGGAAGGCCGCGGTCTTCACCGAGGCGATCTACGGGCGCTACGTCCGCGGCGAGCTCGGAGACGAGGACGAGAAGGCCGCCCGGTTCGAGGAAGGCGTTCCGTATCTCGCCGCGTCCGCGGCCGAAGCGATCTCGGAACCCTCGTAACGATCAGGTACGAGGGGACGTCAGAGCGCGACTTCGGCCAGCGCCTGCAGCGCCTCGGGCTGCTGCGTCGAGACGAGGAGCGACGTGGCGCCCGACTCGCGCCACGCGTCGAGGCGCTCGGCGAGACGCTCCTTCGGGCCGATGAGCGCCACCTCGTCGACGAACGCGTCCGGCACCGCAGCGGCGGCGTCGCGCTTGTGCCCGTCGAGGTAGAGATCCTGAATCTCCCGCGCCGCATCCTCGTAGCCGTAGCGGCAGGCGAGGTCGTTGTAGAAGTTCTTCCCGCGCGCGCCCATGCCGCCGATGTAGAGCGCGTAGTACGGCTTCAGGAACTCTCGGCCGGCCTCCACGTCGTCGATGAGGATCACGGGCGCGGTCACCGCGATGTCGAAGCCCTCCCGTGCGTTCGCGATCACGTCGCCGAACGCGCTGCGGGCCTTCTCCGGCGACCAGAAGATCGGAAGCCAGCCGTCGGCGATCTCGAACGCCTGCGCGACGGCCTTCGGCCCCATGACGGCGAGGTAGATCGGGATGTCGGCGCGCAAGGGCCGCGCCATCAGCTTGAGCGGCTTGCCGAGGCCCGTTCCGTCCGTGACCGGAATGTCGTAGTGCGTGCCGTGGTGCTCGACGAGCTCCCGACGCAGCGCAGTGCGCACGATCTCGACGTACTCGCGTGTCTTCTCGAGCGGCTTGCCCCATGGCTGCCCGTGCCAGCCCTCGACGACCTGTGGCCCCGACGTGCCGAGCCCGAGGAGAAAACGCCCGCCCGAGAGCAGATCGAGCGTCGCAGCGGTCATCGCCGTGTTGGAGGGCGTGCGGCCCGGGATCTGCATGATCGCGCTGCCGAGCTTGATCTTCTCCGTCGTCGCGCCGAGCCACGCGAGCACGGTGACGCAGTCGGTGCCCCAGGCCTCCGCCGCCCAGGCCGAGTCGTACCCGAGCCGCTCTGCCTCCTGCGCGAGCGCGATCGGCTCGAGCGGGCTCGTCCCCGGCGGCGCGTAGCCCATGTAGAAGCCGAGTCGCATCCCGTGCGATGCTAACGGGATGACCATCGCCGACCTGCGACCGACCGACGAGATCGTCGAGCTCCGGGGCCGTTATCGGGCCTTCATGGAGGAGCACCTCTATCCCAACGAGCCGGCTCTCGACCGCGAGGACGACGAGGCAGAGGCACTCGTGGCGCGGCTGCGCGACGCGGCCAAGGAGCAGGGCCTGTGGGCGCCGCACATGCCGCCGGAGGCGGGCGGCTCGAGCGGCAGCTTCCTCATCTACGCCCACCTGAACGAGGAGATCGGCCGCTCACTCTGGGGCCAGCTCGTCTTCGGCTGCCAGGCCCCCGACGCCGGTAATGCCGAGATTCTCTGGATGTTCGGCACGGACGAGCAGAAGGAGCGCTGGCTCCAGCCCCTGGTCGCCGGAGACGTGCGCTCGTTCTTCTCGATGACCGAGCCCGGCGTTCCCGGCTCCGACCCGACGACCCTGCGGACGCGCGCCGTGCGCGAGGGTGACGAGTGGGTGATCGACGGCCACAAGTGGTTCTCCTCCGGGGCGGAAGGTGCGGCCTTCGGGATCGTCATGGCCGTCACCGATCCCGAGGCGGAGCCGCACCGGCGCGCGTCGCAGATCATGGTTCCGGCCGACACGCCTGGTGTCGAGATCGTCCGCGCGATTCCGACCATGGGGCATCGCGGGCGCGGCTGGACCACGCACTGCGAGGTGCGCTACGACGGCGCCCGGGTTCCGGTCGAGAACACGCTCGGCGACGAGGGTGACGGCTTCCGGATCGCGCAGAAGCGGCTCGGCCCCGGCCGCATCCACCACGTCATGCGCTGGCTCGGTCAGATGCAACGTGCGTTCGAGCTCATGTGCACGTACTCGCTCGAGCGCGAGTCGTTCGGCGGGCCGCTCGCCGAGAAGCAGACGATCCAGAACTGGATCGCCGACTCCGCCGCCGAGATCCAGGCCTGCCGGCTGATGACGCTCGACGCCGCGCACAAGATCGACGCCGGCGACGAGGCGCGCGTCGAGGTCTCGCTCATCAAGTTCTTCGCGGCCCGCGTCCTCCACGACGTGATCGACCGCGCCGTGCAGACACACGGAGCGCGCGGGCTCACGGACGAGACGCCTCTCGCCGGGATGCTCTCGATGGCTCGCGGCGCGCGGATCTACGACGGACCTGACGAGGTGCACCGCATGGTGGTCGCAAGGCGGATCCTGAAGTCGTTCGCCTCCGGCGAGCCGTGGCGCTTCGAGTAGCGGTCGCGTCAGCAGCCGTTCTCTTCGGCGTGGCCCTCGTTGTCACCGTCATCCGCGAGCCCCGCCCGGTGCCGCTCCCGGTCGCGATGGGGCCGAGCGTCGACGGGCCGCGCGTCGCAGCCGCCGGGGACATCGCCTGCGATCCGACGGACGCCGACTTCGGAGGCGGCGAGGGCGACGACCTCAGGTGCCGTCAGCAGGCGACCTCGGACCTGCTCCTCGAGAGGGACCACGACGCCGTGCTCGTTCTCGGTGACATCCAGTACGAGGATGGCATCTACTCCAAGTATTTGGAGTCGTACGACCCTTCCTGGGGTCGCGTGACAGAGAGCACGCGTCCCGTTCCCGGAAATCACGAGTACCGGGACGCGGGCGCGTCCGGCTACTTCAGGTACTTCGGCGAGGCCGCCGGTGACCCGGCGGCGGGCTACTACAGCTTCGACGTCGGAGCCTGGCACGTGGTCGCGCTCAACTCCAACTGTGCCGAGGTGGGCGGCTGTAACGAGGGGTCGGTGCAGGAGGAATGGCTGCGACGCGATCTTGCCGCGAACCGCGCGACCTGCACCCTGGCGTACTGGCACCACCCGCGCTACTCGTCGGGACGCCACGGCAGCGACTCGACGTACCGCGCGTTCTGGCAGGCGCTCTTCGATGCCGGTGCGGACGTCGTCCTCGTCGGCCACGACCACGACTACGAACGGTTCGCACCGCAGGATGCGAACGGGCACCGCGATCCCGAACGTGGGCTCCGCCAGTTCGTCGTCGGCACGGGCGGCCACAGCCTCCGCAGGTTCCCCCGGATCGCGCCGAACAGCGAGGCGCGGGACTCGTCGAGCTTCGGGGTGCTCGAGTTGACGCTAGGCCCGCATGCCTATGCGTGGCGCTTCCGACCCGCGGTCGGCTCCTTCACCGACTCCGGCTCGGCGAACTGCCACTGAGGTCGACGCTCAGTGCGAGTCCCAGTACCCGACCAGCTCGCTGCAGTGGAGACATCGAAAGACGTACGCCGTCGGGCTTCCGGTAGGTCCTTTCGCGAACGAGGACAAGAGCGACTCCCAGTCCTCGTCGCCTATCTCGACGTCGGCGCGCAGAGAGGGTATGGCCGCAGACCACTCTCCGAGCAGATCGGCCGTGTCGGCCTGGCCGATGTACGCGGCGGCGTCCTCGCAGTGCGACGCCCAGCGCTCTTGCTGCCAGCCGGTGAAGCCGGGAGTCCGAAATGCGACCTCGTCGGCCACCGCATCGGCCACAGGCTCCCAGCCGAGACCGACCGACTCGGCATCGGTGAACTCGGCGTCGAAGCGCTCATGAGCCGAGCCGTCCGCGATGCACCAAGGGCAGAGCGCGTTCGAGCTCGGCCTCTCCGAACACAGGCCCGTGTAGACGAACCCGCGAATACCCTCGCAGCAGGCACACGTTTCGCTCGAGGCCCGAACGCTGCCGGTCGCGATCGGATCGGGGTGGTACCGAAAGCTCGGCAGGGCAGCCGTGTCCACCATGTCAGCGCGGTCCCGGAACGCCCTTGAACTCGTAGAGCAGTGGCTCGCGGCCGGGCTGGACGATCCAGGCCTCGCCGGTGCCCTCGCTCTGGTACGCGGCCCAGACGCCGGCTACGACCGCCTCCGCGCTCAGGAGCCGGAAGCCCTTCTCCTCGAGATCCCGCTTGAACTCGGGCGGCGTCAGCGCGGTGTCCGCCCAGCCGGGGCACACCGCCTGGATGCGGATGCCGCGCTTCGCGAGCTGCGGCGCAACCGAGCGGACGAACCCCACGACGGCATGCTTCGTCAGGCCGTAGATCGGGTCGTCGGGGATGCCGACGAGGCCCGCGAGCGACGCGGTGACGACGATCGTGCTGCCCTTCGGCATCACGCGGTCGAGGCGGCGCACGCCGTAGACGACTCCGTCGACGTTCACCCCGAGCGCGCGGCGGTACTGCGCGTCGGTGAGGCTCGCGATGTCGTCGCCTCCCGTGAGCACGCCTGCGTTCAGGCACGCGAGGTCGACCGAGCCGATGTGCTCCCAGCACTCGGGGTCGGAGACGTCGAAGCCCGAGACCAGGTCGAGCTCCTTCACCTCGAACCCCTCGGCGCGGAGCTTGGTCACGATCGCCCGGCCGATGCCTCCGGCCGAGCCTGTCACGAGTGCGGTCACGGGATGAGCACGACCTTTCCTGTCGATTGCCTGGATTCGATGAGTCGGTGCGCCTCGGCCGCCTCCTCGAGCGGCAGCTCGGCGCCGACGACCGGGCGTACGGCGCCCGCCTCCCACAGGCGGAGGACGTCACCGGCGGCGCGCCGCACGAGCTCGGAGTCGCGTCCCATCAGCCGGCCGAGGTAGAAGCCGTGGACGCCGATGTTCCGGCCGACGAGCCACGCCGGATCGAGCTTCTCCCACATGCCGCCGGCGTAGCCGACCGCGATCGCCGAGCCCATCGGCTTCAGGAGCGACAGCGAGCCGGTGAACACCTCGCCACCGACGAGGTCGAAGACGACGTCGACGGGCGCGAGCTCGCCGATCTCGTCGTACGTCACGGCCTCGACCGCGCCGAGCGAGAGCGGCAGGTCGCGCTTCTCCGCGCTGCCGACGGCGGCGACCGGAGCACCGTTCAGCGTCTTCACGAGCTGAACGGCCGCGGTTCCGACCGCGCCGGCGGCCGCGGTGACGAGGACGCGCGCTCCGAAGGCGATTCGGACGAGCTCCGTCAGCGGAATCCAGGCCGTGAGGAAGGCCATCGGGAAGGCGGCGCCCTCGGCGAAGCTCGCCTTCTCGGGGAGCGGAAGCAGCCAGCGCCGGTCGACGGCCACGCGCTCGGCGTATCCACCGCCTCCCGAGGCGACGAAGCCCATCACGCGTGCGCCGTCGAGCTCACCGGCGATCTCCGAGCCGAGCACCGTGGGCAGCTCCGGCATCTGCGGATACATCCCGAGCCGTATGAGCACATCCGCGAAGTTGATCCCCGCGGCTCGGACATCGACGATCGCGACACCGTCGCCGGCCTCGGGCTCGGGCACCTCCGAGACGACGAGCCCCTCCGGCCCGCCGACGCCTTGCAGGACAGCGGCCCTCAACGTCCGGTGAACTGAGGCTCGCGCTTCTCGAGGAACGCCGCGACGCCCTCGGCGCCGTCCTCGGACTCGAGGCAGCGGCGGAAGCCGTCGGCCTCGCGCCGAAGGCCCTCCTCGAGCGAGAGGTCGCGGGTCGTGCGCGCAAGCTCGCGGAGCACGGCGACGGAGACGGGAGAGCGGGCGGCGATCGTGTGTGCGATGCCGAGCGCCGTCCCGCGCAGCTCGTCGCGCGACACGACCTTCTCGACGAGACCCCAGTCGGATGCCGTCTGCGCGTCGATGAAGTCGCCGGTCATGTTCAGATACTGCGCGCGGCCGATCCCGACGAGGCGGGGGAGACGCTGCGTCCCGCCTCCTCCGGGGATGAGGCCCAGCTTGATCTCCGGCTGTCCGAGCTGAGCGTCGTCCGAGCAGACGCGGATGTCGCAGCACATCGCGAGCTCGAGCCCGCCGCCGAGGCAGAAGCCGTGGATCGCGGCCACGAACGGCGTGTCCGCGGCGTCCATCCGGCGGCCGAGCTTCTGGATCCCCCGAGCCGAGCCCTGCTCCTGTGCCTCTGCCGCGGCCTCGCGCAACGAGGGGAACTCCGATATGTCCGCGCCGGCGACGAACGCACGCTCTCCCGCGCCGACGAGCACGATCGCGCGCACGCCGTCGTCGGCATCGAGCCGGTCGATCTCCGCCTCGAGCTCCTCGAGCAGCGGTGCGGAAAGGGCATTGACGGGCGGGTGGTCGATCGTGACGACGGCGACCGCTCCGTCCTGCTCGGTCGAGATGTAGTCGCCCACTACGCCGTCTCCGCGGGCTGCTGGGAGAACTGCTCGCGCAGTGCGGTCTTGCGGAACTTGCCGACCGCCGTCTTCGGGATCTCGTCGACGAACTCGAAGCGATCGGGTAGCCACCACTTCGCGAAGTTCGGTGCGAGGAAGTCGCGGAGCTCCTCGGGCGACGCTTCCTCGCCCTCGCGCAGGACGACGACGCCGAGGGGCCGCTCCGACCACTTGTCGTCGGGAACCGCGATGACCGCGGCCTCGGCGACGGCCGGATGCCCCATGAGCGCGTTCTCGAGCGCGACCGTGGAGATCCATTCGCCACCCGACTTCACGAGGTCCTTCGCCCGATCCTGCACCTCGACGACGCCGTCGGGGTGGATGGTCACGACGTCGCCGGTCTTGAACCACCCGTCCGCCGTCCAGCGGTCGGCGCCCTCATCCGACTCGAAGTAGGACGACGAGATCGATGGCCCGCGCACCTCGAGCTCGCCCATCGTCTCCCCGTCCCAGGCGATGAGGTCTTCCGCACCGCGGGCACGGATCTCGACGAACGGGACGGGAAGACCCTGGAGCGCGCGGCGCGAGTACGCCGCCTGCGGATCGAGGCCCTCCTCCTGGCCGGGCGCGCCCGAGAGCGTGCCGACGGGGCACATCTCGGTCATGCCCCAGCCGTGCACGATGTGCAGCCCGTGTCGCTCGGAGAACGCCTCGATCATCGCGCGGGGTGGTGCAGCTCCGCCGACGGTCATCATCCGGATCGCGGAAAGATCCCACTTGCCGGGATTCGCGTCGAGCGCCTGGAGGATCCCCATCCAGATCGTCGGGACGCCGGCGGTGATCGTGACCTTCTGCTCCGCGAGCCCGTCGAGCAGCGTCTCGGGATCCATGTGCGGACCGGGAAAGACCTGCTTGACACCCATCATCACCGAGGAGAACGGGAAGCACCACGCGTTCGCGTGGAACATCGGCACGACGGGCAGCGAGACGTCGCCCGCGTGGATGCCGAGGCACGCGTTGACGGTCAGCGCGTGGATCGCGATTGCGCGGTGCGAATACAGCACGCCTTTCGGCAGCCCGGTGGTCCCGCTCGTGAAGCACATTGCCGCCGCCCTGTTCTCCGGTAGGTCGCGGTAGTCGAAGCCCGACTCGTCGGCGTCGGCGAGCAGATCCTCGTAGTCGATCGCGCCGTCCGGGGTCGGGCCGGCACCGACCGCGATGACGTGCTCGAAGTTGCACCGGGGCACGAACGCCTCGGCGAGCGGCCACAGGGTCTTGTCCACGAGGATCACGCGGTCGCCGCCGTGCGTCGCGATGTACACGTTGTCGTCGGGATGCAGGCGCAGGTTCAGCGTGTGCGTGACGAAGCCACCCGCCGGCGCACCGATGTACGCCTCGAGATGCTGCGAGTGGTTCCACATGAACGTCCCGACCCGGTCGCCGTCCTCCAGGCCGAGCTTCCTGAGCGCGACCACGAGCTTCTTCGTGCGCGAGACGAAGTCGGCGTACGTGTACGTATGCCAGCTCTTGTCCGGCAGGCGGCTCGAGATCTCCCTGTCGCCGTAGAGCTCGTCGGCCCGCCGCATGATCGAGGGCACGTTGAGCTGGTAGTCCATCATCAGGCCGTCCACGTCAGCCTCCTTGGGTGATGGTCACGGGCGCCGGAGCCTCGGCCGAGCCCGCCTGCTGTTCGATCAGTGCTCCGGCGATCTCCGCGCGAAGCCGCGCTCCCGACGCGCCGAACGCCTCGATCCCGAGAGCGCGCTTGTACAGCCGCTGGAGCCGGTGCTCCCAGGTGAAGCCGATGCCGCCCAACGACTGGATCGCGGTCTCGCAGACGGCCACGGCGCTCTCGCTCGCGTACGACTTCGCCGCCGCGGCAGCGATCGCTGCCTGCGCGTCGCCGGTCGCGACGCACCACGCGGCCCACAGCGCCAGCGAGCGAGAGAGCTCGATGCGGGTGTACGCGTCCGCGAGGGGGTGCGAGACGGCCTGGTAGACGCCGATCTTCTTGCCGAACTGCTCGCGCGACGACGCGTACTCGAGCGCGTCCTCGAGCGCGAGCCGCGCAACCCCGCACGCCTCGAGCGCGAGCGCCGTCTGCGAGCGCGCCCCGATCTCCGCGAGCACCGTGGAGTCGGCCAGTCGGCGTCCGGCTTCGCCGCCGCGCACGACGCCGAGCGAGCGTGTCTCGTCCGTCGTCGAGAGCACTTCGCGCTCGCCGCCCTCGAGCTCGAACACACCGTCGCCGCCGACGATCGCGACATGGTCGGCCGAGTCGAGGTCTGGCACGAGCGGGCCGAGCGCGAGCGTCCAGCTGGCGTCGCCCGCGGCGACGGCGGCCCGATCCTCGGCCGGAAGCGCCGGGAGCGTCAGGCCGATGGTCGCGAAGTACGGCCCGCGGTAGAGCGCGCGGCCCAGCTCCTCGAACAGCACCGCCTCTTCGATGAACGAGAGGCCCGCCCCGCCTTCCTCCTCCGCGATCGAGACGCCCGTCCAGCCGAGCTCGGAGAGCTGTGCCCAGGTCGGCTCCGGGGTCGCGGCGAGGAACTCGCGCGCCTGCTCGCGAAGCGCTTCCTGCTCCGACGTGAAGGTGAAGTCCATCAGCGCGAGTACGGAAGGCCGAGTACCCGCTCGGCGACGATGTTGCGGAGCACCTCGGAGGTGCCCGCCTCGATGGTGTTGCCGCGGCTTCTGAGCTGCTGGTACTGCCAATAGCCGCCGTAGGGGGCGTTCTCCTCACCGAGTGCCGCGTCAGGCCCGAGGATCTCGAGCGCGAGCTTCGTCACACGCTGGTTCCCCTCTGACCAGACGAGCTTCGAGATCGAGCCCTCCGGGCCGGGCAGGCCGGTCTTCATGAGGGTCGACAGCGAGCGGTAGTTCGTGAACCGCACCGCCTGCATCTCGACCCACTCGCGTGCGATTCGATCGCGCTGCAACGCGTCTGCGCCGCGGTCGCGCGCAAGGGTGACGAGCTTGCGGATCTGCACCTCGAGCGCCGCCTGAAGCGCGAAGCCGAGGGTGCCGCGCTCATGGAGGAGCGTCGTCATCGCGACCTGCCAGCCGCCGCCCACGTCGCCGAGGAGGTTCTCTGCCGGCACGTGCACGTCCGAGAAGAAGATCTCGTTGAACTCCGCCTCGCCCGTGATCTGGCGCAGCGGCCGCACCTCCACACCCGGTGCGTGCATGTCGACGATCAGGTACGTGAGCCCGGCGTGGCGCGTCGAGTCGGGGTCGGAGCGGGTGAGCAGGATGCAGAAGTCGGCGATGTGCGCGAACGACGACCAGACCTTCTGGCCGTCGACCACGAAGCCGCCGTTGTCCTGCCGCGCGCTCGTCCGCACGCCGGCGAGGTCGGAGCCGGCGCCGGGCTCCGAGAACCCCTGGCACCAGATCTCCTCGGCGGCCAGGAGCGGCGCGAGGTAGCGGGCCTTCTGTGCATCCGTGCCGTGGGCGATGATCGTCGGCCCGGCCATGCCGATCCCGATGACGCCGATGTGGGGCGGCGCCTCCGCGCGGGCGAGCTCCTCGAGGAAGATCGCCTGGTGCGTATACGGCGCCCCGCCGCCTCCGTACTCCTCCGGCCACGTGAGCCCGATGTAGCCCGCCTCGTAGAGACCCCGGCTCCACTCGCGCATCTCGGGCCCTTCGAAACGCGTCGCTCCGCCGCGGTGACCCTGCAGCCCCTCGGGGAGGTTCTCCTCGAGCCACGAGCGGAGCCCGGCGCGGAAGGCGGCCTCTTCCGACGTGTCGCGGAGGTCCATCGAGGGCGATCCTAGACGCTTTGCGTGCCCGATCCTCGTCCACTGATCTACAAACCTCGTCCACTGATTTACAAACCTCTTACCCCATTCGGGCGTTTCCACTAGTGGGACTCGTGGAAGGAGTTAGGGATGGGCCGTCAGCTCGTAGGCACGATCGGCGTGGCAGTCACGGCTGCCGTGCTCGTGGGTTGTGGATTGGGTCAGCCGGCCAAGGAGGTTGCCTGCGGGAAGGCAGTTCTCTCCGACTGGGCCGACGGCCGGATCGATCAGGAGTATCCGG
>DASQLF010000107.1:0-5536 GCA_035630135.1 Gaiellaceae bacterium
CTCGGTGGCGCCTACTTCCTCGAGGCGCTCACCGAGGAGCTCGAGGAGAAGGCTCGCGCGCTCATCAGCCGCATCGACGAGCTCGGGGGTGCCGTGGCGGCGATCGAGCAGGGCTTCGTGCAGGCCGAGATCGAGGCCTCCGCGTATCGCCATCAGGCCGACGTCGAGTCGGGCGACCGAGTCGTCGTGGGCGTCAACGCGTTCGCCGGCGACGCGCGCGAGAAGGTCGAGCTCCTTCAGGTCGACCCTGCGATCGAGCGGCGGCAGTGTGAGCGCACGGTTCGGGTGCGCTCGAGCCGCGACGCCACGGCCGCGACGAGCACGCTCGACGAGGTGCGCCGCGTCGCAGCGACGGAGGCCAACCTCCTCCCTGCGCTGCGCGACGCCCTCGCTGCCCACTGCACCGTGGGTGAGATCTGTGGTGTCCTGCGCGACCTTTGGGGTACATATGACACCCGTGCGTAGACGCACCTGGATCGCCGTCGGCCTCGCGCTGATCCCCGTGGCAGCGATCCCGCTCGCCGCGTTCGCCATGTCCGGCGGTACGCCGAGCTTCTCACGGGAGGTCGCCCCGATCATCGCGGACAAGTGCGCCGGCTGTCACCAGACCGGCGGCATCGCGCCGTTCCCCCTCGAGACCGCGAGGCAGATCTCGGCTCGCTCGAAGCTCATCGGCGCGACGGTGCAGGCGCGACTCATGCCACCGTGGCCGCCCGGTGAGCGCTCACCCGCGTACGTCGGGCAGGCGGCTCGGACGCTCACCGACAGGCAGCGCGCCACACTCGTCGCCTGGGCGACGAGGGGCGGGAAGGTCGACGGTCCCGCGCGCAGGGCCGCGCGGCCGAAGGCCCCGGAGGTTCGCCAGGGCGAGAAGCTCGTGAACATGCGGATGCAGGCCGCGTACAAACCATCTGCCGCAAAGGGCCTGACGGACGACTACCGCTGCTTCCTCCTCGATCCGAAGCAGGCGAGCGACGGGTCGGTGACGTCCGTGAGGATCGAGCCCGGCCAGTCGAAGGTCGTCCACCACGTCATCCTCTTCCGCGTCTCGCCCGGGCAGATCGCCGCGGCGAAGGGACTCGATCGCGAGTCCTCCGGCCCTGGCTGGTCGTGCTTCGGTGGAACCGGCCTTCCCGCCGGGGATGCCGGCGCGGGCCTCGCGGACTCGCTGAACAACGCGAACTGGATCGCGGCCTGGGCCCCCGGGTGGGGCGCCGGCCGGCTGCCCGAGGGAACGGGCGTCTCGCTGCCCGCCGGCAGCCAGGTCGTGATGCAGGTGCACTACAACCTCCTGAACGGCAACGCGCCCGACCGCTCGCGCGCCCTCCTCACCGTCGCGCCGGCGTCCGCGGGGCTCGAGCCGCTGCAGACGATGCTCCTGCCCGGCCCGGTCGAGCTCGCCTGCGCCAAGGGCGAGACCGGCCCGCTGTGCGAGCGGAACGAGGCGCTCTTCGACCTCGCGCGCAAGTACGGAGGCACCGCCTCCTTCGTGCCCGCCGGTCTTCTGATCCTCTGCCGCGGGACGGCCGCGACCCCGCGCGCGAACCCCGAATCGAGCTGCGACCGCCGCATCAAGAGCCCGACCACGATCCACCTCGCCGCCGGGCACATGCACCTCCTCGGCGCCTCGATCCGCGTCGAGCTGAACCCCGGCACCTCGCGGTCGAAGGTGCTCCTCGACATTCCACGCTGGGACTTCCACTGGCAGAACGCCTACACGCTCGTCCGCGCAGCGAAGGCGGCCCCGGGGGACGTCGTGCGAGTGACGTGCCGCCACGACGTGGGCAAGCGCGGAAACGCGGGCTCGGGAGTTCCGACGAAGCCCCGCTACGTCCTCTGGGGCGAAGGCACCACCGACGAGATGTGCCTCGGGATCCTGCAGGTCACCCGCGGGTAGCACCACTGCGGATCCTCCTCGTCTCGCAGATGTACCCGGGGCCGCACGACCCGGATCTGGGCGTCTTCGTCGCGAACCTCGAGCACCAGCTGCGCGAGCGTGGGCACGAGCTCGAGCGGGCGGTCGTGAGCACCCGCGCCGGAGGCGTCGGTCGCCATCTTCGGCTCTTCCGCGACACGTTCCGCGCAGCGCGGCGGTTCGATCCTGACGTGACCTACGCGCACTTCCTCGTGCCCGCGGGCCTCGCCGCGGCGCTCGCGTCACGCGGTCCCCTTGTCGTGACGGCGCACGGTCAGGACGTCGCGAACATCGGGTCGAAGCCGGGCGTGCGCGCGGCGACGCGCCACGTCGTGAAGCGGGCGGCCAGCGTCATCGCCGTCTCGCGTTGGCTTGCAGACCGCCTGGAGTCGGCCCTTCCGCAGGCGCGCGGAAAGACCGACGTGATCGACTGCGGCGTCGACCTCGAGCGCTTCGCGCCGGCCGACGCGGACACAGCGCGTGACGCGCTCGGCTGGGAGACGGACGGCACGGCGTTCCTCTGCCTCGGCGGCCTGAGCGAACGGAAGAACGTGCTCCGCCTCGCACGCGCGTTCGAGCAGCGGGGAGAAGGAACGCTGACGTTCGTCGGAGACGGGCCGCTCCGCAGGGCGCTCGAGGGCAGGCCGCGAATCCGCGTGGCCGGCCGTGTCGCCCACGAGGACGTGCCGATGTGGATCGCGGCCGCCGACGTCGTTTGCCAGCCGAGCCTGAGCGAGCCCTTCGGGCTCGCGACGCTCGAGGCGATGGCGTCGGCGCGATCCGTGGTCGCGACGACGATCGGCGGCCCGCCGGAGTTCGTCACTGCCGAGTCAGGCGTGCTCGTCGACCCCCTGGACGACGACGCGCTCGTCGACGCGCTCGACCGCGCCGCGGCGCTTCCACGCCCGAACGACGCCGGCCGTGCGGCCGCCGGCGAGCATGACGTCAGGAAGCAGGCGGAGCGGGTGGAGGAGATCCTGCGGCGAGCCGCTGGAGATCGGCAAGCCTGACCTCGACGAGGGGCCTTACCGCGTCTTCGAGACCAGCTTCGCGGGCGACCGCCAGCGCTTGCTCGTAGGTCTCCCGCACCTTGTCGACCGAGACGCCCTGCTTCAGCCGATTGTCGCCGGTGACGAGCAGCTTCTGGATGCGTTCGCGCGCGTCGTCGCCCACGGGACGAGCGTAGCGCCGCTGCTACCCTGCCGCCCGTGCCCTGGCTTCAGATCGCAGCCGTCGTACAGGTGCTCCTGAGCGCCGCGGTGATCACTCTCGTCCTGATGCACTCGGGTCGCGAAGCCGGCATGGGCGGCCTCGGGTTCACGCCGCATTCGCAGGGCGGAACGCACGTCGTCGAGCGGAACCTCACCCGCCTGACGGTGGTCATCGCCGGGCTCTTCGGCCTGAACACCGTGCTGATGTTCCACCTTCTCTAGAGGCTAGACTCGGTCGCACGCGCGCTGGTGGCGGAATTGGTAGACGCGCTAGGTTGAGGGCCTAGTGGCCACTTAGGCCGTGGAGGTTCAAGTCCTCTCCAGCGCATGCAAGGCGGCTTCGGCCGCCTTTGTCATTCTGAGGCGGTGCACATGTACTCGGATCTCGCGCCGTGGTTCCATCTTCTGACGCACCCGTCCGACTACGACGACGAGGCTGCTTTCGTCTCCCGCGTCGTCGACGACATCGGCGACGGCGACTCGCAGACGCTCCTCGAGCTCGGCTCGGGTGGCGGAAACAACGCGTCGCACCTGAAGGCTCGCTTCGAGTGCACGCTCACGGATCTCTCCGCCGAGATGCTCGCCCTGAGCAAGACGCTCAACCCTCAGTGCGAGCACATCGAGGGCGATATGCGGACGCTGAGGCTCGGCCGCACCTTCGACGTCGTCTTCATCCACGATGCGATCTCTTACCTGACGACGGAGGACGACCTTCGCGCAGCACTCGAGACCGCCGCCGTCCACGCTCGAGCGGGTGGCGTGGTGATCCTCACCCCGGACGCGACGACCGAGATCTTCAAGCCGTCGACCGAGCACGGTGGTCACGACGGCGACGACGGACGCAGCCTCCGCTACCTCGAGTGGACGCACGACGTCGACCTCGGGGGTACGACGTACGTCACCGAGTACGCGATCCTCGTCCGCGGCCCGGGTGCCGAGACGAGCGTCGTCCACGACAGGCACGTGCTCGGCCTGTTTCCGCGCGCTACGTGGGAACGGCTGATCGGGGACGTGGGTCTCGAGCTCGTGGACACGACGGTCGAGAATCCGTACGAGCTCGAGCAGGCCGCGTTCGCCGCCCGTCGCCCGGCTTGACGTCGTCCGGGAAGGGGTCTACCCTCCCGTAACGAACATACGTTCGTCCCGACGACACTGGAGCCCGCGATGACCCTCGAGAATGCGATGTCTACGACAAGCCCCCTGCTGACGACACGACAGCAGGAGATCTGGCAGTACCTCGCCGAGTACGTGGACGCGCACGGCTACCCGCCCACCGTCCGTGAGATCGGAGAGGCAGTCGGCCTCGCCTCGCCGTCGACGGTGCACGCGCACCTCGCCAACCTCGAGCGCGCGGGCCTCCTCAAGCGCGACCCGACGAAGCCGCGCGCGATCGAGCTCGTCGGCCGCCGCCGCAACGAGGCCCCGCAGCGCTCCGCGTCCGAGGCACCGACGCTGCCGCTCCTGGGGCGCATCGCCGCCGGCGGGCCGCTCCTCGCGGAGGAGGCCGTCGAAGAGCAGATCGCCGTTCCAGAGCCACTCGGCCGCGGTGCCGACTTCCTGCTCAGGGTGACGGGAGACTCGATGATCGAGGCGGGCATCCTCGACGGCGACATCGTCGTCGTCCGCAAACAGGACGACGCGCGCGCCGGCGAGATCGTCGTCGCGCTCGTCGGTGACGACGAGTCGGCCGACGAGGCGACCGTCAAGACGTTCCACCGCGAGCGTGACGGCCGCGTCCGTCTGCAGCCGGAGAACGCGGCGCTCGAGCCGCTCTACCCCGAGCACGTGGAGATCCTCGGCAGGGTCACCGGCGTGTTCAGGAGCATCGGCTGAGGAGGAAGCGATGACGGTTGCTCCACTGAATCGCTCGCTCGACCAGGAGCTCGCCGCTCTCGTCCGCGGCGCGAGCCTCGAGTGCCTCGTGTGCGGCGAGTTCGTCCTGCACGTTCGCGGCGTCCACGCCTGCCCGGAGTGCAAGTCGATCCTGGCGCTGAGCGAAGAGCGAATCGCACAGATCGCGTTACCATCCGTCGTGCAGGCCGGGTGATCGCGGGGTCTTCGGATCTCGAGGAAAGTCCGGACACCACAGGGCAGGACGCTGGGGCGGTGCGAGCTGTCCCAGGCGGCGAAAGCCGACGGAAAGTGGAACAGAAAGGAGACCGCCGGCTCGGGAGACCGGGTCGGTAAGGGTGAAACGGTGGGGTAAGAGCCCACCAGCGGTCGTGGCGACACGGCCGGCTAGCCAAACCCCGTCCGGTGCAAGGTGAAGCAGGCTCCGCTGACGCGGCCCGCCGAGGAGCCGGGTACACCGCCTAGAGAGATGGTCACCCTCGACAGAATCCGGCTTACAGGCCTGCTACGGAGAAGCCCCGCGCGAGCGGGGCTTCTCCATTCTCGTGGTCGCAGCGAG
>DASQLF010000108.1:0-3503 GCA_035630135.1 Gaiellaceae bacterium
TCGAGGAGGTAGCCGACGTCGCGCGCGGAGCTCGACGCGTAGACGGGGATGCCCACCGCACCGACGTGGGCGAGCGCGAAGTCGACCAGGGCCCAGTCGAGGCTGTTGCGCGCGAGGAGCGCGACGTTGTCCCCTCGCTGCACGCCACGCGCGAGGAAGCCGTTGGCGTACGCCCGAACACGATCGTCGGCCTCGCGCCAGGAGATCTCCTTCCACTCCCCGGCCTCCGTCTCCTCGAGGTACGCAGGCCCGGTTCGATCGGCGTCGATGGTCGCGCGCCAGAGCTGCGCGATAGTGCGGCGCCCAGCCGGCACACCCGTGTCGCGTGAGGCCGAAACCGTCTCGGTCACTCCTGTCAGCTTAGTGAAGGGATTCCGTTGCGGAAACCGAATCAACCGAGTCCGCACGCAGTACCCTTTTCCCCATGCGAACCACCTGGAACGGATCACTCAGCTTCGGGCTCGTCTCGATACCCGTCGGCCTTGCCCCGGCAACCAAACCGGCTGCACGGCAGTCGGACGTGTCGTTCCGGCTGCTCCATCGCGAGTGCTCGACGCCGATCAAGCAGAAGCGCTGGTGCCCGACGCACGACCGGGAGGTCACGCAGGACGAGATCGTGCGCGGCTTCGAGGTCACGAAGGGACAGTTCCTGATCGTCGAGGACGCCGATCTCGAGGCGATCGAGCGCGCCGACGACTCGCGCTCCATCGAGATCACGCGCTTCGTGAAGCAGGAGCACGTCGACCCGATCTTCTTCGACCGCACATACTTCCTCGTCCCGGCCGCGCAGCCCGCCCAGCGGCGCCCGTACGTGCTGCTGCTGGAGGCGATGCAGGACACAGAGACGGCCGCGCTCGGGCGTTTCGTCCGCGCTGGACGGGAGAGCCTGTGTCTGGTGCGAGCGCGCGGAGATGCACTCGCGCTCGAGACGCTCTTCCTCGCCGAGGACGTCTACTCGTCGGCGGAGATCTCGGAGGCGGTCGAGGACACCTCCGTGAAGAAGACGGAGCTCGACCTCGCAAGGCAGGTCATCGACTCGCTCGCCGGAGACTTCGATCCGTCTGAGCTCGCGAGCGAGTACCGCCGCGACCTCCGAGCCCTGCTCGAGGCCAAGACGCGCGGGGAGGAGATCGTGGCCCCCGAGCCGACCGAGGAGGACGCCCCCGTGATCGACCTGATGGAGGCCCTCAAGGCGAGCGTCGCCGCGGCCAGGAACGACGGCGAGCCGGCGGCAAAGAAGCCGGCACGAGCGCGCAAGGCGCGCGCGAAGGCGAGCTAGCCCACCGTCTCGCGACGAAGCGTGACCCGGCCGTGCGGCCCTTCGAGCACGACCACCGTGAGCCCCGCGTCGCCGGCTCGTATGTCGAGGGGCAGCTGGTGCGGGCCGAGCCACGCACCCAGCTCGCCGGCGTCGCCCGCGATCTCGAGACGGGCGATCGCGGCGTTCGGGTCCGGGGTCCGTCCGGGGAAGGTGCTCGGTTCCGGCCAGTCGATGAAGAACGGAAGCCACGGGCGACGCGCCGCGGCGTTGACGCCCGCCAAACGCCAGGCGAGGCTCTCGCCCGAGGGCTTCGTCCGCGAGCCGCTGCGGATGTCGAGCGAGAGCCGGTGCGCGGTGCTGTCCAGGTCTGACGGTCGCACTGCCCAGCCGAGCGGCCCACCCCCACACTCGACGGCACGCGCAACCCACTGCCCGAAGTCGCTCGCCTTGGCCTCCTGCTCGTCGACGATCCCGACGAGCTCGAGGTATGCGTCGCCCAGCGGCACGATCCAGTTGGCCGTTCCCCACTCTGGATGACGTCCGCCCTCGATCGCGTCCAAGCGATACTCGGAGGCGAGCGTCGATGCTGCGCCGACGAGGTCGTCGACGGCGATGAGAACGTGGTCGAGCTTCAGCTCTGGCCGGAGGCGGCTCCCGCCCCGACTGCCTCGAGCGAGGCCTGGAAGAGCGTCTTGTCGATCTTGCCCTGGTAGATGGGAACGCCTTCCTCGACGCAGATGCGGACGACGTCGTCGCGCTCCATCCCGAGCTCCTTTGCGAGCTCCTCGGGCGTCAGGTGGTTGGCCATGGTGCCTCCTCGGGTTCAGGCAAACGGCAAAGAAAAGGCCCGCCGGCGCGATTCGCGCACTGCGGGCCTCGGAGAGCGGTTCCGATGTCAGGGCGGGTCAACCGACCCGCCTCGAGAGAACTGCCGCCATCCGCCTGAGCATACTCGGGGCCGCCCGCGCTGCGCAACGCGGTACCCTTTCCCGCGCTCGGGGTGTGGCGCAGCCTGGTAGCGCGCTCCGTTCGGGTCGGAGAGGCCCCCAGTTCAAATCTGGGCACCCCGACTGACGTGGGGGGAAACGATGTTTCCCCCCACGTGCTCCCTTCCTCTTCGCGGCGCACGAAGAACGCTCGCTGGCGCTCCGGCGGGCTAGCCCGCCTCCGGCCGCGAGTCGGAGGGCGACTGGTCAGCCGCTCGCTCTATCCTCGGTTGCGTGCTGAAGGCTGTGTTGTTCGACGTTGATTTCACGCTCTTTCGGCCCGGGCCCGAGCTTGGGCCCGAGGGGTACCGGCGGGTGGGGGAGAGGCATGGGTTGACGCTCGACCCCGGGCTCTACGAGCAGGCTCGGCTGGACTCGATCGAGGCGCTCTCCGGAGATCGTGAGCTCGTGCACGACGAGGATCTGTGGATCGCGTTCACGGAGAAGATCGTGCTCGGGATGGGCGGGGATCCCGGTGGGGCGCGGGCGTGCGCCACGGACATGGTGCGCGAGTGGGAGCGGCACGAGAACTTCGCGCTCTACGAGGATGCGATGCCGGTGTTGGACGTGCTGCGCGCTCACGGGATCAAGATCGGGCTCGTGACGAACGGCCAACGTGACGTCGACGAGTTCGTCGTCCATCACCGCCTGGAGGTCGATGCGAAGGTCGGGTCGAAGGCGCACGGAAGGATCAAGCCGGATCCGTCGATCTTTCTCGTTGCGCTCGAGCAACTGGACGCGTCGCCCGAGGAGACCGTGATGGTCGGGGACTCGTACGAGGACGACATCGAAGGCGCGCGTGCGCTCGGCATGCGCGCGATCCTGCTCGATCGAGACGGCTTGCACGAGGACGAGCCCGAGCGGATCGACACGCTGTTCGCGTTGCCTGCCGCCCTCGGTCTACACGCCTAGCTCGCGCCGCCACGCGTCGGTGTGGGCGCCGAGCGGCACGGGCTCCGCTCGCTCGAACGAGCCGAACGCCAGCGCTGCCTCCTCGCGCGTCGACACCGGGCCGACGCAGACGTCATCGTCACCGACGTGTGCGAGCCAGTCCGCGAGCGAGCGTGTGGCAAAGACGGCAGCGAGCTCGGCTGCGAGGGCATCCTGCTCGGCGTCGTACTGGCGCGAGGCGAGGTCGCTCCTGCCGACGAGCTCGCAGAGCCGCGCGAAGAACTTGGGCTCGAGCGCACCGACGGTGAGCTGACGACCGTCTCGGGTCGAGTAGATGCGGTAGCACGCGAGTCCTCCCGTGAGCA
>DASQLF010000109.1:0-5153 GCA_035630135.1 Gaiellaceae bacterium
TCCGCGGATTCGTCCTCGGCTCCTTCGTCGTGCTCGGGCGCGAGCTCGAGGAGGGCGCGGAGCTTCCGTTCGCGTTCGAGGAGCACGTCGAGCGCCGCGGGCCGTCGCTGTACGAGCTCAGGCCGCTGGTCCGCGCGTTCATCGAGGAGCGCGAGCCGATGCTGCGAGCGCGGGAGGACGCGCGCCTGGCGGTGGAGGAGCTTGCGCGCGAGCCGGCCGCTTCGATCTTCGCGCGTGCGCATGCGGGCACCCGAGCCAGTGAGGAGGAGGCGCTCTTCCGCACCGTCCTCCTCGGTCTCCTGGTCGCTACTGCCGAGGCGTGCGGTGGCTTCGACTGGGACGACGAGGCGTTCGAGAGCGCGTATGCGGAGCTCGAGCACTCGCTCTTCGGCGAGCGACGGCTATACGCGGCCCTCGCGCCCCTCACCGGCATCTCGCTCGTAAACCCCGTCGAGCTCGCTCCGGGGCTCGTCGTGCGCCCCTTCGTGACGGGCGAGCTGGCGACGCACTGGCCAGAGTCGCGTGGACTCCTTCCGCACGGTTTCGGGCGCGAGCTCGATCGGCGGTTCGTCCTCGAACTGCGGACGGAGCTCGACGTGGGTGAGACGCCTCCCGACACCGCCGGGGAGATCGCCGACGCGGTGAGCGCGCTCCGCCTCACGACGATGGCCGCGGTCGCCGCCGGCCCCGTGCTGTTCGAGACCCTCGACGGACGCCCGTTCGGGATCCAGCCGGTTCTGCCCATCGCGGCGACGGAGCCACCGGGCGAGCCGTCGCGTCTCGACGCCTTCCGCACGCCCATCGCAGTGGACGTGTTGGCCGCGCTCGGCGACGCGGACGGTGACCCGGAGCTGGCCGACGCCCTCGATCGCTGGGAGCTCGCACTGTTCCAGTCCGAGCCGTTCCGCAGCGAGCAGCTGCGCGCGGCGCTCGGCTCGCTTCTGGGCGAGACCTGGCCCATGCGCTGCTGCATCCTGCTGGGGGACGACGCGGGGACGAGGGAAGAGCTCTACGGCGAGCTGACGGCGTTCGCCGCCGGCGACCCGGCGACCCGCGCGACCGTCGACGCCGCCCGGCGTGCGGTGGTGGCGGTGCTGCGCTCGCGCGACCGGGATCGGCTGGCGCACGAGCTCGATCGCGAGCTTCTCGGCCTCGGCCGCCGGCCCGTGCCGCACGCCGTCGCCGTCTGACGCCGTTTCGGCGCGGATCCGTTACCCGGCCGCGAGCGGGACGGGGCTACGGTGGCTAGGTGGACGAGTCGGAGGCGGTACTCGAGCGGCTGGCGCGGATCGAGGCGCTCGACGCGGCCGGCGCTCCGCCCGGCGAGCTGGTGGGCGAGCTGCGCGCGCTCCTCGCCGAGGCGGACGCGTGGTCGCGACGCGAAGGAGGTGATGCCGCCGCACGCGCCGTCGACGAGCTTCGTGGCGCATTGGCGCGTGACATGATCGACGCGTGATCTCCCACTGGGACGAGGTGCGGACCTGGCGCGGGGAACGGGGCCACATCGCGGGAACCTGGTACAGCCTGGTCGGGCGAGCGACACGCGAGGTGGGGGCGAAGCGCATCCAGGTCGACCCGGACATGTGGTCGACGCCGCTGCACCTCGAGGGGCACGACGAGGAGATCTTCTGGGTTCTCGGCGGATCGGGAGTGTCCGTCCAGTGGGAGGGCGAAGAGACGCTCTGCTACGAGGTTCGCGCGGGCGACTGCCTGATTCATTTCGCGCTCGAGAACGCGCACACCCTCAAGGCGGGACCTGACGGTCTGGACGTGCTCGTCTTCGGGCACCGCTCGTTCGCGCCGGGAGTCACGTGGCTTCCGCGGGCGGGGGTCGCGTGGCTGGGTGAGACCTGGGCACCGGTCGGCGCGGAGGAGGACCACCCGTGGGCCCGGGAGGTCGCGGCCGGACCGCCCGAGGTGACGGAGCCCTCGCCCCGTCCGGACACGATCGTCAACGTCGCCGACGTCGAGGCCGGCGAGCACGAGAGCGAGACGCTCGGCCGACGAGCCCGCCACCTGACGCGCGAAGCCGGCGCTATCCGATCCGGTCTCCGTCACTCCGAGGTCTTCCCCGGCAAGCTCAACGCGCCGCCGCACTGCCACTCGGCCGAGGAGGAGATCTTCGTCGTGCTCGAGGGCGACGGGCAGCTTCTGCTGTGGGAGCAGCACGGCGTCGCCGAGCGCCCGGTGCGCGCGGGCTCCGTCGTCTGCCGCGTGCCGGGCACCGGTGTCGCGCACGCGTTCCGTGGCGGCGACGAGGGGATGACGCTGCTGTCGTACGGCACGCGCGACCCGAACGACATGTGCTTCTACCCGCGGTCGCGCAAGCTGTACGTCCGCGGCCTCGGCCTGATCACGCGCGTCGGCGAGCAGCTGGACTACCTCGACGGCGAGGATTGACGACGCGGGTGAAGGACTTTCTGCGGCCGGCGGGAAGGGTGGGGCAGTCATGGCGCTCTCCCGTCTGCTCCCGCGGCTCCAGCCACGGCCCGAGCCGCTTCCCGACCCCGTCGAGGAAGAGCCCCCTGCTCCGGTCGCCGTCGAGGAGCCGCCGCGCCTGCACGCCGTCCCGCAGCCGACGTCCGCGCCCGACAGCCACACTGAGCTGATGGCGAAGGTCATCGTCCTCGCGAACCAGAAGGGCGGCGTCGCGAAGACGACGACGACCCTGAATCTCGGTGTCGCGCTCAAGGAGCTGGGCCACCGCGTGCTCGTGATCGACCTCGATCCGCAGGGCAACCTCACGATGAGTCAGGGGATGAACCCGGACGCCATCGACCGCTCGATGTTCGACGTCCTCGTGCACCGGGTTCCGATCTCGGACGTGATCCAGACCGTGGAGGTCGACGTCGCCGTGTCCTCGATCGACCTGGCCGGCGCCGAGCTCGCGCTGTCCGCGCTCATCGGCCGCGAGCGCGCGTTCGAGAAGGCGCTCGTCGAGGTGCGCGACCGCTATGACTACATCCTCGTCGACACGCCGCCCTCGCTCGGCTTGCTGACCATCAACGCGTTCGTCGCCGCCGACAGCGTCATCGTTCCCGTGCAGTGCGAGTACCTCTCGCTGCGCGGCCTCGTGCAGCTCGAGAACACGCTCGCGATGGTGCGGGAGAACCTGAACCCGCGCGTGCACGTGGAAGGCATCGTGCCGACCATGTACGACGGGCGCACGTTGCACGCTCGCGAGGCGATCGAGATCCTCGAGGAGCACTTCGGCGACCTGATCTACGACACGCGGATTCGCAAGACCGTGCGCTACGCCGAGGCACCCGTCAAGGGCAGCTCGGTGCTCAAGTACGACCCGTCCGGGCCGGCGGCTCAGGCCTATCGCGACCTCGCGAAGGAGGTGCTCGATGGCGCGCAAACGCGCGACGATGCGTGAGGGCCCGCTGGCCGAGCTCTTCCGTAAGACGGAGGCCGCGCAGCGCTCGCAGGCCGGCGAGCCGGCCGAGCCAACCGCGGAGCCGTCCGAGGAGGACGTCCGCGCCCAGGCCGCCCTCGACCGGACCGTCGAGCACGTTCCCGACTTCGCGCGCGAGCCCGTCGCCGAGCCCCCGGTGGCCGAGGCAGCTCCGGTCGCCGAACCGGAGCCCGTCGAGGACGAGCTTCCGAGCGAGGCCACCGCATCGCGCGCCGCCGCGCGCTACTTCCAGACGATGCTCGAGCCGGCGCCGCAGCTCCACCGCGTGCCGCCGCCGAAGGGCTCCGCGTACATCGCCGCGATCCGCGTGGTCGGCGTGGGCGGCGCGGGCCTGAACGCGATCCACCGGATGATGGACGCCGGCATCGCGCAGGTCGACTTCATCGCCGTCAACACCGACCGCCAGGCGCTCGCGATCTCGGACGCGCCGACGAAGATCTCGATCGGCGAGGGTCTCACGCAGGGCCTCGGCTCCGGCGCCGACCCGGCCGTGGGACGCGCGGCCGCCGAGGAGGCGATGGATCAGCTCCGCGCCGCGCTCAGGGGCTCGGACATGGTCTTCGTGACCGCGGGCGAGGGCGGCGGCACCGGCACCGGTGCGGCACCCGTCGTCGCGCGCATCGCGCGTGAGCTCGGCGCGCTCACCGTCGGCATCGTCACGACGCCGTTCCGCTTCGAGGGAACGCGCCGTCGTGCCGCGGCGGACTCTGGCGTCGAAGATCTCCGCGCTGCCTGCGACACCGTGATCGTGATCCCGAACGACCGCCTGCTCGAGGTGCTCGACCGCTCGACGTCGATGATCGACGCCTTCAAGATCGCCGACGACGTGCTCCGCCAGGGCGTCCAGGGCATCTGCGACCTGATCACGACGCCCGGCCTCATCAACCTCGACTTTGCGGACGTCCGCACCGTCATGCAGGACGCCGGCTCGGCGCTCATGGGCATCGGCTACGCGACAGGGGCGAACCGCGCCCGCGAGGCCGCCGAGCGCGCGCTCGGCTCACCGCTCATCGACGCCGAGATCGTCCGCGCGCGCGGGATCCTGCTCTCGATCTCGGGCGGCGACGACCTCTCGCTCGTCGAGGTCAACGACGCGGCCGAGGTCGTGCGCCAGACCGCGACGGACGAGACGAACATCATCTTCGGCGCCACCGTGGATCCGCGGCTAACGGGTCAGGTCTGGGTCACGGTCGTCGCCACCGGGCTCGGCGGGATGCGCCGCCGCTCGGGCGGACCCGTGTTCGAGGTGACGCCGCAGTCGGGACGCCATTCGAGCGATCCCGAGCTGCCGTCGTTCCTGAACACCGGCTGACCTCCGGCGACGCTACGCGCGATTCCCCGGCCAGGCCGGGTGCGCGAAGAGCACGAGCGGACGCCGTCTCGGACGCAGGAGCTCGATCCTCAGGACCGGTCCGGCGAGAAGCCGCCAGGGGTAGACGTCGGGTCGTCCGCTGCGGTCGTGGACGATCGTCGCAACGCCGTCGTCCACGTAGACGTGGCCGGCGAGAACCGTCCCCGAGAGCGAGGTCTCGGGAGGGCCGACGACGATGCGGAGCCGCTCGTCGGAGCCGAGGTACGGGACGACGGCAGCGACCGCCTCGGGCTGCCAGTCGGCCGGCCAGACGATCTCGGCGTCGCTCGTCATCGGGACGATCGTACGCCCGCTCCGCGCCCTCCTTCGCGTCCTGGCAGGCACTGAAGGGCAGTAGCCTCTCCGGATGCGAGGCGCGATCGC
>DASQLF010000110.1:0-34233 GCA_035630135.1 Gaiellaceae bacterium
CGCGAGAGACGGTGACGTTACGCGCCCGCAGCCCACGAGAGATTGCGCTCGCGAGCGGCAACGAGTAGTCGTCCTGCGAGTCGACTATCACGACGTTGTTCGCTTTCAGATTGCGCACCACATACGTCACGATCTGCGGGCCCTGGATCGCGTCGTTCGGCACGACCCGGAAGAACGTCTTGAACTGACCGTTGGTCAGGTCGGTCTGGGTCGCCGAGCCGGAAATCGAGGCGAGACCGGCCCTTTCGAAGAGATTGCCGCTCACGACCACGGCCTGACTCTCCGACCCGCCGACGACCGCCATGATCTTGCTGTCGGAGACGAACCTTCTCGCCAAGGTGCGCGCCACCGGCGCCTTCAGCTGCGTGTCGCCGGGCACCACCTTGAACCGTGTCCCGTTCGCCTTGTTGTACTTCTGCACCCCGAACCGGAGCCACGAGATCTGCTCCTGGCCGAGGAACCCGGCCGGCCCGGTCAGCGGGCCCAAGAAGCCGAGCGACACGTTGGTGCAGGCCGCGACCTGCGCTGGTGTCGCCTGAGCAGCCGGTTTCGCTACCGCCGTGGTCACCACGGCTGCCGCGACGAGTACCGCGAGCCCGGCTGCAATCAATCCCTTCCGCATCTATTCCTCCTCCGAGTGACTTGCCTGCCCTTGTCTGTGACGACGCCGGATTGCGCTTGTTGCGCGCCGGCGGACGCCGCAATTGAGACGAGTGCGTGCATCACACCGCGTCCGGACTGACATGTCAATGGAAGCGGCTCAGAAATAGAACTGCGTCCACGCGTCCCACCACGTGTCCGCGCGGGAAACGATGGTGCGCGGCTCGAGGATCTCGACGCCGTGCCGGTGGCGCAGAGCGTGGGCGGCGCCCGTGTGCTTGTACTCGACCTTGATCTCGCACGGGCTGCCGGGGTCGTACGGGGGCACGAGCGAGAGGTCCGACAGGGCCGTCTTCGCGCCCTCCTCGATCAGCTCTCGTGCGCGCGCCGGCGTGAGGTTGCGGGCGCTGAACGAGCTGAAGCCCCTCTTCACGGAGACGGTCGTGAGGCCGTCGCCGAGGAGCTCGGTACCTTCCCGGCAGGAGGCGTCGTCACCGGTGACCAGGAGCACCGGGCAGCCCCACGTCCCGCAGAGCGCGGCGTTGATGCCCGTCTCCCCGACGAGCGTCCCGTTGAACCAGAGGTTCTGGAAGTCGCGGCCGGAGATCGTGTGGTTCATCACGCCGTCGCCGGCGCCCGCCCGCGCGTGCATGCCGATGAACAGGGCCGCGTCGCAACCGGCCTCGAGGAACTCGGTGTACTCCGTCCACTCGTCCTGCACGACGAACTCGCACGCCGGATCGAGGTCTTCCGCGATCAGCGAGTTGAACGTCCAGCCCTTGCCGGCGCCATGGCAGTCCATGACGAGGATCTCCGTCGCGCCTGCGGCCTTCGCACCGCGCACGGCCGCGTTGATCTCCTCCGTGTACAGCTTGCGTCCCTCTTCGTACAGCGCCTCGCCGCCCGTCGTCTGCTCCCACTTGACGATCCCGGCGACGCCCTCCATGTCGGAGATGACGTGGACGCGCACGCCAGTAGCCTACGCCGGATCGAGACGGGGCTTCAGGGCAAAGGTGTCGTGGTGACCGGCGCGTCGGGCGGCATCGGTGGCGCCTGCGCTCGAGCGTTCGCCGCCGAGGGAGCCCACCTGCTCGTCCATTACCATCGCGGCGAGCAGCGGGCGCGCGACCTGGCGGACGAGCTCGGCGGCATCGTCGCACAGGCGGATCTCACCGTGGAGGCCGACGTGGATCGGCTGTTCGCCGAGGCGCGGGAGGCGCTCGGCTCGATCGACGTGTGCGCGGCGGTCGCCGGCGTCTATCCCTCCGACGACGTGCCCGTCTGGGAGCTGTCGCTCGAGCGCTGGGAGCAGACGCTTCGCGAGAACCTCACCGCGACGTTCCTGACCGCGCGGGCGTTCCTGCGCGAGGTCGAGCAACAGGGCCACGGGTCGCTCGTGCTCGTGGGCTCGACCGCCGGGGTGTTCGGTGAGGCGGGGCATGCCGACTACGCGGCTGCGAAGTCCGGGATCCTCGGGGGCCTCCTGCTGTCGCTGAAGAACGAGGTGGCGCGCATCTCTCCAACCGCGCGGATAAATGCCGTCGCACCCGGCTGGACGGAGTCCCCGATGACACGAGGATTGCTCGACGAGTCCCGCGTTCGCCGGATCACGCGGACGATGCCGCTCCGCAAGGTCGCCCGGCCGGAGGACGTCGCCGCGCAGGTCGTCGTCCTCGCCTCCGACGTCCTCTCCGGTCACGTCACGGGCCAGGTCGTCACCGTGGCTGGTGGCATGGAGGGCCGGATGATCCACGACGACGAGGAGAACACATGAGCGAACCGCAGGCGGGTCGCACGCACGTAAACGCCCACACCACGCCGTTTCTCCCGTACGACATGGAGGGGCCGGTCCAGCCGGAGATGAGCTGGCTGCCGCTCAGCTACGACGAGGCGACAGGCCACGGCACGTACCTCATGCGCATGGAGCCCGGCGCCGTCACGATCGCCCACGACCACGCGGGCATGGAGGAGTTCCTGATCCTCGAGGGTGACCTCGTCGACTCGGACGGCACGACGTTCGGCCCCGGCGACTTCGTCAGCTACGAGGCCGGCACCCACCACAATTCGTGGACCAAGAACGGCTGTCTCATCGCCGTCTTCGAGTGGCAGCGTCCGTAGCCGCGCACTTCCGTCGCCACGACCTGGCAGTGCCGCGCACCCGCCGCGTGTGCGGCGGGCTTCAGGGATCCTCGCGTTCTCGGGTTCGCGCTAGCGAACTCGAGAACTGCGGAATGAGAAGGGCGGCGTCGTCCGCCGCCCCTTCTCGAAGCTCCAGGCAAGGCTGATTGCCGTCAGTCCCCAGCCGGGAGTCGCCTTCGCTATCGGCAGTCCGGCTCCAGTCCTTGAGGCCGACTGAGAATGAATTGCTCATCTGCACAGGGCAAGGCGAAGGAGCGAGGTAGCCGCCAAGCCCTCGCTCCCTCCCCGCGCAAGCTCCTCCTTGGAGGAACTGCTTCTTCGCCCCTCGATCTCACCCGAGCTGCCGCCGCATAGCTGCCCGCTGTGAGTGATCAGACTCTGGTCGATTCACCCACAGCGGGCGTCACCCGAGCGTGCTTGACCTGTCACCCGGACTGTGTTGACCGGCGAACTTGACCGGCCGAACTGCTGGAATGCCTCGGTGAGTCGCTTCCTCGAAAGGCTCGCGAGCGGGCCGCCGCTCGTCGGCGACGGTGGCATGGGGATGCTCGTCTCGAGCGCCGTTGCAGGTCTCCGTTGTCCGGAGGAGGCGAACGTGCGGGCGCCCGAGAGCGTCCTCTCGCTCCATCTGGGATTCATCCGCGCCGGAGCCGACGTCATCGAGACGAACACGTTCGGCGCGAACCGGCGCAAGCTCGCCGAGCACTACCTCGAGGACGAGGTCGCGGCGATCAACGAGTCGGCGGTCAAGATCGCCCGCGACGCTCGCGAGGTCTCCGGCGCGGACGTTTTCATCGCCGGCTCGATCGGCCCCCTCGGCGGTCCCGCCAAGGATCGCGAGGCGATCTTCGCCGAGCAGGCACGCCTCCTCGAGGGCCGCGGCGTCGATCTCTTCACGGTCGAGACGTTCTACGACCTCGACGAGCTGCTCACCGCGATCGCGGTAGTACGCGGCGTCTCGTCGCTGCCGATCGTCAGCCTCCTCAGCTTCGACGAGGACGCGCAGACGCTGGGAGGGCTATCCGCGGAAGCGGCGGCGGCCGCCCTCGCCGAGCTCGACGTCGCCGCGATCGGCGCGAACCACGGTGCTGGCCTGCAGGCGGCGCTGAGGGCGATCGAGCGCATGGGCAGCGCCGGCAAGCCACTGGCGGCGCTTCCGAACGTCGGTCTCGCCAGCCTCGCGGGCGAGCGCGTGATCTTTCCTCACGCGACGCCGGAGTACTTCGCTGAGTTCGCCGCGCACGCACGCGAGCTCGGCGCCCGCTTGATCGGTGGATGCTGTGGCACGACGCCGACTCAGGTGGCCGCGATCCGCGCCGCCGTCGACGAGGATCGCAGCCCGCGCACTCGCCTCGTCCAGCGCGAGCGCGAGATCCTCGTCGCGGCGACGGACGGGAGCGAGGAGACCCTGCTGCAGCGCAAGTTCCGCCAGGGCGAGTTCGTCGTCTCGGTCGAGATCGACCCGCCCCGCGGAGGCAACGCCTCCGCCATGCTCGAGCTCGCCCGCGCGTTGAAGGAGTCGGGCCACGTCGACGTGGTCGACGTCAACGACAATCCGCGGGCGCGGGCGCGGATGAGCGGCCTCATGGCCTCGGCGACGATCGAGCGCACCGTCGGCCTGGAGACGATCCCGCACCTCACTCCGCGCGACGCCTCCATCGCCGGGCTCGAGTCGATGCTTCTCGGAGCACACGCCGACGGCATCCGCAACGTCCTCGCGGTGACTGGCGACCCGCCCGAGGCAGGTGACTACCCCGGCGCGCAAGGCGTGTACGAGATCGACTCGATCGGGCTCTGCCGAATGCTCGCGCAGATGAACGCCGGCGAGGACTACAACGGCCGCGAGATCGACGCGCCGACCTCGTTCTTCCTGGGCGTCGCGGTCAACCCGGCGGCGGACGATCTCGACTACGAGTTCGACCGCTTCCAGCAGAAGCTCGAGGCCGGGGCGCAGTTCGCGATGACGCAAGTGCTCTTCGACCTGAGCTTTCTCGAGTCGTTCCTCGAGCGCCTCGGCGGCTCGTGTCCGATCCCACTGCTCGTGGGGATCTTCTACGTCCGCAGCTACTCGCTCGCGCTGCGCCTGCACAATGAAGTGCCGGGAATCGTCGTCCCCGACCACGTGCAGGATCGCCTGCGCGATGCGGGCTCCGACGCGGGCGACACCGGGCTCGCGATCGCCCGCGAGCTGCTCGCGGAGTCGCGCGAGCTCGCCGCAGGCGCCTACGTGATCCCGCCCTTCAGGCAGCCTCACGCCGCGCTGGATCTCTTCTAAGCGCCTATCGCGTGCATTCGGTCGTCGGCACGGGCTTCGAGCGAGCACTGGCAACGATGCGGCGCACGAGCTCGACGGGGATGCCGTAGCCGCCCGTCTCGCGTGGCCGACGCGCGAACACCGTCGTGCGCACGCGGCCGGAAGCGTCGATGCCCGGCCCGCCCGAGCTCCCCGGCTCGACGGCACCGCGAATCGCGGTCACCTGTCGCCTGACCGGGCCGCGGCCGTACGCGTCGCGGCTCAGGATCTGCGCCGTGCCGCCGAGCCGGGCCGGAGTGCGCGTGAGCGGACCATTCCTCGGGTAGCCGACGAGCGCGACGGGAACGCTGCGCCCGGGATCGGCGAGCCGGAGGGGCTCGGCCACGAGACCCGGCACGCGAAGAACGGCGAGATCGTTGGAGACGTCGAACGCGACGATCTCGGATGCGAAAGCCCGTCCGCTCGGCGCGTCGACGCGCGGCGACTCGATCCCGGCGACGACGTGGGCATTGGTCACGATGAGCTGCGGCGCGACGACCCAGCCCGAGCCCTCGACGCCGAGCCCGCAGGCGATGCCCGTGATCCGGACGACGCTCTTCGAGGAGCGGACGACCTGAGGATCCCGTGCGAGGCCTTTCTCCGGGGGCGCGACGATCGCCGGCGGGCCGAGCAAGACGCCGATCGGATCGACGCGCTCCAGCTCCTCGAGCAGGCGCTCGGGCGGGAAGACCTCGTTGATCTCGGACAGGATCGTAGAGCGCTGCACGGAGCGGCGGAGCTCCGTCTCGCCCGGCACGTAGAGGAGCACCGCGCCGATCGCCCAGCACAGGAAGACACCCGCCACGAGCCCGAGCGCGAGGCCGGCCAGGCGATCGAGGAAGCGCACACCCGGGATCACGCCGATGCTGGCGCGCAGGCCGCCGGCGACAAGAGCAGCGAGCCCGCGCATCAGCGAGCCGACAACGACGGCCCCGGCAAGGGCGACGACGGGCACGTAGGGCGATCCGTCGCTCAGGATCAGTGGCGCCGCGCGCGCGCCGACGTAGGCGCCGAACGCGAATCCGGCCAGCGAGAACGCCCCGCGCAGAAAGCCCGTGGAGATCCCATACAGCCCTGCGATCGAGACCACTGCGATGACGACCCAGTCGGCGGTGGACACGTGTGGAGAAGGCTACGTCTCGCACCGTCGGATCCCTGCCGCGCGGCTACACTCCCGCGACCACGGGGGCGTAGTTCAGTTGGTTAGAACGCCGGCCTGTCACGCCGGAGGTCGCGGGTTCGAGTCCCGTCGCTCCCGTCCAGCTTTCCTGCAGCTCTCTGCGACGCGCATGAGCCCAAGAGACTTCGTTCCGCCCGACTTCGCAGTCCCGACGCGGCTCGAGACCGAGCTCTTCACGCTCGAACCACTCGGGCCGGAGCACAACGAACGCGACTACGACGCCTGGACGTCGTCGAAGGAGCACATTCGTGCGACCCCCGGCTGGCACGACAGCTCGTGGCCGCGAGCGATGAGCCCGGACGAGAACCGCGGCGACCTCGAGCGCCACGCCGACGACTTCGGGAAGCGCACGGGCTTCACCTACACCGTGCTCGACCGCCCGAGCGGAGAAATCATCGGCTGCGTGTACATCTATCCGATTCGGGACAGCGAGCACGACGCGCGCGTGCTCTCGTGGGTGCGGGCCAGTCGCGCCGACCTGGACGGTCCGCTGTGGCGCGACGTCGGCGCCTGGATCGCGGCTGAGTGGCCGTTCCGCAGCGTCGAGTACGCCGAGCGGCCCGATCCTCTGCGAGATCCTAGGATGCGGCCGTGAACGAGGTACGCGCAGGCGTATGGCACTGGCAAGCGCCGCATCCCGACTGGAAGCCGGACGTGGACTGGCCCGAGCTCGTCTCCTCGTACGCGATCGAGGACGACGGCCGGCTCCTGCTCTTCGACCCGCTCGGTGTGCCCGACGAGATTCTCGAGCGAGCCCGGGAGCGCGAGGCGGTCATCCTGCTGACGTGCCCCTGGCACACGCGAGACGCGCGCGACCTCGCAGGACGCCTCGCGGCTCGGATCTTCGTGCCCCCGCCCGACGAGGGCGACCCGGATCCGACACCGGGAGAGGTGTATCGCGCCGGCGACCGGCTACCGGTCGGCGTCGAGGCGTTCGCCGGGATGGAGCCGAACGACCTCGTTCTCTGGCACGAAGGGCATGGCGTGCTCGTGGTGGGCGACACCCTGCTCGACCGCGGCTCGGGCCTCGAGATTCCGGTCGACTGGGCCCGCGAGGGCATAACCGCCGACGACATCCGGGAGGAGCTGCAGCCGCTCCTAGACCTGCCGATCGAGCTCGTGCTCCCGACTCACGGCGCGCCGACCGACCGCGACGCGCTCGAGCGCGCGCTCTCCTAGCCAACCGTGGGACTCGAGCTGTACATGGTGGGAGTGGTCGTCTCCGACATGCCGCGCGCGCTCGAGTTCTACCGGCGGCTCGGCGTCGAGATTCCCGACGGTAGCGACGAGCTCGGGCACGTCGAGGTGAAGATGAGCGGCCTCACCTTCTTCCTGACGACGGATGAGGCGAACTCGCGCTGGGATCCCGAACGGCGCGAGATCTCGGGGGACGGCTACCGCATCGTCCTCGAATTCCTCCTCGGAACGGCCGACGCGCTCGACGCGAAGTACGACGAGCTGACCGGCGACGGCTACGCGGGGCACTGCGCTCCCTACGACGTGACGCCGGACACGCGCTTCGCGATGGTCGACGACCCCGACGGAAACACGATCCTGCTCTCGTCGGCCACTCGCTGACTCAGCGTTTCCGCAGTGCCGCGAGCCGCTCCAGGCTCGCGGCCGGCCATTCCTTCTCGGTGTCATAGTAGGAACGGAACGATCGCGCCGACTCGGGGAGCTCGACCCACGGCAGCTTCGAGCGCGTGTAGATGTGGACGTCCGGCTCGACGCTCGCAGGCTCGTCGAGCGTCCCGCCGCGAACGAACCGCATCATCGCGCTGGTGTACTTGCTGAACACCGCAATTCGGCAGGTCGGGCAGCGCCAGATCCTCTGCTTCGAGCGCGACCCGCGCGGGACGTCGACCGGCTCCGGCTCGGCGGCCAGCAGCTCGACCCGATCGGCCTCGATGAGCAGATTGATCACGAACGCGCTGCCCGTCTGTCGCTGGCAATTCAGGCAGTGGCAGCAGTGCACGAACAGCGGGTCGGACGTGAGGCGGTAGCGCACGGCCCCGCAGGAGCAGCCGCCCTCTCGCATGGGCGCACTCTACGCCTGGAGCCGCTCGTCGATCCGGACGACGACGACGTCACCGGTCTCTTTCCCGATCGCCTTTCGCACCTCCGCCTTCACGGGGAGCTTGTGCGTGCCGTCGCCCATCGCCATGAACGAGCTGCGGAACGGTCGTCCGTCGATGGTACCGCCGACCTTCACGAGGCCACGCGTGCCGAAGACCTCCACGGACTCCGGCCAGACGACGTACGTCCACCCGCCCTTCGCCGGGCTCTTGTGAAGCGTCGCTTCGAATTGTCCGATCACGTTCGCCTCCTCGAGTCGCTTTCCACTTGGACGGCCCGGCGAGATGAAATTCATCGCCACTACCGAGTTCTTGTCGCAAAGACTTGAACTATGTGCTACGGTAGCAGTCATGTCGACAAAAACCTTTGACCAGAACCCTCCTCCCGACTACGACCCGTCGCGGTTCCCGCCGTTCGCCGTCACGGTCGACGTGGTCATCCTCACCATGTCCGAGGGCGCGCTTCACGTCCTCCTCGTCCGCCGCGGCGAGGCTCCGTTCGAAGGGATGGCGGCGATCCCGGGCGGGTTCAAGCGGCCGACCGAAACGCTCGACGCGGCGGCGAAGCGCGAGCTCGCCGAGGAGACCGGCGTCGATGCCGCGCCCGTGCTCAAGCAGTTCCGCGCATATGGAGATCCGGGCCGAGACCCACGGATGAACGTCGTGACCGTCGCGTACCTGGCCGTCCTTCGCGACGTCGGAGCGATCGAGGCCGGGTCGGACGCGGCCGACGCTTCGTTGGTTCCCGTGTCGACCGTCCTGAACGGCGAGATGGATCTCGCGTTCGACCACCTGCGGATCCTCCGCGACGCCGTGGAGAGAATCCGCGTCGAACTCGAGGTCTCCGGAATCGCCACCGCGTTCGTCGGCTCGACCTTCACGATGGCCGAGCTGCGCAGCGTGTACGAGGCGATCTGGGGCGTCCAGCTCGACGCGGCCAACTTCCGGCGCAGCATGGTCGCCGAGGACGGCTGGGTGATCGCCACCGGCCGTCGCGCGCGCCCGGGGTCGACCGGTGGCCGGCCTGCCGAGCTGTACCGGGCCGGCCGCGCCTGGAAGGACGGCGGCCCCATCCACCGCACATACCGAGATCACGAGAGGAAGCAGTCATGAAGGCAGTCGTCCACAACCGCTACGGAGCACCCGATGTGCTCCACGTCCGCGAGGTCGAGCGCCCCACCCCGAAGGAGGACGAGCTGCTCGTGCGAGTGCACTCGTCGTCGGTGACGCGCAGCGACACCGGCATGCGCAGCCTCGAGTACCCCTTCTCCCGGCTGTTCACGGGCATCCGCCGCCCCAAGAGAACGATCGCCGGCAGCGAGTTCGCCGGAGTCGTCGAGGACGTCGGCTCGGCGGTCACCGAGTTTCGGGTCGGCGACGAGGTCTTCGGGATCAAGGGCGGCGCCAACGCCGAGTACGTATGCGTTCGCGAGGCCGGCGTCGTCGCCCACAAGCCGGCCGAGCTCTCGTGGGAGGAAGCAGGCGCGATCGCCGACGGCGCGCTGCTCTCCCTGACGTGCATGCGGTCGGCCTATCCCGTCGAGGGCAAGAGCGTCGTCGTGTACGGCGCCGGTGGGTCGATGGGCACGGCGGCCGTCCAGTTGCTCGTGCAGCACTTCGGCGCGGACGTCACCGCGGTGTGCGACACGCGAGACATCGAGCTCGTGCGGTCGCTCGGCGCGACGGAGGTCGTCGACCGGCTCGAGGACGACTTCACGAAGAACGGCAAGACATACGACGTCGTCTACGACGCAGTCGGGAAGACCTCGTTTCGACGTGTCCGGCGCTCGCTGAAGCCCGGGGGGATCTACGTCTCCGCCGATCTCGGCTTCATGTACCACGTGCCGCTCGTCGTTCTAGGCACGCGATTCATGGGCGACAAGCGGGCGACCCTGGGCCTCGGCACGTACAAGAAGTCGGATCTCCTCGTCCTCAAGGACTTGATCGAGGCCGGCAAGTACCGCCCGATCGTCGATCGCGTCTATCCGTTGGAGGACGTGGTCGAGGCGACGAGATACGTCGAGACCGGCCAGAAGACGGGCAACGTCGTCCTCTCGTTGAACGGTGCCGGCCGATGAGAGCCGTCGTCCACGACCGGTACGGGCCACCTGGCGTGCTTCGCGTCGACGAGGTTCCGGCGCCGACCCCGAAGCAGGACGAAGTGCTGGTCAGGGTGCACGCGACGACCGTCACCCAGACCGACTGCCACATGCGCGCCGCCAGGCCGTTCTTCTGGCGCTTCATGCTCGGGCTTCGTCGACCGAGGCGTCGAACACTCGGGCTGGAGTTCGCAGGGGTGGTCGAGGCGGCCGGCGAGGACGTCACGCAGCTCGCCGTCGGCGATCGCGTGTTCGGCCTGAGAAATGGCTCGCACGCCGAGTACGTCTGCGTTCGCGAGGAGGGACTCATCGCGCGCGTACCCGAGGGCATGTCCTACGAGCACGCTGCAGCGCTCTGCGACGGCATGAGCCAGGCCCTCAACGCGCTCAGGGCCGGCCGTGTCGGCGAGGGCACGAACCTGCTCGTCTACGGCGCCTCGGGATCCCTGGGCACGGGAGCCGTACAGCTCGCGTCCTACCTCGGCGCGCACGTGACCGCCGTCTGCAACGACAAGAACCTAGAGCTCGTCCGCACACTCGGCGCCGACGAGGTCATCGACTACGAGCGCGAGGACTTCACGAGGAACGGTCAGACCTACGACGTCATCATCGACGCGGTCGGAAAGCACTCCTACCTCCGCGCTCGCCGCTCTCTGGTGCGGGGCGGGCTCTTCGTGGCCACCGACCGGCTCTTCCACTTGCCGCTCGCGTTCCTGACCCGTCGGCTCGGGTCGACGCGCGTCGTCTTCGACATGAGTGGCTTCAGGCGCGAAGACGTGCTTCTTCTGCAGGAGCTGCTCGAGGCCGGTGCGTACCGCGCAGTCGTCGACCGCGTCTACCCCGTCGAGGAGATCGTCGAGGCGACGCAGTACGTGGAGAGCTGGCAGAAGACCGGCAACGTCGTGGTGACCGTGTCATGAGGGCCGTCCACTACCGCCGCTACGGCTCGCCTGACGTGCTCGAGCTCGTCGAGACCGACACGCCCGTCCCCGCGGACGAGGAGGTGCTCGTGCGCGTCCGCGCCGCGTCGGTGAACCCGGCCGACTGGTACGGGATGACGGGCCTGCCCGTCGCACGGTTCGGGTCGGGCCTCCGCGCGCCGAAGGATCCGAGGCTGGGCGTGGATTTCGCCGGCATCGTCGAGGCGATCGGGAAGAACGTCACGCACCTCGCGCCGGGCGACGAGGTCTACGGTGGCAGGACGGGCGCGTTCGCCGAGTACGTGAGCGTGAGGAACGCCGTCGCGCGCAAGCCGGAGCGGCTGAGCTTCGAGCAGGCGGCGGCCGCGCCGGTCGCGGCGATCACCGCTCTGCAGGGTCTTCGTGACAAGGCGCGGCTCGCGCCGGGAGAGCGCGTCCTCGTCCACGGAGCGTCGGGAGGTGTCGGCACGTTCGCCGTGCAGATCGCGAAGGCGCTCGGCGCGGGTCACGTCACCGCGGTCTGCAGCACGCGCAACGTCGAGCAGGCCCGGTCGCTCGGCGCCGATCGTGTCGTCGACTACACGAAGGAGGACGTCACGCGGTGTGGGGAGCGCTTCGACGTCCTGCTGCAGGTCGGTGGTGCGCCGTCGTACAGCTCGTATCGGCGGATCAGCGCACCCGGCGCCCGGCTGGTCATCGTGGGCGCGGAGAAGGACAGCTCGCCCCTCGGCCCGCTGGCCTACTTCCTGAAGACCAAGCTGGCATCGCTCGGAAGGAGCCCGCACGTCTCGTTCTTCGTCGCGAAGCTCACGCGCGACGATCTCGAGGTGCTGAACGAGATGTTCGAGGGCGGCACCGTGACGCCGGTCGTCGAGCGCACCTATGAGCTCAGCGAGATCGCAGAGGCGATGCGTCACCTCGGGGAGGGGCACGCACGCGGCAAGATCGTGGTCACGGTCTGAGGAGGGGCGGGATCGAATCGATCCCGCCCCGGAACCTCGAGATCAGTTCGCAATCAGCTTGAAAACGGTGCCGGTCGGGTCCGACGCCGACGCGAGACGGCCCCACGGCGTGTCCTGAGCCGGCTGCACGACCCCACCGCCGAGCTCGACGATCTGCTCGAGCGCGGCGTCGACATCCTCGACGTCGAAGTAGATCGACCAGGAAGCCGGCGCGCCCTCGGGGAGAAACGCTGACGCATCCATGATTCCGGCGAGCATGCCTTCGCCCTCGCCGAGCGTCGTGTAGCGGAGCTCGTCGGTGTCGCTCGCGGTGTGCGGGCTCCACCGGAAGACGTCGCGGTAGAAGTCCACCGACGCGTCGTAGTCGCGGGTCAGAAGCTCGAACCACGCGGCGAAGCCCACCTCGTTTCGCACGTCGAAGCCCTTGTTCTTCCCGGGCTGCCACGCTCCGATTCCGGCGCCGCCCGGATCGCCGATCATCGTCGTGACACCGTTCTCCGCAACAGCCATCGGTGGGTAGTGCACCTGGCCGCCGTGCTCGGCGGCCGCGGCGGCGGTCCGCTCGGCGTCGTCGGTCATGAGGTGCACGGTCCACGCGTCCGGGTAGCCCTGCTGGCCGTCGTTCGGCATGCAGCCGGCGACGGTCTTCCCGTCCTTCGAGAACGTGAAATAGCCGCCGAACTCCGGCTCGGCGTCCTCGGCCGTCCAGCCGAAGAGGCGTCCGTAGAACTCCTTCGCGCGGTCGGCGTCCGAGCTGTACAGGTCGATCCAGCACGGTGCCCCGACGACGAGAGTGGGTGCGGGCATCGGATTCCTCCTTGTCAGTAGGTCAGTGCGTAGACCGTGCCGCAGGCGAGATCTCATCGGCCGTGGCGACGGCGAGCGCGTCGAGGAGGCGGTCGTCGTCCGCCCGATCCCGTACCGAGAAGCGGATCCCGTCCGGGAAGACCCGCACGACGAGGCCCTGGCGAAGGAGCGCGGCGCCCACGGCTTCCGGGTCGCGAACCGGGACGAACAGGAAGTTCGTGCGCGAGGGTGGCGGCTCGAGCCCCAGCCCGGAGAGCACCGCAGCGCAGCGATCCCTCTCGGCCACATGCGGAGCCACCTCGGGGCCGTGCTCGAGCGCGGCGAGGGCGAGCGCCGCGGAGATCCCGGAGATCGGCATCGGCGCCTGGCGACGGTTGAGCTCGGCGGCGACGTCCACCGCTGCGAGCGCGTACCCGACCCGTGCGCCGGCGAGCCCGAACGCCTTCGAGAACGTGCGCAGCACGACAACGCCCTCGTCGAGTAGATGCATGGCCGTCTCGCCCGCGAACTCGAAGTACGCCTCGTCCACGACGAGCGGGCGCGCGGATGGCAGCGATCCCTGCACGCCGGTCGGGTTGTTCGGCCGGCAGGTGAAGGTCACGACGGGGCTCGCGCCTCCAACCTCGGCCCCGGCGAGCTGCGCGGCGATCCGGAACAGCGGATAGGTCGGCTGCGGGTCGATCTCGACGACGTCCCCCGGCCCCGCGAACGAGCGCGCGCAGAGGAGGATGAGGTCGTCGGCGCCGGCTCCGAGGACGACGTTCTCGGGCTCGGCTCCCGCGTACTGGGCGATCGCCTCGACGAGCGCGGGGAAGCCGCCGTGGGCGTACTCGTTCACGCGTGCGAACGCCTCAGCGATCGCCTCTGGCCGTGCGGCAGGAGTCGGCGTAGGAGGCACGTTTCCGTCGAATCGTCGGACGTCCGCGAGGGGCAGCCCGAACTCGCGCGCGATCTCCTCGCTCGACGGCGCCCACCGATACTCGGCGAAGGCGGCAGGAAGCGGCCTCATGGCCACAGCCTACGGCCGTGAGGCTCTCGAGCCTCTAGAGTCGCGCGCGTGATCGACGCCCTCCGCGTGGCACCCGGCTCGGCGGCGCGGATCGCCGAGCGCGAGCCGCGGGACGACCTCGACCTCGGCGGGAAGGAAGCGGCGAAAGCAGTGCTCGGTGAGCTCCGTGAGCGCATCGCGGAGCTGCAGGAGCGGTTGTACGCCGAAGGCTCGCACGCTGTCCTGCTCGTGCTGCAGGGACTCGACGCGTCCGGGAAGGACGGCGTGATCCGCTCGGTCTTCACAGGGGTGAACCCGATCGGCATCCGCGTGTCGTCGTTCGGCGTGCCGACCGAGACGGAGCTCGCGCACGACTACCTCTGGCGCATCCACGCGGAGCTGCCCCGGCGCGGCACGATCGGTGTCTTCAACCGCTCGCACTACGAAGACGTCGTCGCGGTGCGGATGCACGCACTGGCACCCGAGGAGGTCTGGCGTCGCCGACCTGCGCACATCCGTGAATGGGAGCGGATGCTCGTCGAGGAGGGCACCGCGATCGTGAAGGTGTTCCTGAACGTGTCGCGGGACGAGCAGCTGCAGCGCTTCCAGGAGCGGATCGACGATCCTGCGAAGCGCTGGAAGTTCCGGAAGGGCGACCTCGAGGTCCGCGAGCGCTTCGACGAGTACGTCGCCGCCTGGGAAGAGGTGATCAGCGAGACGTCGACCGACTGGGCGCCGTGGCACGTCGTCCCCGCCGACCGGAACTGGGTCAAGAGCACGGCGGTCGCTAGGCTCGTCGTCGACGTGCTCGAGCGACTCGATCCGCGGATGCCGGCCGCCGAGCCCGGGCTCGAAGGACTGGTCATCACGTGAGCTCGGCCCGGCAGTGCACGCATCTCGACTCGATCGCCGTCACCGAGCTGCCCGAGCGTCCGCTCGCCTGCGAGGAGTGCACCAAGATCGGCGGCACCTGGATGCACCTCCGGATGTGCCTGCAGTGCGGCAAGATCGGCTGCTGCGACAACTCTCCGAACCGCCATGCCACCGGACACTTCGAGGACAGCGGCCATCCGCTCATCCGCTCGGCCGAACCGAACGAGGACTGGCGCTGGTGCTACGTCGACGCGCTCCCAGTCGTCGACTCCGAGAGCTGACATGGCGCGGGTCGGCCGCGACGTCGCGCCGATCGCCGGCTCCGAGCTGGCGCTGACGCGTCGCGAGATCGGCGCCGGTGCAACGGCAACGGTCGGCGACCCGGAGGCGGACACCTTCCTCTACGTGGTCGCCGGGACAGGGACGATCTCGCTGGGCGACACGACGACTCTTGCCCCCCGCACCGCTGTCCTGGTGCCCGCCGGCGAGGAGGCGGCGATCGCAGCGCACGACGATCTCGATCTCGTCGTCGCGACCGTCGGTGCCGGTGCCGACCGCCACGCGCCGATGGGCTCGCGTGAGCTCACGTCGTCCCTGGACGACGCAACTGCACAGACGGCCACGGGCGCGCGCTCGTTCCAGATCCTGTTCGACGCGAGCAACGGCTCGACACGGGCGACGCTGTTCGCCGGCTTCGTGCCTCCGGGCAAGGCGCCGTGGCACTACCACCTCTACGACGAGATCGTCTGGATCCCGGATGGGCCTGGCTGTCTCCATCTCGAGGACGGCGCCGAGGATCTCGCTTCGGGCACGGCCTTCCGGCTCCGCCCGCGCGAGGTTCACATCGTCGAGAACACCAGCCCAGACCGCGAGCTGACGATCATCGGCCTCTTCACGCCGGCGGGCAGCCCGTCGGCCGCGTACCTCACGCCGGAGGTCGCCGCCGAGCACCGCTTCGCGGGATAGGCGTGGCGCTCTCCATCCCGGTGACGTGGAGCGAAACGCAGCGCCTGCACGCGCCGGCGACAGCTGTGTGGGTCGGCGTGCCGATCGACGCCGACGAGCTGCCCGAGCGCGCCGACCGCATCCGCGCGGCGCTCGAAGAGGTCGGAGTGACCGTCCTCGACGCGGAGCCACACGACGACGCGGCGCTCCTCGCTGTGCACGACGCTGGCCTTGTCGAATTCCTGCGCTCGGCCTCGGCGAACTGGGCGGACGCGGGGATGCCGGACGAGTCCGGGCAGACCGACGTCGTCGGCTACATCTTCCCCACTCCGGGCTTCCTCGGCGGCGACGCGCCGAACGTGCCGGCGGCACTGTCCGCCCGAACCGGAGCCTGGTGCTTCGACACCATGACCGCCGTCGGCGAAGGAACCTGGGAGGCCGCGCGCGCGGCGGTCGACACCGCCCTCACCGCCGCTGATCTCGTTCTCGGCGGCGCGCCCGCGGCATACGCCTGCTGCCGGCCGCCCGGCCACCACGTGACGCGTTCGGCGTTCGGCGGCTCCTGCTACCTCAACAACTCCGCGATCGTCGCCCAATACCTGGTCGACGGCGGCGTCAGTCGGGTCGCGCTGATCGACGTGGACGCGCACCACGGAAATGGTGCGCAGGCGATCTTCCGGGAGCGCGACGACGTCCTCACCGCTTCGGTGCACGTCGATCCCGGCGAGGGCTGGTTCCCGCACTTCCTCGGCTTCGCGGAGGAGAGCGGGTCGAGCAATCTCAATGTGCCGCTGCCCGCCGGCTCGGGAGACGAGACGTGGATCGCAGGCGTCGACCGGCTCGTCGAGGGGACGCGTGCCCACGGCAGCGAGGCGCTCGTGGTCGCTCTCGGCGTGGACGCCGCGGCCGGCGACCCGAACGCTCCGCTCGCGGTCACCGAGGACGGGTTCCGCGAGGCGGGAAGGAAGTTGGGTGCCCTGCATCTTCCGACCGTCCTCGTGCAGGAGGGCGGGTACGTCCTCGAGACGGTCGGCCCGCTCGTGCGTGCGGTTCTCCAGGGATTCGACGAGGCCCGGCCATGACGCTGCGCACCCGCAAATTCCTCGATCTCATCCGCGCGAACGTGCCCGAGCCGCCCGCCCGCATGCTCGAGGTCGGCTGCGGATCCGGCGAGCTCGCCCTCGCACTCGCCGAGGAAGGCTTCGACGTGGTCGCCGTCGATCCGAAGGCGCCGGACGGGCCGATCTTTCAGAAGGTCGCGCTCGAGGACTTCTCCGACGAGCACGGGTTCGACGCCGTCGTCGCGAGCCTGTCGCTCCACCACATCCACGACCTCGACGGCGCGCTCGACGCGATCGCGTCGTTTCTCCCGCCGCGCGGGCCGTTGGTCGTGCAGGAGTGGGCGAGCGAGCGTCTCACCGGGGCGACGGCACGCTGGTGGTACGAGCAGCGCCGCGCGCTCGCGAGCGTCGGCCGGTCGGACTCCGAGGTGCCGGACGACTACGACGCCTGGATGCGGCACAACGAAGAGCACCTCGCGGACCTCCACCGCACGCACGCCGTTCGAGAGGCCATTGCGGCGCGCTTCGACGAGCGGTTCTTCGAGTGGCGTCCGTACCTCCACAGCTGGCGCCTGGACGACGCGCTCGAGCCGCTCGAGCGCGTGCTGATCGAGGAAGGTGCGATCGAGGCGACGAGCTGGCTCTACGTCGGCGAGCGCAGATGAGCGCGCTCCGCCGGCCGGTGCTGCTGTACGACGCGACCTGACGGTTCTGCCGCTTCGCGGCGCGTGTCGCCGCGCGGGTCGACCGCCAGAATCGGCTCGCCCTCCTGCCGTTGCAGGACACCGAGGCCGCTGCGCTCCTCACCGAGATCCCCGAGACGGAGCGCCTCGAGACCTGGCGCCTCGTGCGCCCGCACGGAACGCCGCTCAGCCACTTGGGCGTCCGCGGTCGCGTCCCCGACGCGCTGTATCGCGCGGTCGCCGAGCGGCGCGGTCTCTTCGGTCGCCTCGTGCCCGACGGCGCAGCGCCGCGACGCTATCCCTAAGCCGAGAAGCCCGAGATCGCGTCGCCGACGCCTGTCCCATTCCGGCCGACGTTACAGTCGACGACGTGAGCGTTCAGCCGGTCTCACCGTCAGCGGCTCGCAGGGCCGGCATGCGCTGGATCGCGGGCGGCGCGTTCGCGAAGGGCTCCGAGGACTTCTATCCGGAGGAACGCCCGGTGCATCGGGTTACCGTCGGCGGCTTCTGGATCGACGAGACACCCGTCACCGCCGCGCAGTTCCGGCGGTTCGTGCGGGAGACGACGTACGTGACGCTCGCGGAGCGCCCGCTCGACCCCGACCACTATCCAGACGCGGACCCGGAGCTCCTCGTCCCGGGCTCGCTCGTGTTCCGCAGAACCCAAGGCCCGGTCGACCTCGACGACCATCGGAACTGGTGGGAGTACGTGCCTGGTGCGTCCTGGAGACGCCCGGGCGGAAAAGGGACGACGACCAACGGGCGCGACCGGCACCCGGTCGTGCACATCGCCTACGAGGACGCCGAGGCGTATGCGAGCTGGGCCGGCAAGGAGCTCCCGACCGAGGCCGAGTGGGAGTACGCCGCCCGCGGCGGGCTCGACGGGGCGACGTTCGCATGGGGCGACGAGCACTTCCCCGGCGGGAAGGCGATGGCCAACACCTGGCAGGGCGAGTTCCCGTGGCAGAACCTCGAGCTCGACGGGTACGAGGGCACCTCCCCGGTCGGACGCTTCCCGGCGAACGGCTACGACCTGTACGACATGACCGGGAACGTCTGGGAATGGACGACCGGCCGCTTCACAGCACATCCCGACGAGGTCGCGAGCCCGTGCTGCGTCCCGCCTGCCTCTACCAAGGAGACGATCCCGAGACACGTCATCAAGGGCGGCTCGCATCTCTGCGCGCCCAACTACTGCCTTCGCTATCGCCCCGCCGCGCGCCAGGGTCAGGCGGTCGACTCCTCGACCACGCACCTCGGCTTCCGCTGCGTCGTACGAGAGGCCGAGTGCTAGGCCGCTCGGAAGCTCGCGCGTACGTCCCGCATGCGAACGGTCTCGACCGTGATCGCCAGCACGAGCACTCCGATGACGGCCGCGAGGGTGACGATCGCGTCGACGCCATTCAGCATCAGAGCGACCAGAACGGCGGCGCCCGCACCCACGAGCCGTTCCCACGCGATCGACCGCGCGCCGCGTAGACGCATGAGGACGAGCCCGAGCAGGAAGAACGCGACGCCGAGACCGAGAGCCCAGCGGCCCGCGGTGGACAGCGGGTCGGAAGGCTTCTCGAGCGTCTTCTTCGCAGCGACCGCGTAGAAGATGATCCCGAGGACGACCGGGTAGTGGAACAGCGTGAATACGTCCCGGGCGAGCGGGCCTCGCTCGAGCGGCGAGGCTCGACTCAGGGATCGCTCGGCACCCGCCGCCGTGAAGTCGAAGTACTCCCACCAGAGCGCGGCGACTCCCGCGAACCCCACCAGGACCGCCGCGGCGTACATGGCATCGCGCTCGAGCCCCGACGTACCGATCCCGATGGCCACGATCGACTCGCCGAGCGCGATGATCACTATCAAGGCGAACCGCTCCGCGAAGTGCGAGGGCTTGACCCGCCACTCGTCCCCGGCGGCCCGCAGCGTCCCGACGACGTCGACGGCGAGAGACAGGAGCCAGATCCACGGCCGCAGCTCGGGATCGGCAAACCCTCCGAGGAGCGCGATCACCGCCGCACCGGCGAACCAGGGCGCAAGATGCAGCGTGGATCGCAGATGCGCGGCATCGTGGCGTACGCCCCACGTGAAGAGCGACGTGTTCAGGATCCGGACGACGAAATACGCGACGGCGAACCACGCTCCCTCGTCCTGGTAGGCGTCGGGCACCGAGAGAGCCATGAAGAACGCGGCCGCCATTCCACCGAAGACGAGGATCCGCGTAACGACGTTCTCGACGTCGATTGCATCCGTCATCCACGCGTACGCGGACCAGGCCCACCACACCATCGCCAGCACGAGCGCCGCGCGCAAGAATCCCTGCGCGCTCGTGTCCTCGAGGATGAGCGCGGTGACCTGGGTGAACGCGAAGACGAACACGAGGTCGAAGAAGAGCTCGATGTAGCTGGTCTTTCGCTCCTCCTCCGCCTCGTCCGGCGCCTCTACGAGCGGAGCGCTGTCGCTCACGTCAGGCCTTGGCGACAGCGCGCGCGAGCGAATCGACCGACAGCGGCTTGCCCGACGCATCCTCTACCAACCGATCCCAGCGCACGGATTCACCGGCCGCGAAGAGCTTGTCGCGGAGGATCGCTCCCGCCTCCGGCCGGTCGACGATCCCGCCGGCGGCGGCCTCGAGGGCCGTCGTCAGCTGGAGCCCGACGATGGCTCCGTACAGATAGGTGTGGTAGTAGACCGGCGCGACCGCGACGTGGATCTTCGACGCCCAGTCGGGCGCGCGGCGCCCGTCTGGCGGGGTAACGCCCTGATAGCGCGAGACGAGCTCCCACCAGGCCGCGTCCAGATCCGATTCCGGGTCCGCGTACAGCGCGCGCTCGAACGCGTTCATGACGAGAACCCAGCGGGTGAAGACGAGGAGCTCGGCAGCACGGGCTGCCTCGAGCCTCGGCTGGAGCTCCGCGACGTCGCTCGGGCTCGCGCCGAGGATCTTCTGGAGCCACTCGGCGCGACCGGACAGCGCGCCGGAGAGAAGGGCAGAAGCCTCCGTCGCGACGAGATGCGTCGAGCGCAGAAGCCAGGGCAGGTCCTCGCGGAAGCCGAGGTCGTAGACGCCGTGGCCGAGCTCGTGCAGCATCGTGTCCGCCGAGTCGTGCGTCTGCACCGTGTTGGCGAGGATGCGCACGTCGCCCGCCCGGTCGATGTCGATGCAGAACGCGTGCTGGTTCTTGCCCTCGCGCGGGTAGAGATCGCTGCGCTCGACGATGCCCGCGACCTCCAGTCCGATCCCCTCGAAGGTGCGCTGCGCGAGCGCGACGACGTCCTGCCCCTCGAATAGCGGGTCGAGGTCGACCCCGCCGTCGGGTGGGGTCTCCTGGAAGAAGGGATCCGCGTAGTGCCACGGCCGCAGGTCGGCGACCGAGCAGCCGAAGCGCGCGGCGAGCTTCTCGTCGAGCGCGCCCTTCCAGCGCGTGAACGGCTCCACCGTGGCTCGGTCGCAGTCGGCGAGCGTGTCGATCAGCTTCTGCTCGTCGAGCTCGTCGGTGGAGAGCGAGAGCGCGAACCAGTCGCGGTAGCCGAGGCCGCGAGCTGCTTCGTTGCGCAGCCGGGCGAGCTCGCGCACGTCGTCCGCCACCTCCGCCCCAACGGTCTTCGACGCCTCCCACGCCTCCTCGCGCTCGGCCGTGTCGTCACTCCCGCGCAGGATGCGCTTGATCTCCGTGTCGCCGACCTCGACGCCGCCGACGACGCCCCGGTGCCGAGAGAAGCGCAGGTCGACGGACGATTCGATCTCGATGATCCGCGCGCGGAGCGCGTCGGGAAGCTGGCGCGTGAGCATGGCGTTGCGCAGGAGGTCGAGCTGGCGAGCCGAGTCGCCGTTAGCCGTACTAGCCGCGTCGACGGCCGCGAAGAGCTCGCGGTCGGCAAGTGCGTCTGACAGGGCGAGCTCGGCCTTCGTGCGGCGCTCGGCGTTCTCCTCCGTCGCCTCGACCTGGGAGTCCCACCACGCGCTGTTCGAGGCGAGCGTGAGCGGCGCGAGCCGCTGCTCCGCCTCGTTCACCAGCGCTACCGCGTCGCGCATCGGGCACGAGATTACCCGCAGCCGGGACTCGGTAGCCTGCGCTCCATGAGCGCGGTCGACGTGAGGACGCTGCCCTGGAGCTGGTACACGGATCCGTCCGTGCTGCAACTCGAGCGTGAGCGGATCTTCCGCAGCTCGTGGCAGTACGTCGGGCACCTCGGTGATGTGCCCGAGCCTGGCTCGTTCGCGGCAACGACCGTCGGTGAGATCCCGGTCGTGCTCGTACGCGACCGCGAGGACGAGCTGCGCGCGTTCCTCAACGTCTGCCGCCACCGCGGCTCGCTCGTGTGCGAGGGCTCCGGGCGACGCGAGACCCTGCAGTGCCCCTACCACGCCTGGACGTACGGTCTCGACGGTCGGCTCATCACCGCACCGCGCGGAAACAAGGAGGGCGGCATCCCCAAGGACGAGCTCGGTCTCGTCCCGCTTCGCCTCGAGACCTGGGGACCGCTCCTCTTCGTCAACCCGGACGCGGATGCCGAGCCGCTGGAGGAGCACCTCGACGGCATCCCTGAGCGCATCGCGGAAGCGGGTATCGATCTCGACGCCCTGCGCTTCCTGCAGCGCTCGGAGTCGGAGCTCGACTGCAACTGGAAGATCTCCGCGGAGAACTTCCTCGAGTGCTACCACTGCCCGACGGCGCACCCGGGCTTCTCGGCGGTGATGAACGTCTCACCGGACGCCTACCTCCTCGAGACGAGCGCAAGCCGGATGACGCAGTACAGCCCGCCACGGCCCGAGCCGCGCGGCACCTACGACCCGACCGGCGAGGTCGAGCGCGGCCAGTTCCACCTCCTCTTCCCGGGCACGGTCATCAACGTGATGCCCGGCCGCGCGAACTTCTCCATCGGCCCGATCGTCCCGCGCGGCGTCGAGAGGACATACCGCTTCCTCGACTACTTCGTCGCCGCGGACGCCGACCCGGCGTGGATCGAAGAGTCGCTCGAGTTCGACGCCCAGGTCGGCGCCGAGGACCGCATCCTCATCGAACGCGTCCAGGCCGGAATGCAGGCGGGACTCATCGAGGAGGGCCGGCTTCTCCCTGAGTCGGAGAAGCTCATCGCGCACTTCCAGGCGCTGGTCGTGGACGCGCTCGCGTAGTCAGCCTCGATCTCTCGTCCGAAATATCTCCAATTGGTTAACGTGCCGCCCGCATGCGGTTCAGCCTGACTCCGCGCACGTCCGAGTTCTTCGCCCTCTTCGCCAAGGCCGGCGCGAACGCTCTCCAGGTCTCGCGCCTCGTCGAGCGCCGCTTTCGCGAGCACCCGAACTCGGGCATCACGCAGGAGCAGGTGAAGGCGGAGGAGACCGAGGGCGACTCGATCACGCGCGAGCTGATCACGCTCCTGAACACCCAGTACGTCACGCCGTTCGACCGCGACGACATCTATCTCCTCGCGACCGAGCTCGACGACGTCGTCGACTACCTCGAGGAGGCGTCCGCGCTGCTCGGGCTGTACGGCGTCGAGATGCCGACGCGCCACGCCGTCGAGCAGTGCCGGATCATCGTGCTCGCCTGCGAGCAGCTCGCGATCGCGTGCGACAACCTGAAAGGGATGCGCGGCGTGCAGGAGGCGCTCGTCCAGCTCAAGCAGTACGAGGACGAGGGCGATCGCGTTCTCCGCGACGCCGTCGCAGCGCTCTTCCGCGACCCGGCGATCGACCCGCTCATCGTCATCCGCTGGAAGGACATCTACGAGGGGCTCGAGCGGGCACTCGACGCCTGCGAGACGGCTGCGAACGTCATCGCGAACATCGTCGTCAAGAACGCCTGACCGAAAATCGCGATGGAGGACCTGACCCTCGTCGCCGTCGTCGCCGTCGCCCTCTTCTTCGACTTCACGAACGGTTTCCACGACACGGCGAACGCGATCGCGACGAGCGTGTCGACGCGGGCGCTCACGCCGCGGACGGCCGTCGCACTCGCTGCCGTCCTCAACTTCGCGGGTGCGTTCGTCTCGTTCGCGGTCGCCGCCACGATCGCGACGGGCATCGTGAACGCGGACGTGATCACGCTCGACGTGATCCTCGCCGGGCTCGTCGGCGCGATCACGTGGAACCTCATCACGTGGTTCCTCGGCCTGCCCTCGAGCTCGAGCCACGCGCTCATCGGCGGCGTAGCCGGCTCGGCGATCGCGGCTTCCGGTCTCGACGTCATCAACTGGTCGGGGATCTGGGACAAGGTGGTCCTGCCCGGGCTGCTCTCGCCGACGGTCGGCTTCGCGAGCGCACTCGTGCTCATGCTCGTGATCACGTGGATCATCCGCAAGCGCTCCCCGAGCCGCGTCAACCGCGTGTTCCGGCGCGCGCAGATCGTGTCGGGAAGCTTCGTCGCGTTCACGCACGGGACGAACGACGCGCAGAAAACGATGGGCATCATCTGCCTCGCCCTGATCGTCTCGGGCCATCTCGACGCCGACTTCGACCAGCCGCCGCTGTGGGTCATCGTGTCGGCCGCGCTCGCCATGGCGCTCGGGACCTACGCCGGCGGCTGGCGGATCATCAAGACGATGGGAACGCGCATCGCGAAGATCGACCCGCCCCAGGGCTTCGCTGCCCAGACGACGTGCGCCGGGATCCTGTGGGGAACCGCGCACTTCGGCTTCCCGGTGTCGACGACGCAGACGATCACCGGCTGCGTGATGGGCGCGGGCGCGAGCAGGCGGTTCTCGGCGGTGCGCTGGGGAGTCGCCGGGAACATCGCCGTCGCGTGGATTCTCACACTGCCCGCAGCCGGTTTCGTCGGCGCCGTGATGGAGCTCGTCACGCGCCTGCCGGCCGGGGACCTCATCGTGTTCCTGCTCGCAGGCGCGATCGCCGCGGCCGCATTCATCGGTCGCCGCTACGAGACGCGACGCCTCCTCCCCTCGCAGGCGTAGACGCTCAGATCCGCACAACGGACGGGAATCGCCGGCTGCGCGGCGAAAGCTCGCTCCACAGCCATGCTCTGCCGATACACAATGTCGTGATGGCGACGCGCATTCGCACCGAGCCCGTCGAGACGCTCCTCAATCGCGAGCTCTCGCATCTCGAGTTCCACGCACGCGTGCTCGAGCTCGCAACCGACGAGTCGCTGCCCCTGCTCGAGCGCGTGAACTACTGCTGGATCTTCTCGTCGAACCTCGACGAGTTCTTCCAGGTGCGCGTCGCGGGCCTACTCGGACAGGCGGAGGCCGGTCTCGTCCTCCGTTCCGCCGACGGGCTCACGCCACAGCAAGCGCTCGCTCGCATCCGCGAGCGCGTCCTCGAACTCTCCTCGATCCAGTCGAAGCTCTGGAAGAAGGAGCTTCGTCCCGCGCTCGATCACCAAGGGATCGTGGTCGGCGGGATCGAGGACCTGAGCTCCAAGGAGCTCGAGAAGCTCGAGAAGCGCTTCCATCGCGAGATCTATCCGGTGCTGACGCCGCTCGCGGTCGGTCCCGGCCAGCCGTTTCCCTACATCTCGGGCCTCTCGTTGTCGCTCGCGATCTTCGCCGAGGATCCCGACACGGGCGAGGCGCGATTCGCGCGGGTCAAGATCCCCGAGGGCCTACCGCGATTCTTCAAGCTCGGCGGTCGCGAGGTCTACGTGCCGCTCGAGCAGATCATCGCGCACTTCCTCCCCGCGCTCTTCCCGGGCGTCGAGATCCTGGAGCGAGCTGTCTTCCGCGTCACGCGCGATGCCGACTTCGAGGTCTCCGACGACGGCGACGACCTCCTCGAGGCGGTCGAGACGCAGCTTCGCCGCCGGCGGTTCGGCGACGTCGTGCGGGTCGAGGTGAGCTCGTCGGCCTCCTCCGAGATGGTCGCCCGTCTGCAGGGCGGGCTCGAGGCGGACGAGACCCAGATCTATCGGGTCGACGGTCTGCTCGACCTCTCGGAGCTCGTCGAGCTCGTGCGACTCGATCGTCCCGACCTCAAGTTCGACGCGTGGATCCCGGCGATACCGCCGCGCTTCGCGGCCGCGCAGACGGACCTGCCGCAGGTCTTCGACGAGATCCGGCGCGGCGACATCCTCGTGCACCAGCCGTACGGCTCGTTCCGGGCGAGCTTCGAGGTGTTCGCCCAGGCAGCCGTGCGCGACCCGAGCGTGATCGCCATGAAGACCGCGGTGTATCGCACGAGCGACGACAGCGTGCTCGTGGGCTCGCTTATCCAGTGCGCCGAGGACGGCAAGCAATCCGTGTGCCTGGTCGAGCTCAAGGCGCGCTTCGACGAGCTCAGGAACATCGAGTGGTCGCGAGCGCTCGAGCAAGCGGGCGTCCACGTGGCGTACGGCTTCCCGGATCTCAAGATCCACGCGAAGATGACCCTCATCGTCCGGCGCGAGGGAGACCTCCTGCGCCGCTACGCGCACATCGGGACGGGGAACTACCACGCGGCCACCGCGCGCCTGTACGAGGATCTCGGCGTGTTCACGGCCGACGAGGAGATCACCGCGGACGTCGCGGACCTCTTCAACTACATCACCGGGTTCGCGCGCCCGCAGACGTTCCGCAAACTGCTCGTCGCGCCGTTCACGCTTCGCAGCGGCCTCGTCGACGAGATCCGCGGCGTCGCCGACGCTGCCGCGCACAAGAAGCACGCGCGCATCCGGCTCAAGCTCAACCACCTCGTCGACCCGGGAATCGTCGCGGAGCTGTACGCCGCTTCCCAGGCCGGCGCGCAGGTCGACATCGTCGCCCGCTCCACCTGTGCTCTGCGCCCCGGCGTCGACGACCTCTCCGAGAACATCCACGTCCGCTCGATCGTCGGACGCTTCCTCGAGCACAGCCGGATCTACTCGTTCGAGGCCGACGAGCGGGTGGCCACCTACATCGGCAGCCCCGACCTCATGCAGCGCAACCTCGACCACCGGATCGAGGTGTTGGTGCCGGTCGAGAACCAGCGCGTCCGCGCCGAGATCCACGCCATCCTGGACAGCGCGCTCGCGGACAACCTCAACGCCTGGATCCTCTCCCCGTCGGGCGAGTGGGAACGGGCCACGCCCGGGAAGTCGGACAAGCCGCACTCGCACCACGACACGATGATGCTGCGGTCGCTCAAGCGGGCCCGTCGCGTTGCGCGCGACCGCCGTGCCCCCTAGAGCTGCGTCGGAGCAACCCGAAGTGCTGTTCGTGTGCGTCCACAACGCTGGCCGCAGTCAGATGGCGGCCGGGCTGCTCCAGCTCCGGGCGGAAGGACGCGTGCACGTGCGTTCAGCCGGTAGCGAGCCTGCCGACGAGATCAATCCGGCAGTCGTCGAAGCGATGGCCGAGGTGGGGCTCGACTTCAGCGAGAAGTTCCCGAAGCCGCTGACCGACGAGGCCGTTCGCGCGGCCGACGTGGTGATCACGATGGGGTGCGGCGACGCATGCCCCGTCTATCCGGGCAAGCGCTACGAGGACTGGATGCTCGACGATCCGGCCGGTCAGGACCTGAAGACGGTGCGGCGGATTCGCGACGAGATCGACGCGCGTGTGCGGACGCTGCTCGACGATCTCGTCGGGGAGAGCGAGAGCTAGGCGCTGCGAACGGCGTGCCGGTCGCCGGCCGTGACCTGCGCCGGAGGCTCGACGTAGAACGTCGGGACGAGATCCGGGCCTTTGCGCTCGAGCACCCACGCAGCGCCCTTCTCACATGTGACGTCCCAACCGAGAAGCTTCTCGAAGGTCTCGCGATGCGTGCACACGAGCGCCGAGTCCGGCAGATCGGCCAGCAGATTCATGACGTCGACGAGGGGCACGTCCGGCTCGAGCTCCCAGCGGTTCTCCACCACGAGGCGCCTGCTCTCGGCGATCGGCACGACCGACTCGACGCAGCGCACGAGCGGACTCGAGACGATGCGCGTGATCTCTCGATCGGCGAGGTGCCACACGAGCTGCCGCGCGACGAGGCGACCACCGTCGTCGAGCCGCCGGAACCGGTCGATCCCCGGCGAGGACAATCTCTGACCTGCGCTCGTATGTCTCAGAAGCAGCACGATGCCCCTCTCGTCGCTGGCCGCTTCGGGCCGAGTGCAGGGATTCTGTCGAGTCGTCGAATGCCGGTCAAGGCTGTGCGGGCTCGGGGCCACCCGCGCGCACGAACACGTAGCAAAGGCCGCCGGCAAGCGCGCCGAGGGGCGGAGCGACGGCGTAGAGCCAGAAGTCGTCCCACTGGCCTGCCACCAGCGCCGGGCCGAAGGAGCGCGCCGGGTTCATCGAGGCGCCGGTGACCTGACCGCCGACGAGCGCGTCGAGCGCGACAGTGCCGCCGATGGCGATCGCGGCAGCCGACCCGACCGCGCGCACGTCGGTTGCGACCGCGACGACCACGAACATCAACAATGCCGTGAGGACGAACTCGTAGAGGAACGCGGCCCACGTGCCGACGCTTGGCACCGTCGCGCCGAGATCTGCAGGTGTTCCGTCCCACGCGATCCGAAGCACCAGGGCTCCTGCAACCGCGCCGGCGAGCTGTGCTGGCACGTACCCGAGCGCGTCGCGCGCCGGGAAGTGGCGAAGCGCGACGAACGACAGTGTCACGGCGGGATTCATGTGCGCGCCCGAGACATGCCCGGTTGCGTAGATCATCGCCATGATCACGAGCCCGAAGGCGCCGGCGATGCCGAGCTCCCCGAGCGTTCCGTCGTTCTCGCTGTTCACGACGATGGCACCGCAGCCAGCGAACACCAGAGCGAAAGTCGCGAGCACCTCGGCCGCGCAGCGCCGCCCGAGCGAGCCCCTGCTCACGCCGGCGAGGCCGCGCCCACAGGCGTGAAGACGCCGCGCAAGCGCTCGATAGCCTCGGGCACGAGCCAGTAGTACGCGAACGTCCCGCGACGCTCCGAATCGACGAGGCCGGCGTCGCGGAGGATGCGCAGGTGATGCGAGACGGTCGGCTGCGAAAGGTCGAAGGCGTCGGTCAGGTCGCACACGCAACACGGGTCGCCCGAGGCCAGCCGGCTCACGATTGCGACTCGCGTCGGGTCGGACAGTGCCTTGAACGTGTCCGCGACGACCTGCGCCTCATGCGCGTCCAGCGGAGGGACGTTCGGACCGCAACAGATGGGCTGGAGAACCGGGAGGGTCGCTTTCATCGACAGTCGTCAATCTAGCGCAGTCGAGAACGCGCAGAACGACGAGAAGCGGCCCCGAAGGGCCGCTTCTCGCGGACAGGCATCGACGTGTGAGGGGAGGCTAGTTCCGGTTCGCGGCCTTCACGGCCAGGGTGAAGTTCGTCCTCGCACGCTTCAGCTGCTTGGGCGTGAGCGAGATGAAGTCCGACCGGTTCGCAATCGCGACCTCGTTGTCGAAGACGTAGTCGATGAACGCCTGCACCTCCTGCCGCTTGAACGACGAGCCCTTCGCGTAGATGAAGAGCGGTCGCGAGAGCGGCTTGTAGGAGTTCGAGAAGACGCTCGCCTTCGACGGCGCGACGCACTGGCTCGTCTTCGGGTTCGTCACCTGGACGGCGTTCAGGCGGCTCTGGTTCTCGACGAAGTACGAGAATCCGAAGTAGCCCAGGCCGCCGCGCTCACCGGAGACGCCCTGGACGAGCACGTTGTCGTCCTCGGACGCCTGGTAGTTCGTGCGGCTCGCGCGGGCCCGCCCGTTGATCGCCTCGGTGAAGTACTCGAACGTTCCGGAGTCCGTGCCCGGGCCGAAGAGCTTTATCGGCACGTCCGGGAAGCCTGCGCGGACGTCCCTCCAGTTGTCGACCTTGGAGCCCGGCTCCCAGATCTTCTTGAGTTCGGCAACCGTCAGGCAGCGCGCCCATGTGTTCTGCTGGTTGACGACAACGGTCAGCGCGTCGTTGGCGACGGTGAACGCGCGCCACGAGCCGACGTTGTTGTCCTTGCACGCCTTCGCCTCCGTGTTGCGCATCGGCCGCGACGCGTTGGACAGATCGATCTCACCCGTGCAGAAACGCTGGAAGCCTCCTCCCGTGCCGGAGATGCCAACCGTCACCTGCACGTTGCTCGCGCCTGCGCGCCGGAAGAGCTCGGCGGCAGACGTCGTGTACGGCCCTACCGTCGACGATCCGTCAGCGGTGACGGAGCCCTTGAGGTTCTTCAGGTTGTACGTCGGACCGGTCTGCGTCGAGCCGGCGATCGCGGTCGACGCGACCATGGTGGCAACGACCGCCCCCGCAACGACGGCGACGCCACGGCGCCCGATTCTCGATGTCATGTGTGTTCCCTCTCCTCGTCTCGAGTTTGCCCCTGCAGCAGCGATAGTCGCGACCGTCGAAGCGAGCATGGGGCGACGGAGAGTGAACGTCGGGTGGCGGAGTGGTGAAGCGCCTGGCTAGTGACTCGCGTCCGTGAACTCGGCGAACTCGCCGGTGACGACGAAGGCCGTCTGCTCGCCGATGTCAACGGCGTTGTCTCCGATCCGTTCGAAGCAGCGGGCGACGGTGATCTGCCGCATGCCCCACTCGAGCGCCTCGGGATCGTTCACGTAGCGCAGCACCTCGCCGAACACCTGGCGATTCGCCCGGTCCACGAGGTCGTCGAGCCCGTGCAGCCCGCGGGCTTGCTCGAGGTCACGCGCCGCGAACGCGTCGAGCGAGACCTTCACCATCTCCTCGCAGCGGTCGCCCATGTCGACCAGGCTCTCCATCACCGTCTGCTTCGTGTCGAGGTGGCTCGAGAGCTTCGTGAGCTTGGCGATCGTCACGCACTGGTCGCCCATGCGCTCGACGTGCAGCCCCGAGTGGAGCAGCGCGAGCACGAGCCGAAGGTCGGTCGCGACCGGCGTCTGGCGCGCGAGCACGAGCTCGATCTGCTTCTCGAGCGAGTGGTAGCGGTCGTCGATCTCGTCGTCGAAAGCGATGACCTCGTCACAGAGCTCGACATCCTGCGTGCGCAGGGCGTCGACGACGCCGCGGATGGAACGGAGGACGATCTCGCCGGTCTCCTGGAACCCCGCCTCGAGGGCGTCCAGCTCTCCCTGGAACTCGACTCTCATCCGAATCTCCCCGTGACGTAGTCCTCGGTGCGCTGGTCGGAGGGCGTGGTGAAGATCTTGGTCGTCGAGTCGTACTCGACGAGGATCCCGTGCCGTCTGCCTCCTTCCTCGTCCACGAGGACGCTGAAGAACGCGGTCATGTCGGCGACCCGAGCCGCCTGCTGCATGTTGTGCGTGACGATGATGATCGTGTAGTTGCGCTTGAGCTCGTGCATGAGGTCCTCGATGCGTGTGGTCGAGATAGGGTCGAGCGCGGACGCAGGCTCGTCCATCAGGATCACGTCCGGGTTGACCGCCAGCGCGCGCGCGATGCAGAGACGCTGCTGCTGCCCGCCGGAGAGACCGAGCGCGCCGTCCTTGAGCCGATCCTTCACCTCGTCCCAGAGCGCGGCCTGCTGCAGTGCCTGCTCGACGCGGTCGTCCATCGACCCCTTCATGCCGAGCACCCGCGGGCCGAACGCGATGTTGTCGTAGATCGACTTCGGGAACGGGTTGGGCTTCTGGAAGACCATCCCGATGCGCCGTCGAATCTCGACGGCGTCGACGTCGCGCGCGTAGAGATCCTGGCCGTGGTAGAGCACGTCGCCCATCACCTTCGCACCGGGCACGAGATCGTTCATGCGGTTGAAGCAGCGGATGAACGTGCTCTTTCCGCAGCCCGACGGACCGATGAACGCGGTGACCGTGTTCTTGTGCACGTCGAGATTGACGTCTTGCAGGGCGACGTTGCCGCTGTACGACACGGCGAGATCCGAGACGGAGAAGACCTTCTCGCGGCTCTCGACCTCGGCGCGCCCGAGACCGTGCGAGACCTCGGCGATCTTGCCGCTGTCGATACGTGGAGCTTCCATCTGTGTCATATCCTCGCTCACCATTGTTTGCGGTAGCGGTTACGGAGAAAAATCGCCACCGCGTTCATGCTGAGCACGATGACGAGCAGGACAATGGCACCGGCAGCGGCGAGCGTCTGAAAGTCCGTGTCCGGCTGCTTCGTCCAGTTGTAGATCTGCACGGGAAGCGCCGTGTACGGCCCGAGCAGCGAGGGGTTGAAGGCGACGTACGTGATCGCGCCGACCATGATCAGCGGCGCCGTTTCGCCCACGGCACGCGAGAGCGCGAGAATCGACCCGGTGGCGATGCCGGGGATCGAGGCGGGCAGCACCTGGCGCCAGACGACCTGCCACTTCGTCGCGCCGAGCGCGAAGGCCCCCTGGCGGATGGAATCGGGCACGGCGCGGATCGCCTCGCGCGATGCGACGACGACGGTGGGAAGCACCACCAGCGTGAGGATCAACCCGCCAGCGAGCACCACCCGGCCGACACCGATTCCACGAACGATGAACGCGAGCCCGAGGATCCCGTAGACGATCGCCGGCACCGCCGCGAGGTTCTGGATGTTCACCTCGATCGCGCGGTTCCACCAGCGCTCGCGATTCGCGTACTCCTCGAGGTAGATCGCCGTGAGTACACCGACGGGCACCGAGAAGAGGAGAACGAGCGCGCCGAGGTAGAGCGTCGCGAGGATCGCGGGCCGCGCGCCGGCCTCGCCGGGCTCGGTGGAAGGCAGCCCCGTGAAGAGCTGCGACGAGATCGCCGGCCACCCGGTGAGAACCGTGTCGACGAGCAGGACGGCCAGCGTCCCGAACGCGACGAACATGCAGAACAGCATCGCGAGCCTGAACAGCCGGTTCTTCCACTCGCGCCCACGGCGGGTCGTCGCCTCGTCGGGCGGTGGCTCGAAGTCGCGCTCGACATGCTCGAAGACGGTCATTCGTAGACCTCGCGGTACTTGCGGACGAGGCGGATCGAGATGAGGTTCATAACCAGCGTCATCACGAAGAGCGTCAGGCCGACCGCGAAGATCGTCTTGTACTCGATCGAGCCGGTCGGGACGTCGCCGTTGCCCGTGGCCCCGATGAACGCCGTGATCGTCTCGATCGTCTCCCGTGGGTCGAACGTGATCTGCGCGAGCTGGCCGGCGGCGATGAGGACGATCATGGTCTCGCCGACCGCGCGCGAGAACGCGAGCACGAACGCCGCGATGATCCCGGAGACCGCCGCCGGCACGACGATCTTCGTCGACACCTGCAGCTTGTCGGCGCCAAGGGCGTAGCCCCCGTCGCGCAGCTCGCGCGGGACGGCTGCCATCGCGTCCTCGGAGAGCGTCGCGACCGTCGGGATGAGCATGACCCCGAGGACGAGGCTCGCCGAGAGCGCGTTGAAGATTTCCACCTGGACGTTCAGCTGATCGCGCAGGAACGGCGTGACGAAGGTGAGGGCGAAGTAGCCGAGGACGACCGTCGGGATCGCCGCCAGGATCTCGAGCACCGGCTTGAGGAACGACGTCGCCCTCGGTGCCGCGTATTCGCTGAGGTAGATCGCGACGCCGATCCCGAGCGGGAACGCGACGAGTGCCGACCAGAACGAGATGGCGAAGGTGCCGACGATCAGCGGAAGGACACCGAATTGGGCGTCGAGGAAGAGCGGCGCCCAGGTCGTGCCGGTGAAGAAGTCCATCGGGCTGACCTCGCGGAAGAAGTCGAGCGCCGGCAAGACGAGCGAGAGCACGATCCCCACGGTCGTGAGCACCGAGATCGCGGCCGCCACGAAGAGAACCGCGTGGACGAGCTGCTCGCCCACGCGGAGCTTCTTGCGCGGGAGCGTCGTCGCCGCCGGCCGGGCGACGGTGGCGTCCGCTGTCGTCATGCCGCTAGGAGGTCGCGCCCTCGAGCTTCTGCTGCTGCTCCGCGATCTGATCCGGGCTCAGCGGCACGAACTGCGCCTCGGTCGCGATCGTCTCGGCATTCTCGAGCGTGTAGGTCACGAAGTCCGAGACCGACTGGTTGTCGCTCAGCGAGCTCAGCTTCACGTACATGAAGAGCGGGCGCGCGAGCGGCTCGTACGAGCCGTCCTGCGCCGCCTCGACGCTCGGGCCGACGCAACCGGATCCACCGTTGACCTGAACAGCCTTCAGCGTGTCCTGGTTCTCCTCGAAGTACGAGAAGCCGAGGTACCCGAGCCCGCCCTCGGTTCCGGCGACGCCCTGGACGATCACGTTGTCGTCCTCGCTCGCGGAGAAGTCGGTGCGGCTCGCGCCCTCGTCCCCGTTGATCACGTCGGTGAAGTAGTCGAACGTGCCCGAGTCCGTGCCCGGCCCATACAGCTTGAGCGCGAGGTCCGGGAAGGAGGGGTCGACCTGGTTCCAGTTCGAGATCTTCGAGCCAGGGCCCCAGATCTTGGCCAGCTGCTCGACGGTGAGGCAGGTCGCGAAGTCGTTGGAGGTGTTCACGACGTTCGTCAGAGCGTCGGTTGCGACCTGGAGCTCGACGTACTCGACGCCGCCCTCCTCGCAGAGCGCGACCTCCTCTTCATCGATCTGCCGCGAGGCGTTGGAGATGTCTGTCTCGCCGGCGCAGAAGCGCTCGAAGTCGCCGCCGGTTCCCGAGATGCCGACCGTGACGTCGCCGCCACCGTCGGCCTTCCAGTCCTCCGCGGCCCTCGTCGTGAACGGCCCGACGGTGCTCGAGCCGTCGGCGGTGATCAGCGCGCCGCCGTCGCCGCTCGACGAGTCGTCGTCACCGCCGCAGCCGACCGCGGCGAAGACGAGCGCGGAACAGCACGAAAGCAGGGTGAGTGATGTGCGAATGCTCATACCGCCAGTGTCGGCGGACG
>DASQLF010000111.1:0-9675 GCA_035630135.1 Gaiellaceae bacterium
CGAAGCGGCGGCGCGCTAGATCAGACGGCGGCGGCGGCGCGCTCGTCCGCGTACGCCTCGTGGCCGAGATCGGCCAGCCAGCGCCGCATCCAGTCGTGCACGGTGCCAGGCCCGAGGAGCAGGTGATCCGGGAGGGCGAACTCGGCCGGGACGAGGAAGAAGGGGTACTGCTGCGGCCCACCCATGCCGCCGTGGGAGCCGATCAGCTCCTCGAACGCGGCCACCTCCTCGAGCTCGGCCCAGTAGGTCGAGTTGACCATGATGTCGGCGACGTGCGAGAAGCCGTCCGTCCGCTTCGCCTTCGCGGCGGCGTTGGCTCCGAACGGCGCCAGCGGATCCTCGCCCACGATGCGCCCGTCGTCGAGGTAGTGCCGGCCCATGTCGCCGATGGCGACAGGCCCTTCCCTCGACGAGCGAACGACCATGAACGCCACGCCCGGGTGATTGCAGAGCGCCGGAATCACGTGCGGGTAGCGCTCGTCGAGCTCTTCGAGCGTCACGCGGTGCGGGATCCGCGGGAACGAGATCAGTCCGAGGTTCCCGGACGCGAGGGTGACCACCTCGGGCAGCTCCTTGCCGTCCGCGCCGACGGCGGCGAGATCCTCGCTCGCCTCCGTCATCGCGTCCTCGTCGGTGCTCTTGGCGAACGGCTTCGCAATCACGCCGACGGCTCCGCCACCGGTTGCGGCAGCGGTCATCGTCACGTTGAGATGCATCATCCCCTCGTCTCCCATCTCGCTCGAGACGACCTCGGCGCGCGCTGCCTGGGCCACGACCTCCTCGAGCGTCGTGCCGTAGCGCTGGAAGAACGTCGGCCCCTGACTCTGCCCGTGATCGGAGAGCACGACGATGTGGAACGGACGAGGCGCGTCGAGGGTCGCACGCGCGATGCGGTCGAATGTCTGGTCGAGGTTCCGCAGGACGGCGAGCGCGTCGGGACGCTCGATGCCGGAGTGATGGGCGACCTCGTCGTAGCCGGAGAACGTCGCGTACACGACCGGCCTCCCTGCGTAGATGTCGCCGATCACCGCCGACATCGCAAGATCCCGCTGGACGACGACCATGAACGCGCGCAGCAGTGAGTAGACGAAGCCCCGGTGACCACGGGGCCAGACGTCGAGCCGGCGCTGCTCGGCGGCGTTCCAGTGCTCCTTGATCATGTCGCCGACCATCAGCACGATCGTCCGCACCATCGCGAACGGATTCGAGAAGTACGCGAGGTAGCCCTGACCGCGCCGCTCGTGATGCCGCTCTTGCTGGCGCAGGGTCGCGATCGTGAGCGAGGAGTGAACCGCGTCACCCGAGTACATGTTCGAGCGGCTCGCGCCGTCCGCGTGGAGCAGGCCCTTCCCGGTCGAGAGGCTCGCCTCGATCGCGAGCACGTCCTTCGGCGCCGACGACGCAACCGCGCGACCCTGCTCCTTGTCCCACCAGCGGAAGGCTGGGATGTTCTCGTTCGAGCCGAGCAGGAGGCCTGTCTGCGCGGCGCCGGTCTGCGACGACCAGTCCGTCTCCCACTTCACGAGACGGTGGGAGCCGTCCTGAACCCAGCGCGCGAGGTTCGGAGCATTCCCGTCACGCATGGCGCGGGTGAGCACCTCGTGCCCGAGCCCGTCGATCTCGAGGAAGAGGACGCCGGGAACATCCGATTCGATCGCGCCGACCTTGCGCATCTGGCGCTTGACCACGCTCCGGTACACGACCGCGTCGTCGTCGACCGAGAGCACCGTCGTGATCACGATCGAGATGACGGTGAGCCAGGCCGCGAGCAGCACGCCCTGCCACACGCGCTCGACGTCGAAGCCGCCCTCGATGATCCAGGCGACGAGCCAGACGAAGAGGCCGTTCAGGAAGAGGGCCCCCAGACCGAGCGTCCACGCGGTGATCGGCAGCGCGAAGCGAATGAGCGCCGGCCAGATCAGGGCATTCAGCACGCCCAGGAGGGCGGCGGCCAGCAGCGCGTACCAGAAGCTGTCGAGCGTCACGCCGGGCACGAACGCAGCGCCGATCGTGAGACCGATCGCGTTCAGGATCCACATCACCAGGATCCGAGCGGCCATGCGCGCCCGCCCTTGGTGCTCCTGGCGACGCTGAATTGGCTTCGCCTTTCCGCTCATGGAACCGTAGTCTCACGCATTCGTGACGCACTACCCCGAAAGAACGTGCATGCGCGCTTGCGCGGTTGTGCAGCGGAGCCGGAAGTGAATCTCTTCCTGGGAATCGTGATCCTGCTGGGCGCCGTCGCACTGGCGATAGCGACGATGCTCTTCGTACGGCGTCGGGCGCCCGAGGGGAGCTACTTCGCCGACGGCGACCGGGCCTCTGGCGTCTTCGGCGTGCTCGCGACCGGGTTCGCGATCTTCGCGGGCTTCGTGATCTTCCTCGCGTTCACGACCTACGACCAGTCGCGTGCCGGGGCGGAGGCCGAGGCCTTGCTGGTCGTGCAGCAGTTCGAGACGGCGCAGTTCCTCGCGCCGGGGACGCGGGATCGCCTCGCAGGCGAGATCGTCTGCTACGGACGCTCCGTCGTCGAGCAGGAATGGCCGCGCATGCAGGACGGGCGTGTCGGCGACATCAACCCGTGGGGTCTCGCCCTCTTCCGGACGATCCGAGCGGCCGAGCCGTCCGGAACGGTGCAGGAGACAGCGTTCGCCAAGTGGCTCGACCAGACCTCGGATCGCGAGGAGGCGCGGCGCGACAGGATCCACGGCGCGGCCGGGATCACGCCGATGACGATCTGGGTGGTCTTGCTCCTGAGCGCGGCGATCGTGTTCGCGTTCATGCTCTTCTTCGCCGACCCATCCGAGCTGAAGCGGTCGCAGGCGATGCTGGTCGGCTCGGCGACCACGATCGTCGTGGTCACGCTCCTCGCGATCTTCGCCCTCGACAACCCGTACAGGCCAGGCCTCGGGGAGATCCAGCCTGCGGCCATGGAGCGCTCGCTCGAGATCCTCGACGAGGCGCGGGCAGCTTTGGGCATCGCGGGAGCGATTCCGTGCGACGAACAGGGGAATCCGCGGTGAGAGACCGGGCCGAGCTCGTCGCCGCCGTCCTCCTCGCGTTCGCAGCGGTCGCGACGGCGTGGAGCGGCTACCAGGCCACGCGCTGGAACGGCGAGCAAGCCAAGGCGTCGGGCCGGACGAACGCGATCAGGATCGACGCGGCGCGGGCGCAGGGGCTCTCGGAGGCGCAGAAGGAGGTCGACGTCGCGACATATATCCAGTGGGTCGACGCCTACGTTCATCGCGAGACCGAGCTCACGACGTTCTACGAGAGACGTTTTCGCGAGGAGTTCAAGCCCGCGTTCGCCGCGTGGCTCGCGACGAAGCCGCTGACGAACGCGCAGGCGCCGTTGACCCCGTTCGTCATGCCGCAGTACTCGCTCGCCGCCGAGGAGGAGGCGGAGCGGCTCGACGCCGAAGCCGAGTTGTCCGCAGGACAGGTCAGGCGCAACATCCAGCGCTCGTCGAACTACATCCTCGGCGTCGTCCTCTTCTCCGTCGCGCTGTTCTTCGCGGGCACGAGCACGAAGCTCACGAACCCACGCCTGCGCAGCTTCACCGTCGGAGTGGGCTGCCTCGTGTTCCTCGGGACGCTCGTCTGGCTGGCGACGCAGCCGGTGAGCATCGCCGTGTGAGCGGCGCCACTTATCGATCCAACGCTACGGAGGGAACATGACGCTGAAGCACCCGAAATCCCAGCCCGACCTTCCCGACCACCTGGCGGTCGCGCCGCACTTCACCCTCGAGGCGCAGACGATTCCTCGCCACGAGCTCCCGGCAGGCGAGATGTCGCCGGACGTGGCGTACCAGATCGTCCACGACGAGCTCATGCTCGACGGCAACGCACGGCTGAACGTCGCGACGTTCGTGTCGACCTGGATGGAGCCTCAGGCCGAGAAGCTCATGGCCGAGTGCTTCGACAAGAACATGATCGACAAGGACGAGTACCCACAGACGGCCGAGATCGAGGCACGCTGCGTGAACATCCTCGCGAATCTCTGGCACGCGCCGGACGCAGACGAGGCCACGGGCTGCTCGACCACGGGCTCGAGCGAGGCCGCGATGCTCGGCGGCCTCGCGCTCAAGCGCCGCTGGCAGCAACGGCGCGCGGCCGAAGGCAAGCCGATCGACAAGCCGAACCTCGTCATGGGCATCAACGTCCAGGTGTGCTGGGAGAAGTTCGCGAACTACTGGGACGTCGAGATGCGCCTCGTGCCGATGGAGGGCGACCGCTTCACGCTCTCCGCGGAGGAGGCGGTGAAGCTGTGCGACGAGAACACCATCGGCGTCGTCGCGATCCTCGGCTCGACGTTCGACGGTGCCTACGAGCCGGTGAAGGAGATCTGCGAGGCGCTCGACGCGTTCCAGGACGAGAGCGGGATCGACGTCCCCGTGCACGCGGACGGTGCTTCCGGCGCGATGATCGCGCCGTTCCTCGACCCCGATCTCGAGTGGGACTTCCGTCTCCCCCGCGTCGCCTCCATCAACACGTCCGGGCACAAGTACGGGCTCGTCTATCCGGGGGTCGGCTGGGTCGTCTGGCGCGACGCCGACGCACTCCCTGCCGATCTCATCTTCTGGGTCAACTACCTCGGCGACAACATGCCGACCTTCGCCCTGAACTTCTCCCGGCCGGGCGCGCAGGTCGTGGCGCAGTACTACAACTTCCTTCGCCTCGGCTACGACGGCTTCCGGCGCGTGCAGGGATACGCCCGAGATGTCGCGACCCGGCTCTCGGGAACGATCGCCGAGCTCGGTCCGTTCGAGCTCCTCACCCGCGGAGACGAGCTGCCGGTGTTCGCCTTCACGCTGAAGGCGGACGTCGACAACTACACCGTGTTCGACGTCTCAAGCGCGATGCGCGAGCGGGGTTGGCAGCTTCCGGCGTACACGTTCCCCGACAACCGCACCGATCTCGCGGCGCTGCGTGTGGTCGTCCGCCGTGGCTTCACTCACGACATGGCAGACATGCTCGTGGCCGACCTCGAGCGCCAGCTCCCGCGTCTTCGAGCTCAGCCGACCCCGGTGCACGACGAGGCGACCGGGAGCGCCTTTGCGCACTGATGTGCCGTTGGCTCGCGTACTCGGGCTCGCCGGTGCTTCTCGAGGATCTCCTCTACAAACCGAAGCACTCGCTCATCGACCAGAGCCTGCACTCGACGATGGGCGCGGAGACGACGAACGGTGACGGGTTCGGCATCGGCTGGTACGGCGAGCGGGAGACGCCCGGGACGTTCCACAGCGTCGAGCCTGCGTGGAGCGACCGGAATCTCCGCGACCTCGCGGCCCACGTGCGGTCGCCGCTCGTGTTCGCGCACATCCGGGCGACCTCCGGCTCGCCGGTGCAGCACACGAACTGCCACCCGTTCCGCCACGGGCGCTGGCTCTGGATGCACAACGGCGTCCTCGGCGACTTCTCGCGGGTGAAGCGCGACCTCGTGCTGGCGATCGATCCGGGCTTGTACCCCGCCATCGAGGGCTCCACCGACTCCGAGGTCTTCTTCTTCCTCGCCCTCACGCTCGGTCTCGAGGACGACCCTCCCAGCGCCGTCGCGCGCGCTGTGGGCCTGATCGAGGAGATCGGCGGCTCGCACGGGGTCGAGCATCCCGTGCAGATGACCGTGGCGACGACCGACGGAGCACGGCTGTGGGCGTTCCGCTACTCGAGCGAAGGGCGTTCGCGGACGCTCTTCTACTCGACGCGCGTCGACACGCTACGAGAGCAGCATCCCGAGGTCGCGGTGCTGCACCAGCTCTCGGACGAGTCGCGGCTCGTCGTCTCCGAGCCGCTCGGCGATCTCGCCGGCGCCTGGAACGAGGTTCCCGAGTCGCACTACGGAGTCATCCAGGAGGGCCAGGACGAGCTCCTGCCGTTCGCGCCGCAGGCGCCGGGCTAGGTGGCGGGCGCCGGAACTACAGGCCCCTCGCCCTTCGCCTCCTTGGCGCTCTCCGTCGCCATGGAGATCAGGCCGGCGCCCGCGAGCGCGAGGCCGAGCCCCGCGTAGGCGACGACCTTGTGCCACGTCGGCTCGGCGAGCCGTTCGTCGAGGAGCAACGTGCCGATGACGATGCTCACGAGCGGGTTGCAGACGGAGACGGTCGCGACCGACGCTGCCAGATTCCCCTGCGCGAGTGAGATCTGCTGGACGACGAAGGCGACGACGCCCGTGATGGCGAACGCGTACGCCTCCCAGCTCGTCAGGACGCCACTCAGGCCGTCGTCGCCGAGGATCTCCATCGTCGGCTTGCACAGGGAGGCCGAGAGACCGAACAGCACTCCTGCGCAGACCCCGTAGAGCGCAGCCTTTCGCGACGGGTCGCCACGTCCACCGACGACCCACGCCGCGGCGGCGAGGAGAGAGAAAGCCGCGACGGCGATCGCCCACTCGTTCGCGGGTGCGTTGTCCACGCCGTCGGCGGCGTCTCCCACGACGGTGAAGACGGCCAGGCCGAGCACGACGACGCCCGCGCCGAGGACCTCCTTCCGGCCGATCACCTGATTCGTCAGCAGGTAGCCGAGCGGAAGCGCGAACACGATGGTGGTGACGAGGAGCGGCTGGATCACCGCGAGACGCCCGTTCGCGAGCGCGACCGCCTGGAACGCGTAGGCCACGAGCAGCGCGACGGTGCCGAGCAGCCACCAGGTCTGCTTCGCGAGCTGTAGGAGCGAGCCCGGGGAGCCGAGCGAGACGCCGCCCATTCCGAGCGCGCCTTTCTGCTGGAGGGTCGCCGCAAGCGCGAAGAAGAGGGCGGCGACCAGGGCAAGGATCTCGGCCATCGCGAGAGCCTAAACCGGCTCAGGGACGGTCACAACGACGTCGACGAGGTCGAGCCCCTCCGGGCGATGCGTGATCAGGAGCACCGAGCGATCGTCCGCGGCGTCGAGCACATCCGCGACGAGCTCCTCGGCCGTAGCGGCGTCGAGATGCGCTGTTGGCTCGTCGAGGAGTAGGACGGAGGCGTCGGAGAGCAGGGCACGCGCGAGGACGAGGCGCTGCCTCTGGCCGCCGGAGACGGCCGTGCCGCCCTCGCCCACGAACGTGTCCATGCCGTCCGGCAGCGATTCCACCCACTCGCCGAGGCGCGCGCGCTGGAGCGCGTCGCGGAGCTCCTCGTCGCTCGCTTTGGGCCGCGCGACCTTCAGGTTCTCGCGGATCGACGAGTCGAAGACGTGTGCGTCCTGACCTGCGAGCGCGAACGTGCGGCGCACGTCCTCCTGGCGGAGCGATCGGATGTCGACACCGTCGATCGTGACGCGGCCCGCTTCGGGATCGAGGAATCGCAAGAGCAGGTTCGTCACGGTCGTCTTGCCCGAGCCGCTCGGCCCAACGAGCGCGAGGCGGCTTCCTGGCTCGAGTCGGAGGTCGAAGTCTCGGAGTGCAGCCGACGCGGCAGACGGGTAGCGAGCGGTGACGCCGCGCAGCTCGACGGTCGCGGCTCCCTGCACGGCTGGCGCTGCCTCGAGCGGGTCGGCCACGGACGGCTCGCGCTCGACGAGCTCGAGCACGCGCCGGCCGGACGCGAGCGTGCCCGCGAGCTCGCGCGCCGCTCCGGGAAGCGGGGACACGGGCTCGAACGACGCGAGCGCGAGGAGCGCCAGGGCTGCGACGAGGACGCGGTCGAGCGTCCCCGCCTCGTTGGCTGCAACGGCGAGCGTGAGGACGGCGATCGTCGTCAGTCCGGCCACGAGCACGAGCAGCGCGTCCGCGAGCCCGGCGACGAGCGCGTCGCGACGGCCGAGCCGCACGAGCTCGCCATCCGCCTCTCGCACGCGACGCAACGCGTCCTCCTCCCGGCCGTATGCGACGAGCTCCGGTGCGCCGCGCAGGAGCTCGACCAACTCGGCGCCCAGCTCTCCACGCGCGACTGCTTGCCGCCGACCGGCTCGCTGCCCGAGCCGCGCCGCGAGGAGCGGAACGGCCAGGCCTGCGAGCCCCAGTCCCACGGCGAGCACGAGAGCCGCCTGCGGGAGCACGAAACCCACCGCGACCACACACGTCGCGGCGACGGAGACGGCGACGAGCGGCGGCGCGAGGACGCGGATGGAGAGCCCCTGCAGCGCGTCCACGTCGCTCACCATGCGCGTCACTAGGTCGCCGCGCCGGAACGCATCGAGCTCGGCCGGCGCGAGCGGCTCGATGCGCTCGTACACCCTCGCGCGAATCCGCCCGAGTGAGCGCAGGGCGAGGTCGTGCGAGGCGAGACGCTCGAGGTAGCGCGCGAGCGGCCGCGCGAGCGCGAGGAAGCGCACGACCACGATGACCGTCGTGAGCGCCAGGATCGGCGGCGCCTCCGCCGCGCGCGAGATGAGGTAGCCGGCCGTCGTCAGCAGCGCGACGCCGAAGGCGGCGGCGAGCGCGCCGAGAACGATCGAGAGCGCGAGGCGACCGCGCGGAAAGCCCGCGAGGGCGAAGAGACGGCGAAGCGCGCTCACGCCGTGGCCTCCGCGAGCGCGTGCGCACGGCCGGCTTCGATCCGCACGACGCGATCTGCCCCTCTGGCCAGGTCGGGGGCGTGCGTGACGAGCACGACGGTGCGCCCTGGCCGCAGGCGCTCGATCGCATCCGCCACGCGCGCGGCGTTCTCCGCGTCGAGGTCGGCCGTCGGCTCGTCGAACAGAAGCAGCGGCGCGTCCCGGAGAAACGCACGCGCGAGGGCGAGCCGGCGACGCTGGCCCGCCGAGAGCTGACGTCCGCCGTCGCCGACCACGGTCTCGTAGCCACGCGGGAGCCGTTGGATGAACGCGTCGGCGGCGGCGAGCGCGGCCGCGTCCCGTACGCGTTCCTCCGAGGCGAGCGGATCGCCGAGGCGGATGTTGTCCGCGACCGTGCCTCGAAACAGCGTCGGCTGCTGCGGGACGTAGGCGGTGCGGGCGCGCCAGGCGGCGGCGTCGAGCTCGGAGAGCACGTCGTCGCCCACCAGGATCCGGCCGGACGACGGCTCCACGAGGCGCAGGAATAGAGACACGAGCGTGCTCTTCCCTCCCCCGCTCGGCCCGACGACCGCGAGGGTCTCGCCCGGGCGGATGTCCAGGTCGAGGTCGCGAAGCACCTGGACCTCGCGCCCGGGATACGCGTACGAGACGGCCTCGAACCGGATGGGCGCCGATGCAGGATCGGGCGCAGGCCTTCGACCTCGAAACCGATCGCCGGGAGGTTCGTCGTCGGTCAGGGCAATGAGCCGCTCGGCAACCGCGGCGCCGTCCGCGCTCGCGTGGAACTGCGCCGCGAGGTTGCGGAGCGGCAGGTACAGCTCGGGCGCGAGCACCAGCACGGTCAGCGCGGGTTCGAAGCCGATGCCGCCCTCGGCCAGCCGCACGCCGACGACGACGGCGACGAGCGCGATGCCGAGCGTCGCCGCGAGCTCGAGGATCGACCCCGAGAGGAAAGCGATCCGGAGCGTCCCCATCGTCGCGCGCCGGTACTCGTCGCTGACCTGCGCGATCCGCTCGGCCTGCGCCGGGCCCCGGTTGAACGCGCGCAGAGTAGGCAGTCCACGGACGACGTCCAGGAAGTGCGTGGCGAGCAGCCGGAGCGCTTCACGCCGCTCCGCCGTGCGCCGCTCCGTGTAGCGGCCGATCAACCACATGAACACGGGCACGAGCGGCAGCGTGAGCAGCATGATCCCGGCGGAGATGAGATCGATCGAGGCCACGAGAGCGAGCACGGCGACC
>DASQLF010000112.1:0-9598 GCA_035630135.1 Gaiellaceae bacterium
GGGATCTCGGGTGCGATCGCGCAGCGGGCGAACGAGTCGTCGAAGGCGCTCGGCGGGAAGGTCTCCTACTACTGGGCCACGCTCGCCGTGTTCTTCGGCTGGCAGGCGGGAGAAATGCGCGTCACCGTCGGTGACGAGACGCGCTCGGGCCGCATGATCGACGCAATGGTCTGCAACGGCCGCTTCCTCGGGGGCGGGATGATGATGTGCCCGGACGCGGAGCCCGACGACGGGCTCTTCGACGTGCTGCTCATCGGAGACGTCACCAAGCGCGACCTCGCCTTCGTCCTGCCGAAGACCTACAAGGGCCACCATCTGCCGCATCCGCGCCTCGAGGTGCTGCGCGGGAGCGTCGTCTCGGTCGACGCCGACGAGCCGCTTCCGATCGAGCTCGATGGCGAGCAGCCGGGCACGACGCCGGCGCGCTTCGAAGTGGTGCCGCGGGCGCTGCGGCTGCGCGTTCCCGAAGCCGCCTAGGCGGCGGGCTTCTTGGGCTCGGTGCGGGTCGGCGCCTTGGCCTTCTTGAGCGTGGCGAGGTCCTTCTCGAGCTGCGCCACGCGCAGCTCCAGCGCATCGATTCCGCGTACCTTCTTGGCGAGCTCGTCGACCCGGTTGCGCAGGTCGTTGAAAGCGCCGAGCGCCTTCTGGCCGCCCGGCAGGTCGGAGATCCGCTGCAGCGCTTCCTCGCCCGCGTCAGCGAGCCGCGTCACGAAGTCCTTCTCGGTTTTTGGATTTTCGGTCGTGGTCATTCCGAAAGTCATACCACCTAGAGGCTGAGCGCGTCCACGACGGCCGCGAGCGTCTCGCCCGCCCCGGCGTCGACCTTGAGCAGCGCCTGCTCGTCGAGCGCGGTCGGGCCGCGATTCACGATCGCGAAGCCCTGCGCCTCCAGGGGAAGGCCGGCGACCGGCCACACCTCGAGGGACGAGCCGACGACGAGCACGAGGCGTGCGCAGCGAGAGAGGTGGGTCGCGCGCTCGAGCGCGGCCGCGGGAAGCAGCTCTCCGAACAGGACAACGCCTGGCTTGAGCGTCTCCTCACACCGCGGGCACGCCGGAACCGCCCGCGTCTCGAGCTGAGCGAGCACCGCGTCCACCGGCTCGGCCCAGAGGCAGCGGAGGCACTGCGCCGATGCGATCGAGCCGTGCACCTCGACGACGTCCGCGCTGCCGGCACGCGTGTGCAGCCGATCGATGTTCTGCGTGACCACTGCCTGCACCAACCCCCGCCGCTCGAGCTCGACGATCGCGCCGTGCGCCATGTTCGGCTCGGCGTCGCGCAGGACGTGGATCCGTTCGCCGTAGAAGCTCCACACCCGCTCGGGGTCGCGACGGAACGCGTGGATCGAGGCGACCTCGAACGGATCGACCTCGGCCCAGATCCCCGTCTCCGAGCGGAAGTCCGGGATGCCGGACTCCGTCGACACGCCGGCGCCCGTGAGCACGACGCAGGGCTGACGCTCACGCAGGAGCTCCGCTAGCGCAACGGCTGTCACGGCCTCATCGTAGGGTTGGCCACATGGACGGCTTCTCGTTCTCGACGGACGTGCGTGTGCGCTTCGCGGAGACGGATGCGCAGGGGATCGCCCACCACGCCTCGTTCGTGGTATGGCTCGAGGTCGCCCGTGTCGCGTACCTCGAGCGTCATGCAGGCGGGTACGGGGCGATCCGGGAACGAGGCATCGAGGCGCTCACGACCGAAGTGCTGGTCGCGTACCACCGGGCTGTGTACTTCGACGAGACGCTCACCGTCTGGACGCGCTGCACGGACCTGCGCGGCGCGCGGTTCAGCTACGAGTATCGGATCGAGCGCGCCGGCGAGCTGGTCGCGGAAGCCCATACGCGACACGCCGTCGTCGACCGCGAGACCTACCGCCCGACACGTATCCCCGGGTGGCTCGCCGACGCGATCGTCAGGGCTGAGGCTTCGTAGGCGTAGCGCCCGGCTCGACGGGCGCCCCATCGTCCGCGGACGGCGTCGCCGGCGCCAGCTTCGTCCGGGTCGGGACGGGCTTCGCCTTCGGCTCGACCTTCGTCCCGACCCGGACGATCCGATCCTGGCCCTCGTACGACGTCGTCCACGTCTCCGAGTGGATGAGCTCGCCGTCGGCCGAGTAGACCTTGCGCGTCGCAGACGTGCGCGACGGCGGTGCCCCCTCCTCCTCGACCGTCTGCTTGCCCTTGGCGAGGGTCGGATCCTCGACTCGTTCGATCGGGACCTCGCCCGTGACGACGAGCGGGCTCTCGGAGCTGTCCACGCGCCTCGACTCGCCGCCGTAGATCGCGATGCTGATGCCGTCGCCTTCGGCGAAGCCCCGCACGAGCACCCAAGCGCCCGTGTCGTTCACGAACTTCAGGTCGAGCGACGGCCAGTACACGGTCGCGTCGCGGCCGAGCTGGTAGCGGCTGATGTAGAGCGAGTGCGGATGCCGCTCCGTGATCTTCAGGCCCGCCTCCCAGGCCGCATTGAAGGCTGTCGTCGCGACCTGTGAGGTGCCGCCTCCGACCTCCTCCGCGTACTCGTTGCCGATGATCACCGGTGCGGGCCTGAAGCCCCGCTCCTCCGTCCGCTCGCCGATCGCCTCGTTCAGGGAGAACGTGCCGCCGGGCGCCACCAGCGTCCCGTCGAGCGCCGCTATGCCGAGCTGGAGGTTCGTGATGCGGTCGTAGGTGCCCGAGTAGTACGTCTTGTAGGACGCCATGCGCGTGTCGATCCCCATCGCGAGCGCCTCGGCGGTCGTGCGCTCCGGAACCGCACGGGCGACCGTGAGCGTGGCAACCCGCTTCGTCGGCCGCGTGGCTGCACGGAGCAGCGCGCGCGCGCTGCGTGGCACGTCGAGCTCGAGACCGTCTCGGGCAGGGATGACCTGCACGGCATCGCCGTACACGGCAAACGTGGCGTCCTTCGGCGGACGCCCGACGTTGTCCGAGAGCGCGCGGAAGTACGCATTTGCCGCATCTCCCCCGACCGCGAGCTGTGTGGCGCCGCCACGCGGAAGATCGAGGAGCCGCGCAAGGCGCCAGCGCGGCAAGCGGAAGCTCCGCCGGGCGACGACGAGCGTCACCGGCGCCGACATCGCGAGGCGCGCGCGATCCGCGGCGCCGGCGAGCATGAGCCCGGTGACGGGCGGTGCCGTGACGCGCACGGGAAGCGCGCTCGCGCCCGGCGTTCGCTCCAGCTGCCCGAGAGCGCGGACGACGACCTCCGCCGCGGCCTGGCGATCGAGACGGCTTCCCGCCTGCTCCGGCACTACCCGGACGCGAAGGCCACGACGAACGAGCGCCGCGCTTCGCGGCCGGCGGTCGACGTCCTCGGAGATCTCGTCGAGCACGTACTCGAGCGCGGCGTTCGAGACGGCGATCGTCGGGAGTACCTCGGCTCCGAAGACGCGCGCACGTATGCGGCGGAAGCCTCGCAGCGGGCCGAACCCGTCACCGGCTCGCGCTGCCGCGTCGACAGCGGCGCTCCAGTCCGGGACGACGCCGAGCTGGTTGGGCGCGAACGAGTACGCCTCCGCCGCGGCGACGAACTTCACGGGTTGCGTCGCGCGCTGCTCGAAGCGCGCGTCGAGCTTGGCGATGGCGTCCCGCTTCGTCAGACCGCCGACGTCGACCCCGGCGACGTGCGTGCCAGGGGCGAGCTCGCCCGCGGAGCCGGCGAACGCGAACCCCACGAGCAGCGCGAGCGCCGCGGCGGCGAGCCCGAGCGCCGCCACGATCGCAGGCGTCGAGCGCACACGCCGGCGCGTGCGGCTGCGCGGCGCGTACAGAGGCGATTCAGCACGCATCGGAGCGCGAATTCTAGAGACGACCGAGCCGGCGCACCTGACGAATTCTGGGGAGGCATCGACACCGAGTCGTGACTATGTCGTGAACCACTCGCGCGGACTCGCAAACTAGAATTCGCAGTGGGTGGTGGGATGGGTGCCCCGGCGAAAAGCCGCTCAGAACACGAAGAGCTCGATCCCGCCCGACACGTACAGCTCCACGCCCGTGATGTACGCCGCGAGGTCGGAGCACAGGAATGCGATCGCGTTCGCGATGTCCTGAGGCTCGCCCGGTCGCTTGAACACGGTACGCGCGGCGATGCGCTCGTTCATCGTGGCGTTCGCCATGTGGAACGCCTCCGTGCCGATGATTCCGGGCACGATCGCGTTGGCTGTGATTCCGTGGCGGCCACCCTCCATCGCCAACGTCTTCGTGAGCCCGAGGATGCCCGACTTCGTCGTCGAGTAGCTCGCCTGGCCGAAGCCGCCGAGCGTACCCGCGACAGACGCCATGTTCACGATGCGTCCCCACCCCCGCTCCCGCATGTGCGGCCACACGGCCTGGGCGCAGTTGAATCCGCCACTCAGGTTGACGCGGAGGTCGCGCTCCCAGAGCTCGGGGCTCTGATCGTGGAACTGCCCGACGTGGTCGAGCGTTCCCGCGTTGTTCACGAGAATGTCCGCGGATCCCAGCTCCTCGACCGTCCGGGCGACCGCCGCCGCCACCTGGTCTCGATCGGTGACGTCGCAGCGCACCGCGAGCGACCGCCGACCCAGCGCACGAATCTCCTCGACCGTCTCCTCCGTGTGGACGAGACCTTGGGCGCGCGCGGCCGTCGCGAGAGCACCCCAGCTGTCGGTCTCCTCGGAGAGCTCGGACTCGACGAGAATGTCCGCGATCGCGACGTCCGCGCCGGCGCGCGCAAGCGTCAGCGCATCAGCGCGGCCGAGCCCACGGGATCCGCCGGTGACGAGCGCGACGCGTCCGGAAAGATCGATCTCGAGCGACACGGCCGAGACCCTACTCGCCTCGAGGCAGGAAGATCTCCTTCGCGATGACGAGCCGCTGGATCTGCGAGGTGCCCTCGTAGATCTGGAACAGCTTCGCGTCGCGCATGAGCTTCTCGACCGGGTACTCCTTGATGTAGCCGTACCCGCCGAACACCTGCACGGCGTCGGTCGTGACCTTCATCGCCGTGTCGGCGGCGAAGCGCTTGGCGAACGAGGACTGGAGGGTCGCGCGCTCGCCCTGGTCGTGCAGCCACGCCGACTGCCACACGAGCAGGCGCGACGCCTCGATCTCCGTGGCCATGTCCGCGATGAGGAAGTTGACGCCCTGGTGCATGGCGATCGGCATGTCGAAGGTGACGCGCTCCTTCGCGTACTCGACCGCGAGTTCGAACGCTGCCTGCGCCACACCGACGGCGCCGGCCGCGGTGCCGGGACGCGTGAAGTCGAGGGTCTTCATCGCGATCTTGAAGCCCTCGCCCTCTTCGCCGATCCGGTTCTCGGCCGGGACGACGACGTCCGTCAGGGCGAACGCGGACGTATCCGTCGAGCGCTGGCCCATCTTGTCGAGGTGCTTCTCCATCTGGACGCCCGGGGTGTCCATGGGGACGACGAAGGCAGAGATCCCGCGGTGTCCCTTGCTCGTGTCCGTCTTCGCGAACACGACGGTCCACGTCGCATGGCCGGCGTTCGTGATGAACGTCTTCGAGCCGTTCAGGACGTACTCGTCGCCGCGCCGCTCCGCTGTCGTCTTCATGCGCGCGACGTCGGAGCCGGCGTCGGGCTCCGTGAGTCCGAACGAGCACAGGATCGGCGAGTCGAGCAGGGGCGGCAGCCACGTCTCCTTCTGGGCATCCGTGCCCGCGAGGAGCACGGGCCCGGCGCCGAGGCCGTTCGCGAGGATCGAGGTTCCGATCCCGGAGCACCCCCAGTTGAGCTCCTCGCCGACGAGCATGCCGTCGAACGCAGGGAGGCCGAGCCCACCGAGCGACTCGGGCACGTGCAGATTCATGAGGCCGAGGTCGTGGGCCTTCGCGATCACGTCGACCGGGTGGGTCGAGTGCTCGTCGTACTCCGCGGCCTTCGGCCGGATCTCCTTCTCGGCGAACTCGCGCGCAAGCGCGCGAAGCTCCTTCTGCTCCGGGGTCAGGGCGAACGAGACCCCGCTGGCCACCGCCGTCTCGAGCTGCGTCATGTGCGCGTCGTCTCCTGCGTCGATTGACTAGTCAGTCAATCAAAGTCTACGCCCACTCCTCGCGGTCGGTCAAGCGTCCCGGCGCCTTCCGTAGGATGTCGAGCGCATGGCGACCACCACCGAGCGCCCCGCGATCGACCCTCTCGACTACCTCGCGATCGACGCGCTCCTCGACGACGAGGAGCGGGCGATCCGCGACACGGTTCGCGACTTCGTGCGCGCGAACGTCCTCGAGAACGTCGGCGACTGGTTCGAGCAGGGCACGTTCCCGCGTGAGCTCATCACGGAGCTCGGGAAGCTCGGCCTGCTCGGCATGCACCTAGATGGATACGGGCTTCCCGGCGCAAGCTCGGTCGCCTACGGACTGACGTGCATGGAGCTCGAGGCGGGCGACGCCGGGGTGCGAAGCGCTGTTTCCGTACAGGGATCGCTCGCGATGTTCCCGATCTGGAAGTGGGGATCCGAGGAGCAGAAGGAGCGCTGGCTCCCGCCCATGCACACGGGCGAGGTCGTCGGCTGCTTCGGGCTCACCGAGCCGGACGCCGGATCCGACCCGGGCTCGATGCGGACGCACGCGCGCCGCGACGGCTCCGACTGGATCCTCAACGGGGCGAAGATGTGGATCACGAACGGCACGATCGCCGACATCGCCATCGTGTGGGCGCGCACGGACGACGGCGCGATCCGCGGATTCATCGTCGAGAAGGGCATGCCCGGGTTCACCGCTCCGGAGATCCACAAGAAGCTCTCCCTGCGCGCCTCGGTCACGTCGGAGCTCGTGCTGCAGGACGTCCGCGTTCCCGACGACAACGCGCTCCCCGGCGCGACCAGCCTACGCGGGCCGCTCTCGTGCCTCAACGAGGCGCGGTTCGGCATCGTCTTCGGCGCCGTCGGCTCGGCGCGCGCGTGCTTCGAGTCGGCCCTCGACTACGCACGCGAACGCATCGTGTTCGGCAAGCCGATCGCCGGCTACCAGCTCACGCAGCAGAAGCTCGCCGAGATGGCCCTCGAGATCAACCGCGGCAGCCTCGTCGCGCTCCACCTCGGGCGCATGAAGGACGACGGGACGCTCCGGCCCGAGCACGTGAGTCTCGGAAAGATGGGGAACGTCCGCGGCGCCATCGAGGTCGCGCGCTCGGCGCGGACGATCCTCGGCGCGAACGGCGTGACGCTCGAGTACCCCGTCATCCGGCACGTGAACAACCTCGAGTCGGTGCTCACCTACGAGGGCACGCACGAGATACACACGCTCGTCGTCGGCCAGGCGCTGACCGGCGAGAACGCCTTCCGCTAGTCCTCGCCGTCCCAGTACTCGGCATCGGCCCCACGAAACGCGCGGAAAAGCCGCTCACCCCGAGCGTCCACCACGGACACCTTGTTCGAGTCGGCGTACTCGACGATGTCGGGCTTCGCGAGCGTCGAGAGCATCAGGACGCGCACCGGCTCGTCCGTCGAGTTGTGGATCTGGTGGAAGCCCTCCTTGCCACGCGGGTGGCAGACGACGTCACCCCCGTTCAGCTCCAGCTCGCCCTCGGGCGTCCTGAGCGTCGGCCGGCCGCGAAGCACGATCGTCCACTCCTCGTTCGCGTGGTGCGTGTGGTACGGCCACAGCCGGTCGCCCGGCTCGAGCTCGTACATGCTTCCGCCTAACAGCTCGGCGCCGATCCGCGCACCGATCCAGGCGTCCTTGCTGCGCCAGCCCGGCCGCTCCTCGACGCGATCCCACTCGTCGCCGTTCAGGTTGAAGACCTTCACGGCGCCGAGACTAGACGGCGAGCCCGCGCGACGCGATCGCGATGGCCGCACGCTCCGCCTCCACCACGTCGCTCTCGCTGTCGGGTAGCTGGCCGAGCACCCAGCCGGTGAGCACCTCCTCGAGTCCGCCGTAAAAGATCCAGCTGGCAAGGCGCGCGTCCACGTCCCGCCGAAACGCGCCTACGGCCTGCCCCTCCTCGATCACCCGCTGCACGATGGCGAACGCCTCGCGCACGTCGAGCACGCGATCCTGGAGCAGCGGGCTGCGTGCGACCTCACGCACCATGACGGTCACGAGCGCCGGGTCGTTGCGCCAGGTGCGCAGAAGGATCTTCGCGATCCCCTCGAGCTTCTCGGCCGCAGGCTCGTCCGAGGCCTCCACCGCGCGGAAGCGGGCAATGAGGGCGCCCCAGTTCTCCAGGAAGATCGTGCGCAGCACGTCGTCCTTGGAGGCGAAGTAGTGGTAGAGCAGCCCGTGCGCGACGCCGGCGTCCTCGGCGATATCCCCCACGCGCGCACCGTGGTAGCCGTGCTCCGCGAAGACGCGGATGGCGGCATCGAGGATGCGCTTGCGCTTGTCCGCCGTGGCGATTGAACGGTCAGTCAACGCTCGCGAGGATAGAGGTACGCTCCGGCCGCTTGCAACCGCTCGCCGGAACGCTCGTCGTCGACTTCACGCGCTATCTGCCGGGCGCATACGCGAGCCGCGAGCTGCGCCGCCTCGGCGCGCGCGTCGTCCGCGTCGAGCCGCCGGGCGGCGATCCGATGCGCCCGACCGCGTCGGCGTGGGACACGGCGTTGCGTGCCGGATCCGAATCGGTCGTCTGCGAGCTCCCTGTGGACAAGAACTTCGCACAGGCGCTCTGCGCGCAAGCCGGCGTCGTGCTCGAGGGCTTTCGCCCGGGCGTCGCCGAGCGACTCGGTGTCGGCCCTGACGACGTGCCGCCGACCTGCGTCTACTGCTCGATCACGGGCTTCGGGCATGGAGAGCCTCACGCACGTCGCGCAGGGCACGACGTCAACTACCTCGGCTGGGCGGGAGCGCTCGAGGACACGGCCCCCGGCCTGCCCCCGATCCAGATCGGCGATCTCGCAGCTGGTGCGCTCGGGGCGGTGACCCAGGTGCTCGCCGCGCTCCTCGAGCGCGAGCGAACCGGCGCGGGAGCGCGCCTCGTCGTGTCGATGACGCACCGCTCGCACGACCTCATCGCGCACCGCCTGGGCGGCGAGCCCGTGCCGAGGATGCTCACGGGAGGACTCGCCTGCTACCGCATCTACGCGACCCGAGACGGTCGTCAGCTCACCGTCGGTGCGCTCGAGCCCAAGTTCTTCGCCCGGCTCTGCGAGCTCGTCGGCAGGAGCGACCTCGCCTCGCGCCAGTACGACGCCGAGCAGGATGTCCTCGCAGCCGAGCTCGCTGCCGTTTTCGCCACACGCTCGCTCGCGGACTGGCTCGCGCACTTCGGTGACGTGGACGTCTGCGTCGGCCCGGTGTCGACGCGCGAGGAAGCAGCGCTCGCGTTCGGCTCGCTCGAGCGAGCGGAGCCCGTGCCGCTCGGCGCCCACACCGACGCGTGGCGGCGCGAGCTAGGCCTGTAGACCGAGGGCGGCAGGCAACGCGAACAGCGTGTCGATCCGCTCGGGCTCGTCCTCGTGCAGGCCGTCTCGATCGAGCAGGATCGCGCGCATGCCGAGCGCACGCGCGCCTTCGATGTCGTCCTCGTACGAGTCCCCGACCATCACGGTTTCCTCAGGCGACGCGCCCAGTTGCTCGAGCGCAACGAGAAAGATCGACGGATCCGGCTTGATCCTTCCGTGCGCCTTCGACCCGACCTTCGCATCGACCTCCAGGCCGTGATGGACGACGAACTCGT
>DASQLF010000113.1:0-5530 GCA_035630135.1 Gaiellaceae bacterium
TCGTCGCGCACGCGCACGAGCGACTCGTACGCGAGCTGCTCCCGATCCTCGACGACCTCGAGCGAGCCCTCGAGGCCGCCGAGCGCCACGAGGAGGCGCAGCTCGTCGAGGGCGTCAAGCTCGTGGAGCAGTCGCTCCGTCACGCGCTGACGAAGGAAGGGCTCGCCGAGATCGAGACCGAGGGAGCCTTCGATCCTCACGTCCACGAGGCGCTGTTGACCCAGCCTGGAGACGGAGCCGAGTCGGGCACGGTGCTCGAGGTCGTGCAGCGCGGCTACCGCGTGGGCGAGCACGTCGTCCGGCCCGCGAAGGTGATCGTCGCCGAATGACCCGCAATCCCTACGAGGTACTCGGTGTGCCGAAGAACGCGTCCGACGAGGACGTGAAGAAGGCGTACCGGAAGCTCGCCCGGCAGTACCACCCTGACCGCAACCCGGGCGACGACGCCGCGGAGGAGCGGTTCAAGGAGGTGCAGGGTGCGTACGACGTGCTCTCGGATTCCGAGAAGCGGAAGGCGTTCGACACCTTCGGCACGGCCGACGGCCGGGGATTTCCGGGTGCGGGCGCGGACATGGGCGGGATGCGCTTCGAGGAGTTCGACCTCTCGAACCTCGGCGATCTCCTCGGCGGGATGTTCGGCGGTCGCGGCGGACAGCGGGCCACCAGGCAGCCGATCCGCGGAAACGACCTCGAGACGCACGTCAGGATCTCGTTCGACGACTCGCTCGAGGGTGTGCAGGTGCGGGTGCCGGTGGAGGTCGAGACGGCTTGCACGGTGTGTCACGGGACGGGCGCGGAGCCGGGGACGGCACCTACGGTGTGCCCACAGTGCGCGGGCCGCGGTGTCGTCTCCGACTCGCAGGGGCTCTTCGCGTTCTCACAGCCGTGCCCGCGCTGTCGCGGCAACGGCACGATCGTCGAGTCGCCGTGCCGGCACTGTCGCGGTCTCGGCCGCGAGCGGGTGACGAAGCGCTACGCGGTGAAGATCCCTGCCGGCGCGAAGAGCGGCACGCGCGTCCGGCTCAAGGGCAAGGGCGAGGCCGGTCACAACGCCGGCCCGGCGGGCGACCTGTTCGTCGTGGTCGACGTCGACGCGTCGCCCCTGTACGAGCGGCGCGGCTCGGACCTTCTGCTCGAGGTACCGGTCACCTATGCAGAGGCCGCGCTAGGCGCGTCCGTCCAGATCCCGACGCCGGAGGGGCCTGTCTCGCTGAAGGTGCCGAGCGGCACCGAGAGCGGCAAGCTCCTACGGGTCAAGGGCCGCGGCGTGCCGCACCTGAAGGGCAACGGGCGCGGCGACCTCCTCGCGCGCGTGAACGTCACGGTGCCGAAGAAGCTGACGAAGGCCGAGAAAGACGCGCTCGAGAGCTACAGCCGCGTCTCGCGTGAGAACCCGCGTGAGGAGGTCTTCCAATGAGGGCCTGGCTGTATGGAGCGCTCGGCGGCCTCGTCGCATTCGTCGCTCTCGCGATGGTTCTGGGAGAAGCTCGCGGTGGAGGGTCGATAGCCGGCTGGGAAGTGCTGCTTGCCGTGGCTGCGGTCGCGGCGATGTTCGCCATCGGTCTGCTCGCTGTCGTCGCCGTCGTCTACGAGCTGCGCATCTGGCGGGACCGGAGGACTGCTCGTGCCTGACCGCCCGCGCTACATGATCTCCGTCGCCGCCGACCTCGTCGGCATGCACCCGCAGACGCTGCGGATGTACGAGGCGAAGGGTCTGGTGCGTCCCGGGCGCACCCCCGGCGGCACGCGGCTGTATTCCGACGCGGACGTCGAGCGCCTGCGCCTCATCCACACCCTGACGAGCGAGCTCGGCCTCAATCACGCAGGTGTCGAGGCAGTCCTCCGACTGCAGGACGAGTTGAATCGCGCGCGTGCGCAGATGGCGCGCATGGAGCGCGACCTGCGTGCCGAGATCGCCGAGATCCACCGTTCGTACAAGCGCGAAGTCGTGCTCTATCGGCCGGAGCGACACCCGGCCCGGAGAGGATGAGATGGACTTCAACAGGCTGACACTGAAGAGCCAGGAGGCGGTTGCGGGCGCACAGGAGCTGGCGCGCCGCGTCGGCAATCCGGAGCTCACCCCCGACCATCTGACGGTCGCGCTTCTCGACCAGGAGCTGCCGCGGACGCTCGTCGACCGCGCCGGGTACGGCGCCGGGACGCTCCGTGCCGAAGCGGAAGCGCGTCTCGGTCAGCTGCCGACCGTTAGCGGCGGAGGCCAGCCGCAAGCCTCGGCGCGGCTCAGCCGCGTCCTCGACGACGGGTTCGACGCGATGCGCGAGCTCGGCGACGACTTCGTCTCGGTCGAGCACCTGCTGCTCGCGCTCGACGTCGTCCCGCGCGAGGCGCTCCTCGAGGCGCTCGAAGGTGTGCGCGGCGGGCAGAAGGTCACCTCGCAGGATCCCGAGGGCTCGTACCAGGCACTCGAGAAGTACGGCCGCGACCTGACGTCGCTGGCCGAATCCGGGAAGCTCGATCCCGTCGTCGGCCGCGACGAGGAGATCCGGCGCGTCATGCAGGTGCTCTCGCGGCGAACCAAGAACAACCCGGTGCTCATCGGCGAGCCCGGTGTGGGGAAGACGGCGATCGCGGAAGGCCTCGCGCAGCGGATCGTCGCCGGCGACGTCCCCGAGGGACTCAAGGGCAAGCGCGTGTGGGCGTTGGACGTCGGCGCCCTCCTCGCCGGGGCGAAGTACCGCGGCGAGTTCGAGGAGCGGCTGAAGGCCGTCCTCGCGGAGATCGAGAACGCCGCCGGCGAGATCGTCCTCTTCATCGACGAGCTGCACACGATCGTTGGCGCCGGCGCGGCAGAGGGCGCTGTCGACGCCGCGAACCTTCTGAAGCCGATGCTGGCGCGAGGCGAGCTGCGCGCGGTCGGCGCCACGACGCTCGACGAGTACCGCAAGCACATCGAGAAGGACGCCGCACTCGAGCGGCGCTTCCAGCCGATCTTCGTCGGCCAGCCGTCGGTCGCCGACACGATCGCGATCCTGCGCGGGCTCAAAGAGCGCTACGAGGCGCACCACGGAGTGGAGATCCGCGACTCCGCGCTCGTCGGCGCGGCGGTGCTCTCCGACCGCTACATCACCGACCGCTTCCTGCCGGACAAGGCGATCGACCTCGTCGACGAGGCCGCGTCGCGGCTGCGGATGGAGATCGACTCGTCGCCCGTCGAGCTGGACGAGGCCGACCGGCGCGTGCGACAGCTCGAGATCGAGCTCGCGGCGATGGCGAACGAGCCCGAGAGCGTGCGCGAGCCGCTCGAGCGCGAGCTCGCCGACGCGCAGTCCGTCCGCGACGAGCTCGCTGCGCGCTGGTCGCGCGAAAAGGAGTCGCTCCAGCGCGTCGCGGACATCAAGCGGCAGATCGACGAGCTGCGCATGGAGGCGGAGCGCGAGGAGCGCGCGGGAAACCTCGCCCGCGTTGCGGAGATCCAGTACGGGGTTCTCCCCGAGCTGGAGAAGGAGCTCGCCGAGCGCGAAGAGCGCACCGACGAGCCGATGGTCAAGGAGGAGGTCGACGAGGACGACATCGCCGCGGTCGTCTCGGCGTGGACGGGCATTCCCGTCTCGCGCCTGCTCGAAGGCGAGGTCGAGAAGCTCATTCACATGGAGGAGCGCCTGCACCAGCGCGTCGTCGGTCAGGGCCTCGCCGTAGAGGCGGTCGCCAATGCGCTCCGGCGCGCGCGCTCTGGCCTCCAGGATCCCGATCGCCCGATCGGCTCGTTCATCTTCCTCGGTCCTACCGGCGTCGGGAAGACGGAGCTCGCACGGGCGCTCGCCGAGTTCATGTTCGACGACGAGCGCGCGATGGTGCGGCTCGACATGTCGGAGTATCAGGAGAGGCACACGGTCGCGCGGCTCGTCGGCGCGCCGCCCGGCTACGTGGGGTACGAGGAGGGCGGGCAGCTGACGGAAGCCGTGCGGCGGCGTCCGTATACGGTCGTGTTGCTCGACGAGATCGAAAAAGCGCATGCTGAGGTCTTCGACGTCCTCCTGCAGCTGCTCGACGACGGCCGGCTGACCGACGGCCAGGGCCGCACGGTCGACTTCCGCAACACCGTGATCATCATGACCTCGAACATCCGCTCGTCGAACGAGCTGCGCGATCGCTTCCGGCCGGAGTTCCTGAACCGCGTCGACGAGGTCGTCTCGTTCGAGGCGCTCACGCGTGCACAGCTCGCCGACATCGTCGAGCTCCAGCTCGCGCGTCTGCGCCACCGGCTCGCCGAGCGGCAGCTGTCACTCGAGGTCACGGATGAGGCGAAGGCCCTGCTCGCGGAGGAGGGCTGGGATCCCGCGTACGGCGCACGGCCGCTCAAGCGCGCGATCCAGCGGCTGGTGGAGAACCCGCTTGCGCTCGAGCTGCTTGAGGGCCGCTTCACGGAGAGCGACACCGTTCGCGTGGACGCTCGCGACGGCGAGCTCGCCTTCGAGCGGGCAGACGCGCCCGCCCCTGCCGCGGCGTAGTACTTCAACGGTCAGCCGCTGGGTTTCCGAGCGGACGATGGCGGCGGCCGAATGGGCGGCCGCCACCGTCCGTGCGTGCGAATGGCTAAGACGTGGTGAGCGTTCCGATCTTCATCGCCGTCATGACGATGCCGTCTGCCTCGTCCGGCTCGGAGTCACCGTGGCGGCCCGTGCACGTGAACCTGACCGAGTCCGCGCTTGCCAGCGTGATGGCGCCGTGCACCACGGCGCTTGCCTCTGGCCCGCTGTCGAACAGCTCCTCGCCGATGTCCACCGTGCTCTCGATCGCCGGTAGTGCTTCGAAAGCGCCGTTTCGCAGCGAGCATGTGACATGAGCCTCCTCGTCGCCGAGTGCGGTTCCACTTCGGTCTCCCACGGTGGCGACCGCCGTGACGAGATACGTGCCCGCGGGCAGCGGCATGATGATGAGGTCGACACCCTCGCCCTTCGGCAGCGCGACCACCACGGTTCCGTCGGTTGCGCGTGTCTTCTGCCACACCTGGACGCCCTGCGCAGGCGGCGCCGCGCACTGGATGTCGCCGTCACCTTCGAAGCCGGTCGCGAACTGGCCGCTCGAGCAGTCGGGAGTGTTCTTGACCCGGTAGTCCGTCGAGATGCCGAAGGCGTTCCCAGCCGACAGGTGGAGGCCGGTGCCGTCGGTGTACGTCGTATCGTTGTCGATACCGCAGATCCACCGGCTCGTGCCCGAGTCCCACTCGGCGACGCGGCCGTCGGCGCATCCCTGCGGCAGGGCCTGTCCGGCGGCGAGCTCGATTCGCACCTCGCCGTTGTCGCCTCCGTTGGGCAGGCTCAGGCCGCTGCCGACGGAGATCTTCGTGATATCTCCTCCGGAGAAGTGCGCCTCGACCTGCCCGCCGGTGCAGGCAGACCGCGGCGCGTTTGCTTCCTTGACCTTGATGATCACGCCGTCGCCCGAGACGAGGCAGCCGGTGTAGCTCTTCACGCCGCTCGTCTGATGTCCCGCGAGCGCCGTGCCCGCGATGACGACGACACCCAACGCCGTGACCGCCACCGCGAGCGCCCGCCGCCGGATCCACGTG
>DASQLF010000114.1:0-19474 GCA_035630135.1 Gaiellaceae bacterium
CGACCTCGCCGTCGGGATCGCCGTATGAGTGCGGGCGGCGCCAGGTGCCGGTCCACATCATCGTTGCGCCCAGCTCCTTGTGCCGGTGATGGATGGACGTCCGCTGCGCCGGCTCGTGCGGCCGCCCGGCGAGCAGGCCGAGCGAGACGGGGGCCCAGGGCGGGCGCGCGGTCGTGGTGCCGATCGTCTCCTCGTCGGTCTCGTTCTCGCGCGCGTACAGCCGAATCGAAGGCAGGTGGCAGAGCTTGCCCTGGCAGGGGCCCATCGTCGTCGTCGTGTAGCGCTTGGCGAGCTCGATCGAGTCGAAGCCCTCACCTATCGCGCGCTTCATGTCCTTCGTGGTCACGTCCTCGCAGATGCAGACGAAGCACTTGCCGCCGCCCTTGTACGCGGGCTCGGGAGCGATGCGCGGGAGACCCTCGCCGGTGACGCTGCCGACGGCCTCGACGCCGTCCGGAAGCTCCGTCGGGACGAAGACGCCGAGGGCGCCGTCGAACTCGACCTTGCCGCCGGCCTGAGCGAGCAGCGAGTAGTTGGGCTGGCGACCACCCGAAGCGACGAGAAGGTCGCAGTCCGTGCTCTCGCCGTCGATCACGAGCCGCCGCACGCGCCCCTTGCCGCCCTGGGCCGCGAGCTCGCGCGGCCGCACCTCGCGGAGGTCGACGACTTTCGCGACCTCGATCCCCGCGTCCGTGAGCTCGTCCGCGATCGCGAGCGTGTCGTCGTCCGAGCCGAGGACCACGGCGCGCTCGCCGGGCTTCACCGAGAAGTCGCGGATGAGCCGGCGAGCCCCGTCGGGCAGCATCACGCCGATCAGGTCGTTTCCGGCGAAGACGAGCGGCTGCTCGGAGGCGCCGGTCGCGACGACGATCTTCTCCGCGCGGAAGCGGTAGAGCACCGTGTCCGCGTCGACCGGGACGAGGCCGCCTTCCCAGATCCCGAGCGCGCGGGCGGGAGCAAGCACCTCGACGCCGGCGACCTCGAGGTCGCGGTGCCGCGCGTCTTCGTCGACGAGGACGACTCCGGGGCCGCCGCGCGCCGCCTCGAGCGCGGCAGCGCGTCCCGCCGCGCCGGCGCCGACGACGAGAACGCGCGCGCGGCGGTGCTCGGTGTCGTAGCGCCGCGTGTGCCCCGCGTGCGGGTCGAGCTTGCCGAGCCCGGCCGCGCTGCGCAGGAACTTCTCGTACAGCGGCCACGCGGCGCGGGGCCGGATGAACGTGCGGTAGTAGAAGCCCACGGGCGTGAACGGCCCGCCGACCTTGTCGGTGACCGACATGAAGTCGAAGTCGAGCGACCAGCGGACGTTCTGCCCCTCGACGACGGCACCCTCTCGAATCGGCTGGGTGCAGACCCGGACGTTCGGGACGCCGTCGACCGTCATCTGGCAGTTCGGGCAGTGCCCCGAGCAGCAGAGGAGGCCGCGCGGCCGGTGGTACTTGAACGACCGCGAGAAGACGCGCTTGCCGGCGGCGAACGCGGCGGAGGCGATCGTGTCGCCCTCGTAGCCGGTTACCTTCCAGCCGGCGAAGGTGAAGGAGACGGGCTGCGAGCGGTCGATCCGCTCGCCGTCGCGGGCGTCGAGCCTCACGTGACGGGGACCGTGTCGGCGACAGGCCCCGTGCCGGCACGAGGCTGTGGCTCGGGCAGCTCGACGCGAAGCACCTCGTTCGTGCGCGTGTCGCGCTCGGCGAGGAACCACTCGCCGCAACCCGAGCGGTGCTGCCACCACTCGCGCTGGACACCCGCGACGTTGTCGCGGAAGTACACGTACTCCGTCAGATCACGGAGACTCGACGCGTCGCCCGCCGGGCGTTTCGTCACCTCGCCGAAGTAGGCGTATTCGTCGACCGGGCGCGGGCCGCAGTGGGGACAGGCGAGCAAGAAAGACATCAGAGCGTGAATTGCACCTTGAGCAATGGTGTGCCAGACTCCGCAACGAACCTACCGCGATGTCGCGCACACGTCAACCGTCAACCCGCCGAATTGGCGCTGCCGAGCGAGCGATCACCGTGCTCGACACCCTTGCAGATGGCGGCGAGCTCGGCACGAACGAGATCGCGCGCCGCACGGGCATGACGCCGAGCACCGTGTCGCGGCAGCTCGGCACGTTGGCCGCCTCGGGGCTCGTCGAGCGCGTCGCCTCCTCGGGGCGCTACCGGCTCGGGATCCGCCTCGTCCATCTCGCGAACGCGGTGCTCGCGCGACTCGACGTGCGTGAGGTCGCGCGCCCGCATCTCGTCGCGCTCGTCGAGGCGACCGGGGAGACCGCGACCCTGTCCGTCCCCGGCGACGAGGACGCGATCACGGTCGACTTCGTGTCGGGGGCACATCAGATCCAGCCGGTATCCCGGCTCGGCCGTCCGTCGATCGCGCACGCGACCTCGGCCGGGAAGATCATGCTCGCGTTCTCCGGAAGGGAGCTTCCGCAGGGCCCGTTCCGGGCGTACACCACCCGCACGATCACGGATCCGCAGGCGCTCGCGACGGAGATCGAGAAGGTGCGGGCTCGCGGGTACGCCGAGGCCGCCGGCGAGCGCGAGCCGGGGCTGACGGCGATCGCCGCGCCGATCCGAGCCGCTCGGGGCGAGCTCGAGGCGATCGTCGCGCTGCAGGGCCCGACGACCCGTTTCGACGGCGGCGCAGTCGAAGCTGCGCTCCCGCTCCTCCTCGAGCGCGCACACGCCGTCTCCCGGGAACTCGGGTGGACTGACGCCTAGATGCAGTTCGACACGAAGATCGCCGTGGTGCTCCGGGACGACCTCGCCGTCTGGCAGAAGACGAACGTCGCAGCGTTCGTCGTGAGTGGAATCGCCGGAACCGTGCCGGACATCGTCGGCGAGCCGTATCGCGACGCCTCGGGCACCGAGTACCTGCCCATGTTCGTCCAGCCGGTGCTCGTGTACGCAGCCGACGCGCGTGCACTCCGCCGGGCGTACGAGCGAGCCCTGGCGCGCGACGTCGTGCCCGCGATCTACACGGCGGATCTGTTCGCCACCGGCCACGACGAGGCGAACCGCGCCGCCGTCGCGGCCGTGGCCGCCGACGACCTCGACCTGGTCGGCATCGCGTTCCGCGCAGAGCGCAAGACCGTCGACAAGATCGTCGACGGCCTCCGCTTCCATCCGTAGCGCGCGGGGTCTACGCGGACTCGGCCAGCCGCGCCGCGAGCGCGCGCACGCTGTCTCGCAGCTCGTCCGGCCTGCGGATCGTGAAGCCGCAGCCGAGCCCCGCGAGCACGCTCGCAGCCCAGTCGAGCGACCCGACGCGGATCCGCAGAAGCGTCCCGCCTTCCTCCTCGACGAGCTCGGCGAGCGTCGCCGGGATGCGTCGCGTCGCTTCCTCGAGCGGCAAGTCGAGCACGACCTCGACCTCGTAGCGCCACGGCGTCCGCGCGAGCGACGTGGAGACGTACCCGACCGCGTCGAAGCCCTCGGGAGACCCCACGCCGCTCGCCTCCGTCAACGCGGGCCGCCGAATGCGGTCGACGCGAAAGGTGCGCAGATCCTCGCGAACGTGGTCGAACGCGGCGAGATACCACCGCCCGGTGTGCACGACGAGCCCGAGCGGGCTCACCTCGCGGTCCGTGTCCTCGCCCGCGTAAGAGCGATACGCCATGCGCAGTCGGCGGCGACGGCGGATCGCCTCGGCCAGGAGCAGCACGGTCGCGCCCTCCACCGGCGCCGCGCCGCGCGTGGACGCCGTGAAATCGAGGGTCTCCTCCAGGGCTTCGACCCGCCGCCGCAGCCCGTCCGGGAGAACGCGGTGGATCTTCGCGAGCGCTCCGTCGACGGAGTCGGGCGAGCCTGTAAGCCCAAGGCGACCCGCCGCGAGCGCTCCGAGCGCGACGACGACCGCCTCGTCGTCCGTGAGCATCAGTGGTGGGAGGCGGTAGCCCGGTCGGATCCGGTACCCACCCCCGACGCCCCGCTGGCCCTCGATCGGGATGCCCAGATCCTGGAGAGCTCCGATGTACCGCCGCGCCGTTCTCCGGTCGACGCCGAGCCGGTCGGCGATCTCGCCGCCGGTCAGCAGTGGCTGCGCCTGCAGGAGCTCGAGCAGCTCGAGAAGCCGCGCAGTCGGCGTCGACATGCGCAGCAGTCAAGCAGAGATAGAGGGCGGTATCCGCCCTATTTACGCGCTAGCGTCGCGTTGCGCGAGCGACGACGAGAGGAGCGAGATGAGAGCGAATGTGAGAGAGCGGGCGACGTCACACGACTTCGACTTCCTGATGGGCCGCTGGCACGTGCGAAACCGCCGGCTGGTCGGGCGCCTGGCGGGGTTGGACGAGTGGGACGAGTTCGAGGCGAAGGCCGCCGCGAGGCCGCTGCCCGGCGGGCTCGGCAACGAGGACGTGTTCTGCACCGAGTACGGCGGAGGGTTCGTCGGCATGTCGTTCCGGTTCTTCGACCCCGAGACCGGGCTGTGGTCGATCTACTGGGCGGACTCCCGTCGTCCGGGACTTCTGGACCCGCCCGTGCTCGGTCGCTTCGAGGGAGACGAGGGGATCTTCGAGGGCGACGACTCGCACGACGGCCACCCCGTCCGCGTGCGCTTCACGTGGTCGGGTGCCGGCACGGACACGCCGCGGTGGGAGCAGGCGTTCTCGCACGACGGCGGCGAGAGCTGGGAGACGAACTGGACCATGGACTTCACGCGGGCGGGAGACGGGTCGTGAGCGCGCTCGAGCACGACGTCGGCTACCGGCACGACGCGAAGGTGGCGACACCGCAGCCGAGCATCATGCTCGGCGACGCGATCCTGAAGTGGTACGACATCGCCCCGTCTGAGTTCCCCGTACCGATCGCGGTGCGTGCCCTCGCGCGCCGCTGCCTTCGCGACGGCGTCAAGACGGGAAGGCTCGGGATCGACGCCGGACTCGGCTTCGTGATCCTCCATCGCTGCGGCGAGGACTTCTACTTCCTCCTCGTCTCCACCTGGCGCAACGAGAACGAGCTGTGGGAGACCGTGTGGGCGAAGCCCGACGTCGAGGACGTCTTCTTCAAGCCGTGGCCGATCGACGGCGCGCACCGTCCGACCTTCTGCGTGTGGGAGCTCGGCGCGGTCGCACACGAGCGCCTCGCGTGGACGAGCTTCCTCCGCTCGCCACGCGACGACGCGGCCCGGCGCGCCTACCTTCGGGACTGCTACGAGGGCGCAGTCTGAACCACGCGCGGGGGCGGGCCTGCGTCGAGCCACGCAGGCCCGCTCACGCCTGCGCGCGCCGCGTCGGCGAGCGCGCTCGCGAGGAGATCGCGTGCCGCGTAGGTCAGTGCGCGCGCGCCGATCTCGCTGGCGTCGGCGAAATCGCGAACGACGTCCACGAGTACGCCGGGGACGTCCTCGATCGTCAGCCCGAACTCGCCGGCGAGGTCGTGGATGGCCTTCTCGGCGACGCCGCGTTGGCAGTCGTCGCCGAGCGCGTCGAAGACGGCCACGCTCCCGATTCGCCCCACGAGCTCCGGCGGCCACTCCTCGCGCAGGAGCTGGTCTCGGCAGACGTCCTGCTCCTCGCGGGAGCCGGGAGCTACATCGCGAAGCCGGTATGCGAGATCGTCGGCACCGAGGTTCGTCGTGAGCGCGACCACCGCGCCAGGAGCCTCGATCGTCTCACCGTCGGGCGCGGTGAGCCGCCCCTCGTCGAGTAGACCGAGGAAGACGTCGTACACCGCGTCGCTCGCCTTCTCGACCTCGTCGAGGAGAAGGATGCAGCCCGGTTCCCGCAGCGCGGCGGTGAGCGGAGGCTCCTCGACGTAGCCGATGTAGCTCGGAGGCGCGCCGAGCACGCGCCTCAGATCCGACGCGTGCACGAGCTCGCCGCAGTCGACGCGGAAGACGTGTGCGTCGGCGAAGCCGAGTTCCTCGAGCGCGGCCGGCAGCGCCTCGATCGTCGACGTCTTGCCGGTTCCCGTCGGACCGACGAGGACGACGCTCTCGGGTCGCGCAGGCCTCCGCTTCAGCAGATGCGTCGTCACGGCCCGCGCAATCGTGCGAAGAGCCGCATCCTGGCCGTGGACGCTCCGAGCGAGGGTCGCGACGAGGTCGTCGGTCGTCGGCACTCGCGGCGGCCTCCGCGAGGCTCGGCCGGTCGGCGGCGGGTTTGGCAGAGGGTCGGCCGCGTCGAGCGGACACTCGGCGACGACGCGCGGGCGGATCGGCTCGCACTCGACCCCGAACGCCCTGGCAATCGGCCCGCGGAAGAACCCGGCGAGGTGCTCCGCGCTCCCGAAGACGCATGCCCCCGTCCCGAAGAGAACAGAGAGCTCGAAGCTGTCGTACGCGAGGCGTCTCGGCATCACCTCGATCTTCACGCCGCCGCGATCGCACTCGCGCATGCGCAGCGGCCCTTTCCGCGGCTTCGGGCAACACGGCGGGTAGACAGCGTCGTCGAGCTCGATCCCGTCGTGCAGCAAAACGAGCTCGAGCTCCTCCACGGACATCGTGATGAAGCGCTTCACGGTCACCTCCGGCGTTCGGGCGAGCGCCCACCGTACAGAACGTGTGTTCGTGAGACAAGGGGCAGAACCGTCGTCGCGATCGCTCTTTGGAGGAAACGCGCCATACACTCGCCGTGGATGCAGACCGTCGGCATCGTGAGCCCCGGAGCCATGGGAAGCGCGGTCGGTGCGGCACTGACGCGTGGCGGAGCGCGGGTCGTCGTCACGCTCGAGGGCCGGAGCGCGCGAACACGGCGGCTCGTAGATACGGCCGGGCTGACGCTCGTCCCCACTCTCGCCGACGTCGTAGCAAGTGCGGACGTCGTGCTCTCGATCGCTCCGCCCGAGGCCGCACGCGCGATCGCAGGCGACATCGCCGGCGCGGCGCGACAGACGAGCTCGCGCCCGCTCATCGCCGACCTGAACGCGATCTCGCCCGAGACGGCGCAGGTCGTCGCGGAGGACCTCACCGGTGCGGGCCTGGAGCTCGTCGACGGATCCATCTCCGGCCCTCCGCCGTGGAAGCCGGGCACGCGGATCTACCTCTCCGGTTCGCGCGCGCACGAGGTCGCGGAGCTCCCACTCGCGGGCGTCGATCGGATCGTCGTCGGTACGGAGATCGGCACGGCGTCGGCGGTGAAGATGAGCACGGCGTCCGTGTACAAGGGCACGACCGCGCTGCTCGCTCACGCTCTCGTATCCGCGCGCGCGAACGGAGTGCTCGAGCACGTGCTCGACGATCTTCGCGCCGGGTCGCCCGAGCTCGCGGGCAACGTCGAGCGGCGGCTCGCGAATGCGAGCTCGAAGTCCGGCCGCTACGTCGGCGAGATGGCCGAGATCGCCGCGACGCAGGAGGCTGCAGGACTGACGCCGGCGCTCTTCCGAGCGATGGGAGAGGTCTACGCGGCGCTCTCCGCGAGCGCGCTCGGCGGCTCGGCCCCGGAGGACATTCCACCGGACGTCTCACTCGAGGACGTGCTCGAGGGACTCACGCGACGACAGGAGGATCGATGACGACACATGAGCGGCGGGCACGCTTCCGCGCACTTCACGAGCGGGACGAGATCTTCGTGATGCCGAACCCCTGGGACGTCGGCTCTGCCCGGCTCCTCCAGGTCGAGGGCTTCGAGGCGCTTGCGACCACGAGCCAGGGCTTCGCCTGGGCACTCGGCAAGCAGGATGGGACGGTGACGCGTGACGAGCTCGTCGCCCATGTCGCCGAGCTCGCCGCGTCGACGCCGCTTCCCCTGAACGTCGACAGCGAGCGGTGCTACCCGGACGACCCGGGCGGCATCGCCGAGACGGCGTCGCTGCTCGCGGAGGCAGGCGCAGCCGGCTTCTCGATCGAGGACTACGACCCCGCGACGAACGGGATGGATCCGATCGACGTGGCCACGGCCCGCGTCTCGCAGGCGACAACGGCCGTCGCCGGCTTCGTCGAGCCGCTCGTCGTCACCGCGCGCGCGGAGAACCACATCCGCGGAGTCGACGATCTCGACGACACGATCGCGCGGCTCGTCGCGTACCGCGACGCGGGCGCCGACGTCGTCTACGCGCCCGGGCTCGTCGACCTGGAGCAGATCGCACAGGTGGTGGCTGCGGTCGGCGTGCCGGTCAACGTCCTCGCGCTCCCGGCCGGGCCGACGATCCCGGAGCTCGCCTCGGTCGGTGTGCGTCGCGTGTCCACGGGGAGCCTCCTCACGAGCGCCGCCTACGGGGCGCTCGTCTCGGGCGCGCGGGAGCTGCTCGGCACGGGGTCGTCCGACTATGCGACACGTGGCCTACCGCGGGACGTGTCCGCGCAGGCCTTCGGCTGACGGGTTCAGGCCCGGGAGAGCGTGATCCAGTCGAGCGACGCGAAGCGCGGGAGCTTCACCTTGAGCGTGTTCCCGGCGCAGCGGAAAGGCGTCGTCCCGCCGGGAACGCGCGTCGTACGGGTCGGCGGGCCTGGAACCGAGTAGGTTCGCCCGTCCTTCGTCGCCGTCATCTCGCCGTACTCGATCGTCGACTCGCCGCCACGCGTCGTGAAGGAGCCTCGGCGGGCGGTGTATGGCTGAAGGGTGAAGAAGCGGGCCCGCGCGGTCGCGACCGCGTCGCCGAGATCGATCTTGAAGACGAGCGAGGTCGAGCCGTACTGGAAGTTGCCGTCGCGGAAGACCATGTAGAGCTTGCCGCGCGGCTCGATGCCCTCGACCGGCACGAGCGCTCGGATGATGCGCTTCGTCTCCGCCTGCGAGGCGCCCCACTCGCCGCGGAGGCACGCGGGCGTACCGCTGCCGGCGGGATGCGGTGCCGCCCATGCGGCGAACGCCGGCGCAGCCGTCGCGAGGACGAGTCCGGCCGTCAGGAGAAGCCGCATCGCCCGCACGGTAGTGCGGCTCGCGAGAGCCGCTATCACCCGTGCGAGGGAGGCCGTGCCAGGTGACGCACCAGCCGCTCGAGGCTTTCGCTCCACCCCAATCGGTGCAGCTCGAAACGCGCCTCCGTCGCAAACTCGCCTTGCTCGAGCGCGAGTTCCGTTCCGCCCTCGACTTCGCGGAACGCGAGGGTGACGACTGTCTCGCGGTCGTCCGGGTCGGGCTCTTCCCACACGAACGTGTACGACAGTCGGCTCGGCGACTCGACCTCGATGTACTCGCCACGCAAGTGAAAGAGGTCACCGTCGGGCGGCTGCATCGCGACCCGGTACCGGCCGCCTGCACGCACGTCGAGCTCGAGGTGCGGTGACGTGAAACCCGCCGGCCCCCACCATTCGCGGAGCTGCTCGGGTTCCACACACGCCGAGAACACGCGCTCGGGCGCCGCGGTCAGCCGGCGACCGAGGTGCAGCATGAAGCCGCCGCTCACGCGCCGTTGGCGCCGGGAATCCAATCCGTCCCGGCCAGCGGCACCTTGGCCATGGCCGCCGCCTCGACCGTGAGCGCGACCAGATCCTCCGGCTCGAGATTGTGCACGTGGGACTTGCCGCACGCGCGCGCGAGCGTCTGCGTCTCGAGCGTGAGCACGCGGAGGTAGTTCGCGATGCGACGCCCGCCGAGGATCGGGTCCAAGCGCGCGGCGAGCTCCTCGTCCTGCGTCGAGATGCCGGTCGGGTCGCGGCCCGCCTGCCAGTCGTCGTAGAAACCGGCGGCGCTGCCGATCTCGCGGTACTCCTCGTCGTGCTCGGGCGCGTTGTCGCCCATTGCGACGAGTGCTGCGGTCCCGATGGACACCGCGTCGGCACCCAGTGCGAGCGCCTTGGCGACGTCCGCCCCGCTCCGGATCCCGCCCGAGACGATGAGCTGCACCTGGCGGTGCAGTCCGAGCTCGACTAGCGCGTCGGCCGCGATGCGCGTCGCCGGCAACGTCGGGATGCCGACGTGCTCGATGAAGACGTCCTGCGTCGCCGCGGTTCCTCCCTGCATGCCGTCGACGACGATCACGTCCGCGCCGGCCTTCACCGCGAGCTGGACGTCGTAGTACGTCCGGGTCGCGCCCACCTTCACGAAGACGGGCTTCTCCCAGTCGGTGATCTCGCGCAGCTCCTGGATCTTGATCTCGAGATCGTCGGGGCCAGTCCAGTCCGGGTGCCGCGAGGCCGAGCGCTGGTCGATCCCCTTCGGGAGCGAGCGCATCTCGGCGACGCGGTCGGAGATCTTGTGGCCGAGGAGCATCCCGCCGCCCCCCGGCTTCGCCCCCTGCCCGACCACGACCTCGATCGCGTCGGCCTTGCGCAGGTCGTCCGGGTTCATCCCGTAGCGCGAAGGCAGGAGCTGGTACACGAGCGTCTGCGAGTGCTCGCGCTCCTCGGGCGTCATGCCGCCGTCACCCGTCGTCGTCGAGGTGCCGACCTCGGTTGCGCCCCGGCCAAGCGCCTCTTTCGCAGGCGCGGAGAGCGCGCCGAAGCTCATCCCCGCGATCGTCACCGGGATCTTCAGCTCGAGCGGCTTCTTCGCGAAGCGCGTGCCGAGCACGACATCGGTCCCGCAGCGCTCGCGGTAGCCCTCGAGCGGGTAGCGGGAGATGGAAGCGCCGAGCAAGAGCAGGTCGTCGAAGTGCGGCAGCCGTCGCTTGGCTCCGAACCCGCGGATGTCGTAGATGCCCTCGCTGGCCGCACGCTGGATCTCGGCGATGACGGTGCGGTCGAAGAGGTGCGACTCGCGGAGATTCCAGGGCCTCTCGGTCTCGACGGCCATCAGTACGCGTTGTCGATCGAGAAGTTGTAGAGCCGACGGGCAGATCCGTACCGACGGAACTCGGGCGGATCGGCATCGATCCCGGCCGCGTCGAGAAGTCGCCGCAGCTGGTCGAGGTGCTCGTCGCGCAGCTCCTTCTCGACGCAGTCGGCGCCGAGGCTCGCAACGGAGCCGCGCACGTACAGCCGCGCCTCGTAGATCGAGTCACCGAGCGCCTCGCCCGCGTCGCCGCAGACGACGAGGCAACCCGTCTGCGCCATGAACGCGCTCATGTGGCCGACCGAGCCGCCGACCACGATGTCGATCCCCTTCATCGAGATCCCGCAGCGCGACGATGCGTTCCCGCGGACGACGAGCAGCCCACCCCGCCCGGTGGCACCCGCCGACTGGCTCACGTTCCCGTCCACGACGACGCGTCCCGACATCATGTTCTCGGCAATCCCCGTCGACGCGTTGCCATGCACGCGCACGGTCGCGAGCTTGTTCATGCCGGCGCAGTAGTAGCCCACGTGGCCGTCGATCTCGACCTCGATCTCGGCGTCGAGACCGCAGGCGACCGCGTGAGCTCCGCTCGGGTTCACGACCCGGAAATGCCGTGGCCCGGACGCACCGCCGGCCAGGTGGTGAAGGCGCTGGTTCAGCTCGCGCAACGAGGTCGACGAGAGATCGATGACCTCGACCGCGTGCTCGCGCTCGGCGACCGCGGCCATCAGACGGCCGCCTTGTCCCAGGCGTACACGACTCCGGGCTCGGGCTCCCACGCCTCGGCGTCCGCAGCTCCGGGAAGAACGGCGAGCGAGCGCCACTCGGACGACATCGCGACCCACTCGTCGGTCTCGGCGAGCACGGCGGGCTTGCAGGCGATCGGGTCGCGGAGCACGGCGAAGCCGTCGGCCGTGCCCACGGCGAACGTGTAGAAGCCGTCGAGGTCGTCGAGGCAACCCTCGAGCGCCTGCTCGAGCGTGGCCCCCTCCCGCAGCCGCCACGCGAGGTAGCCGGCGGCGACCTCCGTGTCGTTCTCGGTCTGGAACTCGATGCCCTCGCGCCGGAGGCTCTCGCGTAGCCGGTTGTGGTTCGACAACGACCCGTTGTGCACGAGGCACAGGTCGTGGCCGGTCGAGAACGGGTGCGAGCCCTCGGTCGTGACGCGGCTCTCGGTCGCCATGCGGGTGTGGCCGAGCGCATGCGTCCCCAGGAAGTCCTCGAGCGCGAACGCCTCGACGAACGCTTCGGGCAGTCCGGTCTCCTTGTAGATCTCGATCACCTCGCCCGCGCTCATCACCCGCAGGTCGGGCCGCTCCGCGCGCACCCAGCCCTGCGCATCCTCGGCCTCGGCACCGACGACGAACACCGCGTGACTCGCCCGCACCGCCGGGTCGTCGCACGCTCCGAATGCCTCGCGCAGGCCGTCCCGCACCGCGCCCCACGACTCATGGGGCTCGGGCGAGTAGAGCGTCAACTTGCTCGACCCGCCCGGAGCCGGCTCGCGGTAGATCGCGACACCCGCCGAGTCGGGCCCGCGACTCGACATCTGCACGAGCATCGCCGCGAGATGGACGCCGAGACGCTCCTCGATCTCGGGTGACTTCGCAAACAGGCCTACGATCCCACACATATGGTCAGTATCTCCACATAGAGCTGCCTGATTTCACGCTACTTCGCGTTTCAGTATGGAGATTTCGTACACCTCCTCAGAACCGCGTGAGATACTCACGGATCTCCCACGGCGTGACCTGCTCGTGGTACCGGAACCACTCGTCGCGCTTCACGCGGGCGAAGTAGTCGACGTAGTCCTCGTCGCGCCCGCGTCCGAGCGCGGCCCGCAGCACCTCGTCGCCCTCGAGCTCGCCGATCGCCTCGAGCAGGTTCGCGGGGAGCGACTGCATGCCGCGTCCACGCAGCTCCCGCTCGGGGATGGTGTACAGGTTCTCCGAGTTCGGCTCGCCCGCGTCGAGCCCGTTCTCGATCCCGTGCATGCCGGCGGCGAGCACTGCCGCGGCCGCCAGATAGGGATTGCACGAGCCGTCGATCGTCCTGTCCTCGATCCGGCCGGGCCCGGGGATGCGGAGCATCTGGGTGCGGTTGTTGTAGCCATACGAGATCCACACGGGAGACCACGTCGCACCGCTCGCCGTCGAGCCCATCTTCAGCCGCTTGTACGAGTTCACGGTCGGCGCGGTGATCCCGCTGTATGCGCGCGCGTGCGTACGCAGGCCGCCGACGAACCGGTACGCGGTGTCCGAGAGGCCGAGGCCGCGGGGATCCGACTCGTCGAGGAAGAGGTTCGTGTCGCCGTCCCAGAGGGACATGTGGAAGTGGCAGCCGTTGCCCGTCAGCTGCGTGAACGGCTTCGGCATGAACGTGGCGATCATCCCGTTCTGCTCCGCGAGCGTATGCACCATGTACCGGAAGAAGATCGCGCGGTCGCATGAGACGAGCGCGTCGTCGTAGGTGAAGTTCTGCTCGAACTGGCCGTTCGCGTCCTCGTGGTCGTTCGCGTAGTTGCCCCAGCCGAGCTCGTTGCAGTAGCGCGAGACCGTCGTCAGGAAGTCGTAGCGGCGCGTCAGTCCGGCCATGTCGTAGCAGGGCTTCTCGAGCGTGTCGTAGGCGTCGGCGATCTCGATCGAGCCGTCCTCGCGCTGGCGGACGAGGAAGTACTCGAGCTCGAGGCCCATCCGGAACTCGTAGCCCTTGTCCTTCGCGCGCGCGAGCACGCGGCGGAGGATCGTGCGCGGGTCGAAGGCCCACTCCTCGCCTTCCACCGTGATGTCGCAGGCGAAGCGCGCGAGATTCGGCTGCCACGGGACGGGCGTGTAGCTCGCGAGGTCGGGGATGGCCGCGATGTCCGGGTCGCTCGGCACCTGCCCGAGCTCGCCGGCCGCGAAGCCGGCGAAGCCGGCGCCGTCCTCGAGCAGGCCGTCGAAGGCCTCACGAGAGCCGACCGGAACGAGCTTCGCGCTCGGCCGCGCGTACATGTCGACGAATTGCGCGAACACGAACTCCACTCCGCGCGACTGCATGTCCTTCCAGATCGCATCGGCTGATGCCATTGAGCAGCCTCCTCTGACGTCGGTGGCATAGCCCTACCAGCCTGGGGAGGGCGAGTGAAGGTTCGGAACCCACACCTTCGACGGCGCTATGTGTGCTGTTTCGATGCTCCGAGCGCTTGCTTGAGCTTCACCATCTTCACGGCGATCTCGATCGCGAGCCACTCGTCGCGGCGCAGGTCCAAGCCGGAGAGCTCACCGATCCGCCGAAGCCTCTGGCGCAGCGTGTTCGGGTGGACGTACAGCGCCTCCGAGGTCGCGCTGATCGAGCCGTGGCGGCGCAGGAACTCTTCGAGCGTGGCGAGGAGCTGGGCGCCGCGCTGGGCGTCGTACTCGGCGAGCTTTCCCACGGCGTCGACCGTCGCGTCGCGGATGCCGCCGTCGGCCGCGACCCGGAGCAGGTACTTGTAGGCGCCGAGATCGTCGTAGGCGAGAACCGTCGGCGTGCCGGAGAGGACGACCGTCCCGACGAGCGCCTGCTGCGCCTCTGCAAAGCCGTCCGCGAACGTCTCCTCGCCCTGACACACGCTCGAGATCCCGACCGCGACGGGCGGCGCGAGATCGGCGTGAATCCGTCTCACCCGTGCGACGAGCGAGTCGCTCGAGGGGCCTGTGAGCCGCACGAGCGCGCGAAGCGAGTCGTCCCGGTGGTCGAAGAGCGAGCCGGGAGCCGCCATCCGCAACGCGCGGGCGAGCGCGTCACTCCAGGGCTCTGCCACGACGACGACATGTGGCTGGTCGAGGTCGCAGGCGAGGCGCGCCGCGCGACCCTCGAGATCCCCGCGCGTCCGACCTCCGGACAGCTCCTCGAAGAAGTCCTTGATCAGGTTCTTCTCCGTCAGCTGCTCGATGACCTGCACCTTCTTGATGGCGACCGCCACCTGGCTCGCGATCGCCCGGCCGAGCTCGACGCGGGTCGAGCCCTCCGCGACGAGGAGACCGATCAGCTCGCCCGTCGCGACGAGCGGGATTGCGAGGCGTGTGCTCCTGCCGCCACGCGCGAGCTCGGGCCCGAGCTCGGCGAGCCCGAGGGTCTGACGCGCCGAGCCCGGCTCGGGGTCGCTCGCGACGCGGTCGAGCTCCTCGCGTGCCGGATCGAGGAGGTAGACGTGCGCGGCCACGGCGCCGAGCAGCGGCCGGGCGTCGGCGGCGACCGTGTCGAGAAGCTCGCCGAGAGCGTCCGCGCGCGCGATCGCCTCCGCGAGCTCGGTGAGCTGCTCGAGCTCGATGACGCGAAGGCGCGTCTCCTCGTACAGCCGGGCGTTCTCGATCGCGCTCGCGACGAGCGAGGCCGAGGTGACGATGAAGTCGACCTCGTCGTCCGTGAACTCGCGGGGCGCCTCCGTGTGGGCCGTGATGGCACCGATCGGCTCGCCCGCGCGACCGACGATCGGCACGGCGATGAGGGACTGGAAGCGCTCCTCCTCGAGCTCCGCGACGTACTTGACGCGCGGATCCGCGAGCGCGTTGTCGCGGATGAAGGCAGGCTCGCCCTGCTCGACGGCCCACCAGGCGAGGCTCTCGCCTCGCTCGAACGCGACCCTCCCCGCCTGCCGCTCGTATGGAGGCGAGGCCGCGCGCATGACGAGGACGTCGTCCTCCAGCAAGTAGACGAAGCACCCGTGCACGCCGCTCGCGTCCGACATCAGGCGGACGACTGCGGGCAGCACCTCCGCGAGCTCGAGCGACGACGCGACGGTCGAGACGATCTCCTGGAGAAACTTCTCGCTCGTTTGCAGGGACATCGAGCGGGATCGTATGCCTGTCGCCGCCTGTGGACAACCCGGCGCACACCCGTACGACCGAGGTTGGGATCAATGAAGCGCGGCAGCTCCGATGTGGTACTCGTGCGCGCCCGTCTCGACGATGTCCACGATCTGCTCGACGGCGTAGCGCAGCTCCTCGTCGGTCGTGAAGAAGTGCGCGCCGAGGCGGATACCAGCGCCGGGCCGGAAGTCACCCAGGATCCCGCGCAGCTCGAGCTCCGTGTAGACGGCCGCGCCCTCGGGGACGTCGATCGTCACCGTCCCTCCGCGCCGCTCGGGATCGCGAGGACTGCGCACAGTCAGACCGGCCACGTCGGCAAGGCCGATGAGGAGATGCGTCTGGCGCAACGAGTTCTCGCGGATGCGCGCGACGCCGATCTCCTCGATCAGGTCATACCCGGCCGTACCGGCCATGTGCGCGGCCGGGTTCGGAGTTCCGGTGAGGAAGCGCGCGGCTCCCGCCGACGAGTACTCGAGCTCCTCCTCGAACGCGAACGGGCGCTCGTGCGCCTGCCAGCCCGTGACCGTCGGCTGCAGACGCTCCGCGAGATCGGGCCGCACGTACAGCCACCCGTTTGCCGGCCCGCCGCACAGCCACTTCACCGAACCGCCCACCGCGAAGTCGACACGGAGCGCCGACAGGTCGACAGGGACGATCCCCGCGGACTGGTAGCAGTCGAGCACCACGTGCGCGCCGACCTCGTGAGCGCGCCGGACGATCGGCTCGACATCCTGGATCTCGGACTCCTTGAAGAGGACGTGGCTGATCGGGACGAGGAGGGTGCGCTCGTCGATCCGCTCGACGATCTCCTCGCCGTCCTCGCAGACGACGACCTCGAGCTCGGGCTGCGCCTGGTACAGGTAGCGCACCGACGGGAAGTTGGCCCGCTCGTAGACGACCCGGTTCCGCGCGGGGTCGACCGGACGGAAGCACGAGAGCACGATGGCCTCGGCGATCGCGACGTTCTGCTGCATGACCGTGGAGCCGGCCGGCGCGCCCACGATCCGCCCGATCTGGTCGCCGACCCGCATCGGAGTCGCCCACCAGCCCTCCGCCCACGCCCGGATCCCGCGCTCCTCCCACATGCGCGCGAACTCGGCAAGGAGTTCGGGCGCGCGCCGCGGCATCGGGCCGAGCGTGTGGCTCGCGAGGTAGGTCGTCGACTCGAGGATCGGGAACTCGGAGCGGTAGTCCAGAAGGTCGCGCACGCACGGAGCGTAGTGGGTTAGCGTGCCCTCGAATGCGCGTCCAGTTCGACCGCTTCTACACCTACGCGGAGCTGACCGAGACCCTCGAGGCCTGGGTCTCCGAGCATCCGACGCTCTTCTCCTTCGAGGCGATCGGGAGGTCGTACGAAGGTCGTGACATCTGGCTCTGCACGGTGACGAACACGGAGACCGGGGCTCACGCCGAGAAGCCCGCCGTCTTCATCCATGCGCAGATCCACGCGATGGAGTTCACCGGGACGACGGCGGCGCTCAACCTCCTCGACCATCTCCTCCATTCCGACGACGCGCGCGTCCGCCACGCGCTCGACACGCGGACGTTCTATGTCGTCCCTCGCGTGAACCCAGACGGCGCCGACGCAGGCCTGGCCGACGGGCGCTTCCGCCGCTCGAGCGTCCGCCCGTACCCGCGCGAGGAGCCCGAGGACGGCCTCCATCGCGAGGACGTCGACGGCGACGGGCGTGTCCTCTTCATGCGCATGCCCGACCCGAACGGCTCGTGGAAGGCGCATCCCGACGACTCGCGCGCCCTCGTCGCCCGCGCGCCGGACGACGTCGAGGGCGACTTCTACCGCGTCCTGCCCGAGGGCACGATCGTCAACTGGGACGGCGTCACCATCCCGGTCGCCCCGCCGCTGGAAGGCCTCGACCTCAACCGCAACTGGCCGGCCGACTGGGCGCCCGAAGCCGAGCAGCAGGGTGCCGGGCCGTTCCCGACCTCCGAGCCCGAGGTACGCGCGCTCGTCGAGGCGATCGTCGCGCGGAAGAACATCACCTCGTACGTCGGGTATCACACCTTCTCGGGCGTCCACCTGCGTCCGTGGTCGGGCCATCCCGACGACGATTTCCCCGTGCCGGATCTGCGCGCCTTCAAGATCATGGGCGAGGAAGCGACGCGCCTCACGGGCTATCCGTCGATCTCCATCTTCCACGACTTCAAGTACCACCCGAAGATGGTCATCAAGGGCGGCGACGTCGACTGGATCTACGACCACCTCGGCGCGTACGCGTGGGTGACCGAGTTCTGGAGCCCGCAGCGTGCAGCCGGCCTCGAGGGGTACCACTTCATCGACTGGATGCGCGAGCACTCGCCCGAGGACGAGCTGGCCGTGCTGAAGGTCGCCGACGAGTACGGCCAGGGCTACGTCGACTGGTACCCGTTCGAACACCCGCAGCTCGGCCCGGTCGAGCTAGGCGGCTGGGATCTCGTCCGCTTCTGGTTCAACCCTCCACTCGCCCGGCTCGAGGAGGAGGTGAAGCCGCACGCCGACTTCGCCGTCTACCTCGCGTTGATCGCGCCGCGGCTCGAGATCCGCTACTTCCGGTCGGAGCCCGTGGCCGACGGCGCGTTCCGGCTCCGCCTCGTGCTCGAGAACGCCGGCTGGCTCCCGACCAACGTCACCGAGAAGGCGGTCGAGCGGAAGGCCGTGCGCCCCATCGAGGTCGAGCTGACGGTGCCCGACGGCGCGCGGATCGCGAGCGGCAAGCCGCGGGAGGAGGCCGGGCAGCTCGCCGGACGCATCGAGCGGCGCCAGGTCACGTGGTGGGGAACCGACCACTCGACGTCCGAACGCACCCTCGTCGAGTGGGTGGTCGAGGCGAAGACCGGCGACGAGGTCTCGGTAATCGCACGCCACGAGCGTGCGGGGACGGTCCGCGCCGGGCTCGTCCTCTAGGGTGCTGCCGTGACCACGCAGGAAGCCCCAACCGCCTCGGCAGGCGCCCTTGTCCTCGCCGACATCAGCGGCTACAGCGCGTTCCTCCAGGCGGTGGCGTACGAGCACCGCAACGACGCGTTCGCGGGCGGAAAGGTTCCGCACGCCTACGCCGTCATCTCGAGCCTGCTCGACGGCATCGTGCAGCGCCTGGTGCCGCCGTTCACGCTCTCGAAGCTCGAAGGCGACGCCGTCTTCGTCTACGCGACGGACAACAGCGCGCCGCGCGGGCAGGCGCTGCTCGACTGCATCGGAGCCTGCTACGCGGACTTCCGTGAGCGCGTCGCCACGGCGCACTCCGTCTGGCCGTGTGAGTGCGAGGCCTGCAGACGGATCGACCAGCTAGACCTCAAGTTCATCCTCCACGCCGGCCCGTTCGTCATGCAGACCATCGCAGGACGTGACGAGCTCGTCGGCCCCGAGGTGGTCGTCGTGCACCGCCTCCTCAAGTCGAGTGCGGGCGACGCGGTCGGCCAGGCGGCGTACGCGCTGGTCACGGATGCGGCCTCCGAGTGGCTCGACGTCCCGGCCGACGGTGGCATCCCCGTCGTCGAGGAGTGTCTGCCGTCAGCGCCCGTCAGCGGGCGTGCGTTCGCTCTGCGGTAACGACTCGCCGAACCGGCCGATCTCCACCAGCCCGGCTTCACTCGCATGGTCGACCTGCAGCGTCGTGTGCTCGATCCCGAACTCGTCGTGCAGGAGCCGCTCGAGCTCGCGCCTCCGGCCGTGGCAGTCCTCTCCGGGGCGGACGAGCACGTGCGCCGAGAGGGCGGGAAACCCGGACGTGATCGTCCACACGTGCAGGTCGTGTACCTCGACGACGCCCTGGGCGGAGGCGAGCCGCCGGCCGAGTGCGTCGGCGTCGATCCCACGAGGCGTCGACTCGAGGAGGATCTCCGTCGAGTCGCGCAGGATCGACCAGGCACTCGCGAGGATGAGGACCCCGATGAGGATGCTGACGAGCGGGTCCGCCTCCACCCAACCCGTCGTGATGATCACGACGCCGGCGATCGCGACACCGAGTGAGCCGAGGAGGTCGGCGACGACGTGCCGGAAGGCGGCCTCGACGTTCAGGCTGTGGCTGCGCGCCCGCGCCAGCACGACGCCCGC
>DASQLF010000115.1:0-11954 GCA_035630135.1 Gaiellaceae bacterium
CTCGACATCGAGCCGATGTTCTTCGAGCACACGTTCTGGTGCAACGTCTGCGGCTCGATGGCGAGCACGAAGTCGTGCCCGCACGGTGCGGACGACCGCGTGTTCCTCTCGGGAACGAAGGTGCGCGAGATGCTCGGCGAGGGCGAGGTTCCGCCCGTCGAGTTCACGCGGCCCGAGGTCGCGCAGGTTCTGATCGACGCGTACCGGCAGTAAGAACGGGCGAGCCTGATGACGTGGCAGCTGACCGTCGTCGGGCTCCTTACCGGCCTTCTGGTCGGCATGACGGGGATGGGCGGCGGATCGCTCATGACGCCCATCCTCGTCTTCCTCTTCGGCATTCCGCCCGCGACCGCGATCGGGACCGACATCGCGCACGGGGCCGCGTTCAAGAGCGTGAGCGCCGTGCAGCACCGGCGGATGGGCAACGTCCGCGCGCGGCTCGCCGGCTGGATGCTCGTCGGCTCCGCGCCCGCTTCGCTCCTCGGCGTCTGGCTCAACGTCCAGCTGACCGAGATCTACGGAGACGACGTGGAGTCGGTCATGGGCCAGGTGCTCGGCGCCGCGTTGCTCTTCGGAGCCGTCGGCCTGATCGCGAAGAGCGTGGTGCAGGGAGAGCCGGCCGGCGACCAGGACTGGCAGCTGTCCAACCGCGACCGCTTCGCGGCCGTGCTCATCGGGATCTTCGGCGGCTTCATCGTCGGGCTGACGTCCGTCGGGAGCGGCGTGTTCTTCGGGCTGACGCTGCTCGTCATCTTCCCCCTCCGCGCACACAAGGTCGTGGGGACGGACATCTTCCACGCGGCGGTGCTGCTCTACGTCGCCGGCGCCGCGCACTGGGCGGCCGGGAACATCGACTTCTCGATCCTCGGCTGGCTCCTGCTCGGATCGATCCCCGGCGTGCTCGTCGGCGGGCGCCTGACGCTCTCCATCCCGGAGCAACGGCTGCGACTCCTGCTCGCGGGGGTGCTCGGGCTGGCGGGAATCAAGCTGCTCGACGTGCCGTTCGCCGGCACGATCGTGATCGTCGTCCTTTCGGCAGGCGCGGTCGCGTTGCTCGTGCTGCTCGCGCGCCACAGCTGGATCCGCTTCGTGCGCGGCCGCACCTCCGCAGCCTCAGCCGCCGATTAGCGTCACTCTGGCGTCGGCTTGTGCGGCCAGCGGCCCGACCAACCTCCTGAGGGGCCTTCGACCGCGGTGTCCGAGTCCAGGATGTCCGCACACTTCTCCACGCACACGGAGCAGATCCGGATGTCGTCGCCACCGGCGACCATGTGCACCTCACGATTGGGTCGCCCGCAGAACGAGCAGTCGACGAGCTGATAGCCGTCGGGCACGCCCAGGACGGTAACCGCGATCGAGGCAATGCGTCTACCATCGCGCGGCGATGCGCACGGTGTGGGTGAGCTTCGACACGATCGGCCGCGACTGCCTCGAGGCGGCGGCGGAGGTCGGGGCGGAGATCGTCGGCGTCGTCACCTTGCCAGGCCCGATCGACCCGAACCGCTCGGGCCAGTGCTCCTTCGACGAGGTCGCGGCTCGCTTCGGGGCCGTCCTGCACGAGACGCGCGACATCAACTCGCAGGAGACGCTCGACGCGATTCGCGCGCTCGAGCCCGAGCTGGTCTTCGTGGTCGGCTGGTCGCAGCTCGTGCGCGATCCGTTCATCGCGCTCGCGTCGGAGGGCGTCTTCGGGATGCACCCGACGCTGTTGCCGCGCCATCGCGGTCGCGCGCCGATTCCCTGGGCGATCCTGACCGGGCTCGCGCGCACGGGAGTGACCCTGTTCGAGATCGTGGACGCGTCGGCGGACTCCGGCGCGATCGTCGGCCAGGTGGCCATCGACATCGCGCCCGACGAGACGGCGACGACGCTCTTCACCCGCATCGCCGACGCGCATGTCGAGCTGATCCGGCGTCTCGTCCCGCAGCTCCTCGCGCGCAGCGCCCCGCGCACTCCACAGGATCCGCGCCGCTCGAGCGCCTGGCCGAAGCGCACTCCGGCCGACGGGATCATCGACTGGGAGACGCGTGCCGCCTACCTCCACGACTGGGTTCGCGCGCAGACACGGCCGTATCCCGGTGCCTTCACGTTCCTGGGCGACGAGAAGGTGATCGTGTGGTGTGCGAGACCGGTCGAGCTCGCGGAGGCCGCGCCGGCGGGAACCGTCGTCGACGTGCGGCCGGAAGGGCCGGTCGTGGCCTGCGGCGAAGGAGCGCTCGTGCTCGAGGAGATCCAGACGAGCGGTGAGCTCGCCGTCGGAGCGCGGCTGGGATGAGTCGCGTCCTGGTTCTGGCTGCCCATCCGGACGACGAGGTGCTCGGGATGGGCGGCACCATCGCCGTCCACGCCGACGCCGGCGCTTCCCTGCGCATCGTCGTCGTGACGGACGGCTCGTCGACGCAGTACCCCGACGACGCCGAGATCCGGTCGCGCAAGGAGCAGGAGGCCGTGCGTGCGGCCGCGGAGCTCGGCGTCGAGGACTACGTCCATCTCGACCTCCCGGACATGCGGCTCGACACGCTCCCCCACGTCGAGGTGAACGCGGTGGTCGAAGGGCAGATCGGCGATTTCGGGCCCGACGTCGTCTACACCCCTCATCCCGACGTGAACCGTGACCATCGCGTGCTCTTCGACTCCGTTGCGGTCGCGACGCGCCCGACGCCGGAGCAGGTCGTGCGACGCGTCCTCACCTACGCGCCGACCTCGAGCACCGAGTGGACGCCTGCGCCCCTCAACTGGTTCGTCCCGAACTGGTTCGTGGACGTCAGCGCGACCATCGAGCGCAAGGTCGCGGCGTTCGCGCACTACGAGACGGAGCGGCGGGTGTATCCCCATCCGCGCAGCGAGCGGGCGATCCGGGCTGCAGCCGAGTTCTACGGCTCGAGCTGCGGCCGTGCGCACGCCGAGCCGTTCGTGCTCGTCCGCGGTCTCGAAAGAGACTAGGTTCGCGCGGTGTCGCGCTGGCCGCAACTCGCGATCGTCCTCCTGCTGCTCGGCGCGACGGCTGCGGCCTTCGCTGTTACCGAGCGGCTGAAGCTGGAGCGAAGCCCGGTGACGGGAACGCGCGTCGACCCCGTTTTCTCGCCGGTCTGCGAGTGCGCACGCGACGCGGCCGTGATCTCGATCGTGCTGCGGAGGCGGGAGACGGTGACGCTCGACATCCTCGACCGGGACGGCCGCTCGATCCGCACGATCGTGCGCAAGCGCAGAGAGCCGGCAGGACGCGTCTCGTACACGTGGGACGGCCGCGACAACCGCGATCGCGTCGTGTCCGAGGGCATCTATCGGCCGCGCGTCCAGCTGGAGCGAAACGGCCGCACGATCGTGCTTCCGAATCCGATGCGGGTGGACACCACCGCGCCCGTGATCTCGCTCGTCCGCGTCTTCCCGCGCGTCTTCTCGCCCGACTCGGACGGTCAGCGGGATCGCGTGACCGCCTCCTACCGCATCGACGAGCGCGCGCGTGCGGTGATGCTCGTCGACAGTCGTCAGCGGGTGCAGAGCAAGTTCCGGCAGCTGGAGGGCAGGCTCGTCTGGTTCGGACGGGTGAACGGGCACGTCGTGCCTCCCGGCAGCTACGAGATCCGGCTGCGCGCAGTCGATCGCGCCGGGAATCGCTCCGTTCGCACCAGGGCGGTCTCGGTGCGTGTCCGCTTCGTCGAGCTCTCGCGGGAGACGATCGAGGTCGGCGCGGGAAGGCGGTTCTCGGTTCGCGTTCGCACGGACGCCGAGTCATATCGCTGGCTGTTCGCGGGGCGCAGAGGCGCCGGGGAGCGGCAGGTCCTCATCCTGCGCGCCCCGGAGGAGCCCGGCACGTACACGCTGTACGTCACGGTCGGTGGGCGCGCCGTGAGCGCTCGCGTCGACGTTCTCGAGCCCGAATGAGCGCTCCCCTGATCGTGCTCGGCGTCAGCCGCTCGGGCACCACGCTGCTACGCGTGATCCTCGACCGCTCACCCGGACTCACAATCCCCGACGAGTCGTTCTTCGTGCCGCTGCTCGCGCGCCGGCACGGGAAGACGATCGACGCCGAGAGCTTCCTCGAAGACCTCGCCAGGATCCCGACGATCCGCGACTGGGGTGTGGCCGCCGCCGACGTGGCGCCGCGCATCCGGTCGGGCATGCCAACCGGCGACGCCGTGGCGGCGATCTTCGAGACCTACGCCGCCGCGACCGGCAAGCCGCGCTGGGGCGACAAGACGCCGATGTACATGCGGCATCTCCCGCTGCTCGCCCGGCTCTTTCCGGACGCGCAGTACGTCCACCTGATCCGCGACGGGCGCGACGCGGCCCTCTCGTTCCTGCAGATGCCCGAGGGCACGTTCACGCGCACGTGGGCTCATCCAACGACGCCGGCGGAGTTCGCGTGCCTGTGGCGGAAAGAGGTCGCCGACGCGCGTGCGATCGATCGACGGCTCGGTACGGGTCGCTACCACGAGGTGCGCTACGAGCAGCTCGTTGCGAGCCCCGAGGACGTTGTGCGCGAGATCTGCGCATTCGCGTCGATTCCCTTCGAGCCCGCGATGCTCGACTACACGGGCGCGGTCGACGTCTCGGCCAAGCCGCACCAGCAGCGGCTGCTCACGCCGCCGACGAGCGGCGTTCGCAGCTGGCGCGAGGACATGCAGGCCGCGGACGTCGAGGCCTTCGAGGCGGTTGCCGGCGATCTTCTCGCCGAGCTCGGTTACGAGACGGTAAGCCGCGCGCACGGAGGTCCGAGACAGGCGCTCGAGCGCGGCTGGTACGACGTGCAGCTCGCTGCGTGGAACGCATCCGCGTCGCTTCTGCAGCGCTCGCCGCTCTGGCGCCGCCGCCATCCTCGGCTCTAGCCGGGCCGCTCGAACGGCGGCGACGGCTTCGGCCTGGCCTTCGTGGCGCGCTTCGGCGCGTCGCGGCCGGGCGTCGCGATGAGACGCCCGTTCAGCGACAGGAAGTACGTGCGCTCGGTCGCGATGCCCGGTGTGTACTTGCCGAGCGGGATGCGCCACGCCACCGCCCCGTCCTCGACCCGCAGCGCGTACGTGCGCTTCTCGAGCGTCGAGACGAACACGTACGGACCGATCACCACCGGGGCACCCAGCAGTCGGCCGTTGAGCTGGGTGCTCCAGAGTTCGTCTCCGGTCGTCGCGCGGAAGGCGCGCAGCCGGCGGTCGAATCCGCCGGCGAAGACGCGACCCTCGGCGACCGCAGGGGTCGTGTACCCGAGCCCGCCGACGCCCGCGCGCCACACCACACGCCCGCTCGCCGCGTCGAGCGCGTAGACGGTGCCTGCGCGCGAGAGCGAGTAGAGCCGCTCTCCGTCCGACGACGGGCTCGCGTAGAAGCTCTCGTACCGAAGCGCGTCGCGCTTCAGGTACGTCGTCCACTCCTTCGCGCCCGTCCGGCGGTCGAGACAGACGAACGAGCCCGCGTACGTGGTCACGCACACGCGGCCGCCGAAGACGGACGGGCTTGCGTTGATCCGACCTCCGGTCTGGTACGCCCAGCGGATGTCGCCCGTGTCCGAGCGGACCGCGAAGAGCCGGCCGTCGTGCGACCCGAAGAAGGCGGTTCCCTCGACCACGACGGGCGAGGACTCGACCTTCCCCGCTGTCTGGATCTGCCAGCGCCTCTCGCCCGTCTCCCTATCGAGCGCCGTGACGGTGCCGTTCTGCGACGCGACGAGCAAGCGAGGCCCGTCGATGGCGGGGCTCGACGGCAGCGTCCCGCCGACGCGACGCTTCCACCGGAGCTTGCCGGTGAGCGCGTCGAAGGCGAACGTCGTGCCCGAGAAGCCGTTGACGTACAGCTCGCCGTCGCAGTAGACGGGTGGGAACTCGATGTACGTGCCGAGTCCCCGTGTCCAGGTGGCCTTTCGCGCGGGCAGACCGAGCGAGAGCTCCGGGCGGCCGAGGGAGCGCCGCGGGTCTGCGCCGAACGTTCGCCAGCACTGGCGGTCGCCGACGGGCTCCGCGGGGGGCTCGGGCCGCGGTTTCGGTGGAGCGGTCGTGGTGGTCTCGGTTACGACCGTGACCCCGTCGAGATCGGTGTCGAGCGCGCCCTCGGGACGATCCTGCATCGCGACGAACACGCCGACACCGATGCCGACGGCCGCGAGAACGAGCGCAGCGGCGCCGAGGAGGATCCACAGGCGAGTTCTCGACATGGGAGGGCGGGCGCACGCGGCCCGCGCTCAGTGTGCCAGCGCCTCCGGCCTCCCCGGTGGGGCCTCAGGTGGGCGCACGGGAACAGCGGCAGGCACCGGCGCCAGCGCGAGTGCCCCGGCCGCGAGCCCGATGATCCCCCAGGTGAGCGGATCCTCGAAGAATCCGGCGTAGAGAAGCGAGTGGACGAACAGCGCGACGCCGACGGCGGCGAGGCCGATGCCGAACGGTCGGTTCGCCCGCGTGACGAGGATCAGCGCCCAGCTGACGGCGGCGAGGAGCCAGACGTAGAACGCGAAGCCGACGACACCCAGCTCGGCCAGCACCGTGAGCGGCGTGGTGTGCGACGCATTGCGCCTCGGGGAGCGCCGTCCCGCGGCCTCCGCGCTCGCCTGCGGCTGGCCGCCGACGCCCACGCCTGCGATCGGCCGCTCCTTGAACGCGTCGAACGTGATCCCGACGAGCCGCGAGCGACCGCTCGTCACGTCGCGCGCAGAGCGTCCTCCGATCGCGGCGCCCGCGACCCCGGCGGCGAGGATCGCGACGGCGAGCGCGCTCGCGATGAGTGCGATTCGCGTGCGCCGGTCGCCACCCACGAGCGCGATCCCGAAGGTGACGACGAAGAGCGCGACGAAGCTCGACTGCGAGTACGAGTAGAAGAGGCCCCAGAAGAGGAACACAACGAACGCCGTCGCCGCGACCCAGTCGATCGTCCGACCGCGTCGCACGAGGATCGCGACCAGCAGCACCGCGATCGGGATCACGAGATACCTCCCGTACAGGCTCGGGTCCTTGAAGAGCGACGTCACGCGGAAGAACGAGGTGTAGGCGTTCGCCACCTCGAGGTCGCGCGCAAAGAGATTCGTGCGCGTCTGCGCCTGCCAGATTCCGATCGCGGCGAAGAGCGTGCCGAGCGAGACGAGCGTGACGAGGAGCGCGCGGGGCAGCCACTCCGCGAGCGGAGCGCGCGCAACGACGCCGACGCCGGCCGCGAACGGGAACACGAAGAAGGCGAGCGCAATGGCACCAGCTCGCTCGTCGAAGGTCCACAGGTACGACGTGGCGGTCAAGGTCACGAACGCCGCCAGCGGCAGCGACAGGAGGAAGGGTGGAGGAGCGGGGCGCTCGCCGCGGACGATCCGGTATCCGAGCGCCAACACCGACGAGGCGATGACGAGGTACAGCGGCAGGAGCAGGAATGCCTCCTCTGCTCCGACCTCGACCGGGATGCGGAAGGGAGCCGCCACGAGCAGCACGACGGGCGTCACGGCCGGGTAGCGAGCAAGCAGGCCCGCCCCCACGATCGCAAGCAGCGCGCCGCCTCCCAGGAGTGCCCAGCCCGCCGGCTCGGTGACCAGGGGTTCGAGGTCGTCGGTGCCGACGAGCGACCAGCCGAGTGCGCCGATGGCGCCGCCGAGGCACGCGAACCCGACGAGTGGGAAAAACCCTCCTCGAGGCACGAGGACGAGGACTGCGCCGAGCGCTCCGACGAGCGCCGCGATCTGAGCGACGTCAGTGTGCTCCACGGCCCGAGGAGGTTACGTGGCGTACCCGAGCCGGCGCTCGGTCTCCGTGAGCCGTGGCGTCAGGCGCTCGAGCGCGCTCTCGTTCCGCTCTCGCGCCCCTTCCCCGTCGGGCCTCATCAGCGCTGTCGCGGAACGCCGCGTGCCCAGCTCTCGTGCGAACGATGCGGCCGACGCGCCGTACTCGAGACCGAGCTCGTCGTACAGCCGCCGGAGCTCTTCGCCCGGCGCGGCCACGAGGCTCTCGTACGCAACGTCGATCCAGCGAGCCCGGCTGGAGGCGCACGCGTCCAGGACGGCGTCGTTGCATGCCGTGTACTGGCGTGCGCAGATCTCCTCGAGCGGAGCGGCGATGAGGTCACGCCAGCCCGGAACGAGAACGAAGCTCCAGCGGTCGCTCGCGAGCTGGCCGAGCCCGCTCAGCTTCTCGGGAAGCCGGTAGCGCACGAACCGCGGCCGCGCACGCCACCCCTCCATCAAGGAGCTGACGTTGCCGGCCGCGCGCCGCCGGAGGAAGACGAACGTCGCGTCCGGGAAGAGCTCCTCCAGGTACGGAACCCGAAGGCAGTTGGCGGGCGTCTTGTCGACGAAGCGTCCGCCGCGGGCGAAGAGCCGGATCGCGAGGTTCAGGTACGCGCGCTCGCCGGGTGCGATCTCGTCGGGTCGGACTGCGTCCGAGGCCCAGCCGTGATCGCGCGGGTGGTGGAACTCGTCCCAGAGGATGTGGCCCTCGCTCTGGACCGATGCGAGCTCGCCGCTCGCGCAGAGTGCATCGAGGAGCAGCGTCGTCCCCGATCGCGGACACCCGATGACGAAGATCGGATCGCCTGGCGGACGGGATGCCGGCAGCACGCGCGAGAGGGGCCGCGCGACCCGTGGGACGCTCCGGCGGATACGCCAGACGCGGCGCCGGACGCCGTAGAGCTTCGTCGTCCTCACGCGCCGGAACATACGCGGTGGTAGGAATTGCGCGGTGATCGAGGCTTTCAAGCGCGCGCTCGTGCTCGCGCCGCACACCGATGACGGCGAGCTCGGCTGCGGCGGGACGATGGCGAGGCTCGTCGACGGCGGCTGCGAGGTACGCTACGTCGCCTTCTCGATCGCCACTCGCTCGCTCCCACCGGGGTTCGAGCCCGACACGCTTGCGCGTGAGGTACGCGAGGCGACCGGCGAGCTGGGCATCCCCGAGTCGCAGCTGACCGTGCACGACTTCGACGTGCGCACGTTCCCCGAGCGCCGCCAGGACATCCTCGAGCTCCTCGTCGCGCTGTGGGAGGAGTGGAAGCCCGACGTCGTATTCCAGCCCTCGCACCACGACGTCCACCAGGATCACCAGACGATCGCCCAGGAGGGGCTACGCGCGTTCAAGCGCACGACGATCCTCGGGTACGAGGTGCCGTGGAACAACTTCGACTTCTCGTACGGCGCCTACGTCTCGCTCGAGAAGCGGCACGTCGAGCGGAAGATCGCGGCGCTCTCTCGCTACGCCTCGCAGCAGCATCGGCGCTACGCCGATCCGGAGTACATCTGGAACCTCGCTCGCGTCCACGGCGTGAACGTGAACCGCGAGTACGCCGAGTGCTTCCAGGTCTACCGCATCGTGGCCTGAGGCTCAGGATCGCGCGGGCCGTAGGCGCGCGCCGATCGCGCGTCGCTCGGCGGGCAGGTAGAAGCCGAGCGGGAGCAGCAAGAGCGGGTACACGAGCGCGAGCGGTAGCGCGAGCGCGAGACCGCCGTCCGTGAGCTTTCCGACCGCGACGAGCGCGAGCCCGGCCGCGGCTGCCGTGACGACGCGGCGCCACTGATACGGGACGGGATAGATCCGCTGCGCCCACCACACCATCCCGACGAACATCGTCCAGTACGCGGCGACCGTCGCAATTGCCGCTCCCATCATCCCGTAGGGCGGAATGAGAAGCAGATTGAGCACGATGTTCACGACGGCTGCAGCACCGGTGACGATCCAGTTGAACTGCGTCCGCTTCGCACGCCCTACGCCGATCGCGACCACGATGTACGCACCGAACGACACCGCCGCGAACGCGAGCGGCCCCACCACGCGCGACGACTCGGCGAATGCGGGCGCCGCGATCCAGCCGACGATCCAGGGCGAGAGCAGCGCGAGGCCGGTGGCCACCCACGTCGTGAGCGCTACGAGGTAGGTCAGGACGAAGGCGTACGTGCGGCGCGCCTCGCGATCGTCGTCGATCGAGTAGGCGAATGCGGGCCAGGCCAGACGAAAAGCCGTCAGCAGCAGAACCATCGCCGAGGCGATGCGCACGCCGACCGAGTAGAGGCCGACCTCCTCGGTGTCGGCGAGCTTCACGAGGAAGAGTCGATCCGAGAAGTTCGTCACCCAGAGGAAGAGCGCCGTCGGCACCAGCGGGACACCGAAGCGGTTCATCTCGCGCAGGAGGCCGCGGTCGAACTCGAGGCCGAGCTGTTCGCGGCGATAGCCGATGAGGACGAGGTAGACGGCGAGCGTGCCGATGAAGTTCCCCACGATCACGCCGATCGGGCCCTTCTCGAGCACCACGACCAGGAGGAGGGTCGCGCCGATCGTGAGGAGGATGTTCGCGAGGCTCGCCGACACGAACGCCACCGAGCGCTCCTCGACGCGGAAGAGCGACGTCAGCTGCTCGTAGTTCATTCCGGCCCAGAGACCGACGAAGGCCGCCATCACGAGCTCCGAGTCACCGGTCGACCCGAACAGCACGTCTGCGATCGGAGCGGAGAGCAGAAGCCCGGCAGCGAGGCCCGCCGTGGCCATCGCCATCGTGAACCAGAACGACGTCCGGACGACACGGCGCCGGTCGGCGGGCTCCTTCGAGTCGAAGTAGAAGCGGAAGAACGCGCTATGGATGCCCATGCGCAGGACGATCCCGATGACCGTCGTGAGCGCGATGAGCGTCTCGACCTTCCCGTAGTCGGAGGGGGAGAGGTAGCGCGTGTAGAGCGGGAGGAGGAGAACGGCGAGGATCCGCGAGACGAGTCCGCCGAGCCCGTAGATCGCGGAGTGCTTGCCGAGTCGCTTGAGCTGCGGGCCGAGGCCGGCCATCAGAGCCGAGCGTAGAGAGAGAGCAGGCGGTCGGCGACGTGCTCGAGGTCGTGCACCTGCTCGACGTAGGCGCGCGACTCGGCGCCGATCCGCTTGCGCTCGGCAGCCGATGCGACCAACGGATCGAGCTGCGAGCGCAGCGTCTCCTTCGTCGCGCTCACGATCGGCACGCGCGTGCCGAGCTCACGCTCGGTGCGCTCGACGGCCTCGTCGCGGAGAAACGTCACGACGGGCTTGCCGAGCGCCATGCACTCGATCGCGAACAGGCCGTACCACCCGGCGTTCAGCTGGTCGACGACGATGTCGGCCTCGCGGTAGCGCTCGAACGCCTCGTCGTGATGCAGCCCCTCGACGAGCATGAGATCGGCGTCGAGGCCCTCGCAGGCGGCGATGACCTCCTCGGTCCCCTTGCGGCGCCGCGAGGACGGGGCATGGAGGATCACCGGCCGTGTGCGATCGGTGGGCGGCGACGGCTCGATCGCCGTCACGTCGATCCCGGGCGGGATCATCTCCGCCTCGGGCACCCAGCGAATCGCGTCGTAGGAGCCGACCACCTCCGTCCCTGCTTTCTTGCCGAACGCGAGGTCGGCCGGCGACTTCCCCCGGATGTCGGAGCCGAGGTAGTGCATGACCGATTTCTTGCGCAGCGCCCCGAGGATCGGAAACTGGACAGACCGCGGGACGAGCGTGAGCCCGAAGTAGAAGTGGAAGACGTCCGTCGTCGGCAGCAGGCGAGCGAGCGCCGACCACTGCGTGAGCTGCTTGCGCGCGAAGCCGCCGTGGCGCTCGAGCGACCAGTCCGCCTCGGAGTGGAGCTTGTAGCGGTTGAACACGACCAGGCGCGCGTCCACGCCGCGACGACGAAGCGCCTGGACGTTCGCCCACGGCACGCCGGCGGTGTTCACCGGGCAGTGGACGACGCGCAGCGGGCGCTCAGCCAAGGTCGACGCCGTCGGCGGCGAGCTGGTCGAGGCGCCGCTCCTTCTCCTCCTCGAGCATCGCGCGCATCGTCTCGCCCATCCGCGTGCCCGGGTAGACCCAGATCTCCGGATGCGTCAGCAGCTGCAGCCACGGGAACGCTCCCGCGCGCAGGTCGTCGTGAGGGCAGCCGGAGCGCCAGTGCTGGTTCGAGTCCGAGCGGTACGTCGCCGGCGAGAACCACGGCTCTTCCATCACGTTGAGCGCCCCGTCGACCGGCGCGCTCATGTAGTCGGGATCCGGGTTGTGCCA
>DASQLF010000116.1:0-13452 GCA_035630135.1 Gaiellaceae bacterium
CCGGTGCTCGAGCAGGTCATCCAGGCCGGTCGCCCGCTGCTCATCGTGGCGGAGGACGTCGAGGGCGAGTCGCTCGCGACGATCGTCGTCAACAAGCTGCGCGGCACCTTCTCGGCTGTTGCCGTCAAGGCTCCGGGCTTCGGCGACCGCCGCAAGCGGATGCTCGAGGACATCGCGATCCTCACCGGTGGCGAGGTCATCACCGAGGAGATGGGTCTCAAGCTCGAGAACACGAAGCTCTCGCAGCTCGGCAAGGCCCGCAAGATCGTCATCAACAAGGACACGACGACGATCATCGACGGTGCCGGCGAGTCCGACGCGATCAAGGGCCGCATCAAGCAGCTGAAGCAGGAGATCGAGAACACCGACTCCGACTTCGACCGCGAGAAGCTCCAGGAGCGCCTCGCGAAGCTGTCCGGTGGGGTCGCGGTCGTCAAGGTCGGCGCAGCCACCGAGACCGAGATGAAGGAGAAGAAGCATCGCGTCGAGGACGCGCTGCAGGCCACGCGCGCTGCTCTCGAGGAGGGCATCGTGCCGGGCGGCGGCGTCGCGCTCATCAACGCCGGCGACGCGGTCAAGAAGACGCTCGACGCGCTCGAGGGCGACGAGCGGACGGGTGCCAAAATCATCGTCCGCGCGCTCGAGGAGCCCCTTCGTCAGCTCGCGTACAACGCGGGCCTCGAGGGCTCGGTCGTCATCGACAAGGTCCGTGGTGCCAAGAAGGGCTTCGGTCTGAACGTCGATACAGGCGAGATCGAGGATCTCGTCGCGGCCGGCGTCATCGACCCGACGATGGTCACGCGCTCGGCGCTGCAGAACGCTGCGTCGATCGCGAAGAACATCCTCACCACCGAGGCCGTGGTCGCGGAGATGCCGGAGAAGGCTCCGGCAATGCCCGCGGGCATGCCCGGCGGCGGGATGGATTTCTAGGCCGAGCGCCTAGACTGGGAGTTCCTTCCCTGATCCACCTGCAGAGGGCCGGCATTGCCGGCCCTCTGCGTTTACAGAGGCTCCGGCGCCCGGAGAGCTGAGCTTGGGAACATCGTTCTTCCCGTAAAAGACTGAGTGGCCGCTGGGACGGCCACTCAAGGGGGGAAGAACTGGGGAGGATTGGGTTAACCAGGTTTTCGTCGGAATGGCTCCGGGTCTCGTGCCCCTTCTGGGGGAAATCGACTAGAAGCCGTATCTCTCCTCCTCGAAGGGGTCGGCATCGTTGTGGTAGCCGTAGCGCTCCCAGAAGCCTGGCCGGTCGTTCGCGGTCAGCTCGATGCCGCGAAGCCACTTGGCGCTCTTCCAGAAGTACTTGCCGGGGATGACCAGCCGGAGCGGGCCGCCGTGCTCCGCTGTCAGCGGCTCACCGTCGGCGTGGGTCGCGATCAGCGAGAGCGGATCGCGGAGGACCGAGATCGGCACGTTCGCCGTGTAGCCCTCCTCGGCGTGGGCGACGACGAAGTGCGCGGACGCGAGCGGCTCGACGAGCCGCTCGAGCTCGTTCCAGTGGACGCCCTCGAAGGTCATGTCGAAGCGGCTCCAGCGCGTCACGCAGTGGATGTCCTGCGTGTGGGTCGTGCGTGGCAGCGCGCTGAGCTCGTCCCAGGAGAGCCTGATCGGACTCTCGACCTCGCCCTCGACGAAGAAGTCCCACGTGGCGAGGTCGGTCTTCGGGATCGAGCCCGCATGGAGCACCGGCCACTTCTCCGTGAGGTACTGGCCGGGCGGCAGGCGCGCAGGGTCGTATCCCGCCTCCCTGACCTTCCGCTCGGCGCGACCCCGGAACACGTCCCTACAGTAGTCCTCGATGCCAGGAACGGCCGTGAGAGTCGGGCGGCGCCCGCGAGGGTTCGTCAGCGTGCGCGGTCAGGACGCCGCCACCTATCTGCAGGCGATGGTCTCCAACGACGTCGAGGCGCTTGGCCCGGACGAGTCGTGCGAGGCGCTCCTGCTAACCGCCAAGGGGAGGGTCATCGCCCCGCTGACGGTGTACCGGCGAAGCGCCGACGACTACCTGCTGCTGACGGAGCCCGAGCTGGCGGGGCGCGTGCGCACGACCCTCCTGAGGAGCCGCTTCGCCGCGAAGGTCGACGTCGAGCTCGAAGAGCACGACTCGACGCTCGTCGTGGGGAGGGAGACGCCTCCGGACGCGATCGCGAATCGCGAGTACGGCGTCGCGGCCTACGAGCTCGTCGACGCGAGCCCTCCGGCCTGGGGCGAGATCGGCGAGGACGAGCTCGAGCGCCTGCGCATTCGCGCCGGCGTCCCGCGCTTCGGGAAGGAGCTCGACGAGCGAGTGCTCCCGGCGGAGGCGGGGCTCGATCGAACCGCGATCGACTTCCAGAAGGGCTGCTACCCCGGCCAGGAGCCGATCGCGCGGCAGCACTACCGCGGGCGCGTGAACCGCGGCCTCCGCGTGCTCGAGATCGAGGGTGACGCGCTACCCGACTACGACGCCGAGCTGACCTACGACGGGAAGGTCGTCGGTCGCGTCACGAGTGCCGTCGCCGAGCGTGACGGCATCCTCGCTCTTGCCTACGTTCGCGTCGAGGTTCCCGCTGACGCTCAGCTTCAGCTCGGAGAGAGAGTGGCGACCCAGCTAGAATCCGCCTCCCCGCGCCCGTAGCTCAGGGGATAGAGCGCTGCCCTGCGGAGGCAGAGGTCGCATGTTCGAATCATGCCGGGCGCATCGTTCGCTGCCTGTAGGAGCGTCCCGCTCGGTGACGAAAGCGCAGGCGTGGAACTCCCTGACGGGATCACGCTCCAGCGCCACCGCGAGCTCGAGGGCCGCGAGCGCCGGCCGCTCGTGCGCTGGATCCTGATCGGGCTCCTCTGCCTCGTCCTCCTGCTCGCACTCGTGAACGTTTTCGGGCAGTGGCCCGTGGAGTCCGAGGCGGCGACCGCATTCGGCACGCTCGAGGTGGACGCTCCGCGGACGTTGCGAGGTGGGCTCCTGTTCCAGGCGCGGTTCGTGGTCGACGCCTCCTCGGAGATCGAGCAGGCCGTCCTCGTCCTCGACCCGGGATGGCTCGAGGACATCACGCTCAACACGGTCGAGCCGGCTCCCGTCGGCGAAGCGAGCCGGGACGGGAAGATCGCTCTCGACCTCGGGCGGATCCCTGCGGGCGACGAGCACCGCCTGTACCTCCACTTCCAGGTCAATCCGACCGCGGTCGGGCGCAGGTCGCAGGACGTGTCCCTCTACGACGGCGAACGCGAGCTCGGGAAGATCGAGCGCACCGCCTTCATCTGGCCCTGATGGACATCGTCGTTCGCGCAGCGCTCGGGTTTCTCTTCGTCCTCTTCGTCACGCGCATCGTCGGCCGGCGCGAGCTCTCCTCGATGCAGCCGTTCGACCTGATCCTGCTGGTCATGATCGGCGACCTCGTCCAGCAGGGGATCACGCAGAACGACTTCTCCGTCACGGGCCTCGTCCTTGCTGCAGGCACGATCGCCGTGCTCGCCATCGCCACCTCGTACAGCGGGTTCAAGCTCCCGTGGCTACGCCCGGTGCTCGAAGGCGAGCCCGTGCTCGTGGTGCAGGGCGGCGAGCCGATCAAGAAGAACCTCGACAGCAACCGGATCACCGTCGACGAGCTCGAAGCTGCCGCTCGCCTGCAGGGAATCCCGCGGATCGCCGACGTCGAATGGGCAGTCCTCGAGACCGGCGGACAGATCAGCTTCATCCAGAAACAGAACGCCTGATTTCGGGCTCCGCCTGGTTTGCCTGGCCGGGGAAGGTGGGTACACGCCGTTGCCGGGGAGGGCAATCGTTCGAAAGGGGAGTCATGAAGTCAGAGATTCGTAATCTCGGGAGGCCGCGGGCCGTCGGGTGGCTGCTTGCGGCGGCGATGGCCGCACTCGTCCTCGTCGCAGCGGTGAATGCCGCGCCGCAGGCGGCGCCGGTCAACGTCGAACCGCCGACGATCACGGGTGAGGCACGTGTCGGCCAGGTTCTGACGGCGCGAAACGGCACGTGGCAGAACGGCGTCACGGAATACCGGTACCGGTGGCTCCGCTGCAACCGGTTGGGAAACAGCTGCGTGCTTCTTGCGGCTGACGGGCCGACCTATCGCAGCGGGCAGGCTGACGTCGATCGCACTTTGCGCGTGCGCGTCACGGCGGTGAACGCCGACGGCTCGACCAATGCACGCTCGGAGCAGAGCGACATAGTCGTGGCGAACACGCAGCCGCTCGACAACACGTCGCGACCGACGATCTCGGGAGAGGCGATCGTCGGCCAAGAGCTCACCGCAACGGAGGGCACCTGGTCGGGCAATCCGACGTCGTTCGCCTTCCAGTGGCAGCGCTGCGACGTCGACTCGTTTACGTGCGCGGACGTCACAGGTGCGACCGGACGCTCGTACGGGGTGCGGATCGCAGATCTCGGCTTCCGGCTCCGTGTCTCGGTCACGGCTCGCGCGGGCACGCGGTCGGGCACGGCGACCTCGAGCACGACCGCGATCGTCGGGCCGTCGACACCGGTCACGAACGCGCGGCCGACGATCCGGTACATCTCGGTGCGCTTTACCGGAGCCCGCGTGTACGTGCGGTTCCGAGTCTGTGACGACCAGCCCCGTAACCTCGCGATCCTCGTCGGAGAAACCCGACCGGGCGTGCGTCCGGCGACCCGGCGCTTTGCGACTCGCGTTGCACCGCGCCCCTGCGGTGCGTACACGCGGAGCTGGGTTCCGGCCGTTCGCTTCCGCGGTCCGGGCCGGTACACGATCACGCTGCGTGCACAGGACACATCGGGACGCGTCAGCTTCCCGGTGCGGCGCACCTTGAGGCGCTAGTGAGTGGAGAACCTGCGCGGCCTGTCCGGCCGCGCAGGTTCTCACACCGCTGTGCGATAGGCGGTCGCGGCGGGACCTGCGAGCCGTGCGCTCATCACGCTCTCCGCGGCCTCGGCGCTCTGCGCGTGCCCGGTCACGGCAGCCAGGAAGTCCTCGCGGTCGAGGGCGTAGAGGACGACGTCTCCCCGCGCGGTCACGGTCGCGGTCCGGCTCGTGTCGCGGAGGAGTGCGATCTCGCCGAAGTAGTCACCGGCAGCGAGCGAGCCGAGCGACGCGCCGTCCTGCGTGACGTCGAGTGCTCCCTGGGCGACCATGTAGAAGCGGTCTCCAGGATCGCCTTCCCGGACGATCATGCTCCCGTCCTCCACGCGCAGCGGAACCAGGCGTGCTGCGAGATGCTCGAGCGTGCCGCCCGGCAGCGGCGCGAAGATGGGCACGGACGCGAGGATGCGCAACTCGTCGGTATCGGGCGCATCGGCGCTGCGGTCGATACGGGCGACGGTCGCGCCGAACGCGACGACCAAGACAGGGAGAAAGATGCCGGTCGCGATGAGCGCGCCGTCGACGCCCAGCCACGCGATGAGCGCCGGGGCGAGCGCGGCGCCGATGCCCATGGACGCCATCCAGAGCATCTGGATCACGCCAAAGACCCGGGCGAGAACGTCGTCGGGGACGGTTCGCTGCACGAGCGTCAAGCCGGCGACGTCGACGAATGCGTTTCCGATGCCCATGAGCGCGAGCGCTGCGACCGCGATTGCGACCTCCTGCCAGAGCCCGACCGCGACGAGCGGGATGCCGGTGACGAGCAGACCGCCGAGGAAGGCCGGGCTGAGGCGTCGCGCACCGGTGAGGGACAGCGCGGCGACGGCGCCGACGAAGGCCCCGACTCCGATGGCCGCGTTCAGGTAGCCGACCCCTCCCTCGCCCAGGTCGAGGAGGTCGATCGCCATGACGACGATGAAGACCTGGAGCGCTCCGAACATCGCGGTCTGGGCGGTGAGCAGCAGCATCATCACGCGAAGCGACGAGCTCCGGCCGAGCGTGGTGAAGCCCGCGAGGCGCTCGGCGGCGATCGTGGAGGCGGCGAGCTCCCGTCGCGGGCGGTCGGCGCCCTCGACGTGCATGAGAACGAGGAAGAGCGACGACAGCACGATGAGCGCCGCCGTGACGAGGAAGACCACGCCGGTGCTCGCGACCCCCAGGAGGACGCCCGCGAGCGCGGGACCGGCGAAGACCGCCACGCTCTCCACGCCGCTCGCGACGGCGTTCGCCGCGGTCAGCTCCTCCGGAGTGCTCGCGAGCGTGGGTGTCAGAGCAGCCTGTGACGAGCGGAACGGCGTAGTCGCGATCGTCGCGGCGATCGCGAGCCCGTACACGACCCACTCGCTCGCGTCCGCGAGCACGCCGACGGCTGCGGCCGCGACGAACACGATCCGCGTGACGTTCGTGACGAGGAGGACGCGCTCGCGTGGATAGCGGTCGCCGAGCATCCCGGCGAACGGCGCGACGAGCGCCGCGGGAATGAGTCTCGCGAGGAAGACGAGCCCGACGGCCTTCTCGCCGCCGACGCCGTACGCGTACACCGAGACCGCAACGAGGAAGGCGTAGTGACCGATGATCGAGGCCGTCCACGCCAGCTCGAGCCAGCGCAGGTTCCCGTTGCGCCAGACCGATCCGAAGGCACGAAGCGAGTCCGAGAACCGTCTGCCGATCCCGCCCACGCGCGGAGCATCCCATCCGGGCTTGCCTAATGGAAGGTGGCGAGGGAAGATTCCGGACGCGAGCGCGGTCTAGTTCGACAGAACCGCGCGTTGAGCGCCCGAAAAGGAGGAGCAAGGAATGTCCGACGAGACACGCACCGAGGACGAGGTCGAGGCTCACGGCCCATTCGCCGAGGGTCCGACGGCCGAAGGCCCCACCGCCGAGGGTCCGACCGCCGAGGCAACGGACGACGAGCCCGACTTCGAGGCTCACGGCCCACTGACCGAAGGCCCGACGGCCGAAGGCCCCACTGCGGAGGGCCCGACCGCCGAGTAACTAGCGTCCCGCACCACAGAGCTCCGAAGGAGGCCCGGAACCCGGGCCTCCTTCGTTGGTCTAGGCCCCGAGCGTGCGTGCGAGGTGGCCGAGCAGCTTCAGCCCCGCCTCGCGCTGCTCGTCCTCGAGGCCGTCGACGGCGGTCGCGAGCCGGGCCACGACCTCGAGCTCACCGCCGTCCTCCCCGAGCAGCCGTTCGGCCTTTCGGGCCTTGACGAGCAGGTCGACCGCGATCGCCGCCTGGTTCGCGAAGAGCCCGAGGAGCTCCATCTCCTGCAGGGTGAAGAGCGTCTGCTCGGGTCTGTCGAGGACGGAGAGAACGCCGAGCGCCCCCTCCTCGTGCAGAAGCGGGGCGGCCATGAGCCCCTTCGGCACGTAGCCGGTGCCCTCGGCGACGTCGCTCGCGAAGCGCGGGTCGTTCGTGACGTCCTCGATGACGAGGGGCGTGCGCGTCGCGAGCACCCAGCCGGCGATACCGGTGCCGGCCGGAAAGCGCGTCCCCCGGAGCGTGTCCTCGCCCTCGCCTACGACGGCCTCGAAGACGAGCTCGTCCGTCTCCTCGTCGAGCAGCAGGACCGACGACGCCTTCGCGCCGAAGATGGAGCGCGCCACCTCGACGATCGCGGAGAGGAGTGCGCGGAACGACTCCTCGGAGCCGACGACTCCTGCCGCGACGGCGGCGCGAAGATCGCTGTTCTCGGTCATGACGCACCTCCGACGTTGGTGGCGATGAGATAGAGCACGCTCTTGAGCTGGAACGGAGTCAGCTCAGGGTGCTTCGCGAGGACGAGCGCGCAGATCGAGCTCATGTGCGGAGTCGCGAAGCTGTTGCCCGAGACGGTGAGCACGCGGCCGCCGAGCCACGGCACCTCGACGTTCACGCCGCGTCCGAAGAACTCGACGGGCGGGTTCGGGTTGTAGAAGAAGTCGAGCGGGTCGGGCTCCTCGTGGCTCCCGACCGAGATGACCGAGGAGAAGCGCCACGGGTAGCTCTCCACCGGCATGTTGTGTGCCGACGCCACGAGCACGGTCCGATTGAAGTACGCGCTGTCCGCGAGCTCGTGGAGGACGCTCGCGAAAGGCTTCTTCGTCGTCGAGAGACTCATGTTGATGACGTCGAAGCCCTGCTCGATCGCGTAGCGGAGACCGCCGAGGAGCACTGCCCCCGAGCCGGTGAACCCGGCTCCGAGCACCCGGACACTGGAGATGCGCGCGTCGGGAGCGAGGCGCCGGACGATGCCGGCGCAGGCCGTCCCGTGGCCCGAGACATCGCCCTCGGTGTCCTCTTCGGCGAGCACCTCGTCCTCCTCGCCGAGCGAGATGACGACTGCGCTCTCGAGACCGCCGACCATCGGGTGCGACGCCTCGACGCCCGAATCGAGGATGCACACGCGAACGCCGGCGCCCGTGGAGTCGCGGAGCGCCCACTCCCGGGTCACTCGCTCGGGCCAGTCCGCCGGAACGGCGATCCGGTCGACAGCGTCCTTCGGGAGACTCCAGGCGGGAAGCGCGGTCTTGCTCGCGTCCCACGTATGGGCGGCAACGTCCTGCACGGGTCGGGACTCTACGACGCCAGAGTCGCTGAGTCCCTTCCCGTTCAGTCGGTGCGAAGACGCGACCGGATCTCGTCCAGGAGCCGACGGTCGGGCTGGTAGCCCTCGGCCGCGAGTGCCTCTTCGAGATCCGCGACGAGGGCGCCGCGGAACGCGAGGTCGGCTTCGGCCCGCGAGACGATCTCGTCGAGCGTACGTCGAGCGGTGGGCAGCTCCTGCGCAGCCGTCACCCAGCCGGTCGGTGCGGGACGCAGGATTCGGAGGAGCACTCCGAGACGCTCTTCGTCGTAGTGGTGCGTCATCTACTCCCTAGACCCCTCAGCTGCCGGATTTCTTCCTTCGAGCGTGTCGCGCAGGCGAGCAAGGCAGCGCGCGATGCGGCTCGCGATCGTGCCGGGCGGGATCTCGAGCTCGTCGGAGATGGTCTTGTAGCTCTGGTCGCGCGCGAAGAAGCGGTCGAGGATGTCCTGGCAGTTCTCGGACATCTGCGCGAGCGCTTCCCGCACCTCGAACGCCTCTTCCACGTCGGCGAGGTCCGTCGACCCTTCGTCGAGGACGTCCTCCGCGGGAACCTCGCGCCGTGCCGCGATCGCATCCAGGCAGCGGCGGCGCGTGAGCTGTGCGATCCAGGGCCTGAGCGCCGAGTCGTCGCGGAGGCTGTCGAGCCGCGTGTAGATCCGCGTGAAGACGTCCTGGAAGACGTCCTCGGCGTCCTCGTCGCCCAGGCGGAAGCCGCGGACGGCGATTGCGTACACATATCTGGAATAGCGCTCGACGAGCTCGTTCCAGGCGTCGGTGTCGCCCGCACGGCAGGCGCCGACGAGCACGGCGTCCGTGGACTTCGAGAAGTCGGTCATCGCGACGACTCGCGCAGGCGGGTGGCGATCTCGTGCGCAGCCTGCTCCCGCGCGAGCGCGAGCCCGAGGCGCCCGTCGTCTCGACGCACTCCGAGGTTCACGCGGACGAGGTGGGCGGCCGCGGATGCGCCTCCGGCAGCGAGCGCCGCAGCTGCGGCGGCGTCCGCGCGATAGGTCGGTTCTCCGTGCGCGCCTGCGAGCTCGGCCAGCTCCGCGGCGTCCGCACCGAGCGAGGCGATCTCGAGCGGGGCCGCTGCGGCGGCTTCGAGCTTCTGCTCGAGTGAGAAGTCCCCACGCGGGTCGTCTCCGTGCTTCGTCTCCGCGTCGCGGAGCGCAGCGAGGGCGTCCTCCCAGGCCCGCCCGTCCGTGTGGGCGAGCTCTACCGCGCGCTCTCCGATCGCATTCGCCTGCGCGACGACGCCTCCGGCATCGGGCCAGCCCGGCGAGCAGCGCGCAACCATCGCGACGAGCCGGGAGGCGAACGCGACTGTCAGGGCCGCCGCCGAACCTCCGCCGGGTGCAAGGCCGTCCGCGGACAGGCGATCGAGCAGGTCGCCGAGAGCGAGCGCGCGGTAGTCGTCGGTCGCCAAGCGGGACGAGTCTACGGCCGTGTCGGCGGGCTTCCTAGACTGAAGCCGTGCCGCTGTATCTCTCCGAGGCCGACATCGCGTCGCTCGTCTCACCCGCGACCGCGGTCGAAGCCGTCGAGGCGTGCTTCCGCCGGATGGCAGCGGGTGAGATCGAGGTCGCGCCGAGACGGCGACTCCGGCTTCCCGAGGGCTCGCTCGCCGACATGGCGGCGTCGGATCTGGGGCTCGGCCTCGCCGGTGGGAAGCTCTACGCGGCGACGCCCGAGGGAGCGACGTTCGTCGTGTGCCTCTTCGACGCCGAGTCGTCCGCTCTCGTCTCCGTCATCGAGGCAGACCGTCTCGGGCAGCTGAGGACCGGCGCGGCGAGCGGCGTAGCCGCCCGCTACCTGGCGAAGAGCGGGGCGGCGACGCTCGGCGTGATCGGGTGCGGCCACCAGGCGGAGACGCAGGTGGCGTGCATTCGCGCCGCTCTCCCGTCGATCGAGCAGGTGGTCGCGTACTGCCGCACGCCCGAGAAGCTCGCCGGGTTCTGCGAACGGACGGGCGCGGAGCCGGCCGAGAGTCACCGCGACGCCGGGACGCAGGACGTGGTCGTCACGATCACGAGCTCGCGCGACCCCGTGCTGCGCGGCGAGTGGCTCAGCTCTGGCGCGCTCGTCGCAGCGGCGGGAGCCAACGTGGTCAGTCGCCGCGAGCTCGACAACGCGGTTCTCGAGCGCGCTCAATTCGTCTGCTGCGACCTGGTCGAGCAGGCGAAGCTCGAGTCGGGCGACCTCGTCGAGCCCGTCCAGGCCGGTGTTCTCGACTGGCTCGAGGTGCATGAGCTCCAGGAGGTCGTCGGAGGTGGCATCGCCGGTCGGCAGTCGGACGACGACATCGTCGTGTTCAAGTCCAACGGGCTCGCGGCGTGGGACGTCGCGCTCGGCGCGGAGGCGGTTCGGCTCGCCCGCGAGCAGGGAGTCGGAAGAGAGCTCTAGCTCTCGACCGAGGCCTTGGCGGCCTCGACGGTGTCGCCCGAGAACGTCTCGATGATCTCCGGACGATCGAGCAGCCGGCGCTGCTGCTCCGTCGTCAGGCGGTTCTGGACGTACTTGTCCTCGAGGATCTCGGTGAGCGAGCGCCCGCGGTCGTGCTCGCGGATGACGTAGCGGGCGACGTGCTCCTCGGCCGAGCCTCGGGAGAAGAGGAACGAGAAGATGTTCTTGAACCCGGACACGAGACGCGATTGTATCCCGGTGTGATGAGGCGCACGTCGCGAGAGGGCAGGTACGCCGAGCGGACGCTCGTCGGTGTCGACGACGTCGGCCGGGAAGAGCGGATCGTCGTCTGGATCGAGCGGCGACCCGGAGCGGTGTGGGCCGTGGCCCGCGCCGTGAACCCTCAGCTCCGCGACTCGGACGAGGCTCGCCGCGAGGATCTGCTGTTCGAGGGCTACGAGCTCGACGACGCGCTCGGGCGGGCGAACGAGGCGCTCGAGGACGACGTCCGCGTGCTCGAGGAGGACGGTCGCGGAGCGGATGCGAAGCCGTTCACACGCAAGGAGATCCTCCCGCTTCTCGAGCGCTGGTTCTTCAATCGTTGACGCGGTAGCCGGTGCTAGCGTCCGGCCCCTTGCAGATCCGCGTCGGACACAGCCCGGATCCCGACGACGCGTTCATGTACTGGGCGCTCACGACGGATCTCGTCGACACGCACGGACACGTGTTCGAGCAGGTGCTCGGCGATATCCAGTCGCTCAACCAGTGGGCCCGCTGCGGCCGGCTCGAGGTGACGGCGATCTCGCTCGCCGCGTATCCGTTCGTCCAGGAGGACTACGCCCTGCTCCCGCACGGCGCGAGCATCGGTTCGGGCTACGGGCCGATCGTGGTCGCACGCGAGCCGATGACGCTCGAGGAGCTCGCGCGCCACGAGATCGTCGTGCCGGGCGCCATGACGACGTCGTTCCTCGCGCTGCGGCTCGTGCTCGACGACTTCGCCCATCGCGAGCTCGCGTTCGACGAGATTCCCGACGAGGTCGCGTCGGGCCGAGCGGCCGCGGGACTGCTCATCCACGAGGGGCAGCTGACGTTCGAGGACTACGGCCTCGTGAAGGTGCTCGACCTCGGCGAGTGGTGGCTCCTGGAGACGGGGCTCCCGCTGCCGCTCGGTGTCAACGTCGTGCGCCGCGACCTGGGCGACGACGTGATCGGCGACGTCTCGGCGGTACTGCGCGAGGCGATCCAGTGCGGGCTCGACAACCGCGCCGAGGCACTCGAATATGCGCTCGAGTTCGGGCGGGGAATCGATGCCGCCGTCGCCGACCGCTTCGTGTCGATGTACGTGAACGAGCTGACGCAGGACTACGGCGACGAGGGCCGCAAGGCCGTCACGGAGCTCCTGCGACGCGGGGAGGCGCTCGGGGCCTTTCCCGAGCCCGTCGCGATCGACTTCGTCCGCTAACGTCGCGGCCGGTGGCCCGCGCAGTCGTCCTCTCCGCCGTTCGCACCCCGATCGGTCGCTACGGCGGCGCGCTTTCAGGTGTACGGCCGGACGATCTCGCCGGGACCGCGATCGCGGCTGCTGTCGAGCGCGCGGGCGTCGAGGGCAGCTCGATCGATGACGTCTACTTCGGCTGCGCGAACGGGGCCGGAGAGGACAACCGCAACGTCGCCCGGATGGGCGCACTCCTCGCAGGACTCCCGGACTCGGTCGCCGGTGTCACCCTCAACCGGCTCTGCGCATCCGGCCTGTCGGCGGTCGTGTCCGCCTGCCACGCCGTCGTCGCAGGCGACGCGGAGATCGTGGTCGCGGGTGGTGTCGAGTCGATGAGCCGCGCACCACTCGTCATCGCCAAGCCCGACAAGGCGTTCCCGCGCGGCAACGGAACGGTGTGGGACACCACGCTCGGCTGGCGCTTCCCCAACCCGCGGCTCGAGGAGATGTTCCCGCTCGAGTCGATGGGCGAGACGGGCGAGAACGTCGCCGAGCAGCACGGCGTCTCCCGTGAGGATCAGGACGCGTTCGCGCTCCGCTCGCAAGAGCGCTGGGCCGCGGCGAACGCGGCCGGCCGCTTCGACGACGAGCTCGTCGCGGTCGGCGACGTCGCCGTCGACGAGCACCCGCGTCCGGAGACGAACGCCGCGGCGCTCGCGAAGCTCAAGCCGGCGTTCCGGTCGGGCGGAACCGTGACCGCCGGGAACGCGAGCGGGTTGAACGACGGTGCCGCGGCGCTCGTGATCGCGAGCGAGGAACGGGCGAGCGAGCTCGGGCTCGAGCCGCTCGGTGCGTTCGTCGGGTCGGCGGTCGCGGGAGTCGATCCGCGGATGATGGGCATCGGGCCGATCCCGGCCGTACGCAAGCTGCTCGAACGAACGGGCGTCTCTACGGCCGACCTCGACCTCGTCGAGCTCAACGAGGCGTTCGCCTCGCAGAGCCTCGCCGTCGTGCGCGAGCTCGGCCTCGAGCTCGAACGGGTGAACGTGAACGGCGGCGCGATCGCGCTCGGGCACCCGCTGGGGATGAGCGGCGCCCGACTCGTCGTCTCGCTGCTGCACGAGCTCCGCCGCCGCGGCGGCCGCTACGGGCTCGCGACCCTCTGCGTCGGCGTCGGCCAGGGGCAGGCGGCGCTCTTCGAGCGGTCGACATGAGC
>DASQLF010000117.1:0-13879 GCA_035630135.1 Gaiellaceae bacterium
TCGGTCAGGGCCTCGCCGTAGAGGCGGTCGCCAATGCGCTCCGGCGCGCGCGCTCTGGCCTCCAGGATCCCGATCGCCCGATCGGCTCGTTTATCTTCCTCGGTCCTACCGGCGTCGGGAAGACGGAGCTCGCACGGGCGCTCGCCGAGTTCATGTTCGACGACGAGCGCGCGATGGTGCGGCTCGACATGTCGGAGTACCAGGAGCGGCACACGGTCGCGCGGCTCGTCGGCGCACCACCCGGCTACGTCGGCTACGAGGAGGGCGGGCAGCTGACGGAAGCCGTGCGGCGGCGCCCGTATACCGTCGTCTTGCTGGACGAGATCGAGAAGGCGCACGCGGAGGTCTTCGACGTCCTCCTGCAGCTGCTCGACGACGGCCGGCTCACCGACGGCCAGGGCCGCACGGTCGACTTCCGCAACACCGTGATCATCATGACTTCGAACATCCGCTCATCGAACGAACTGCGCGACCGCTTCCGGCCGGAGTTCCTCAATCGCGTCGACGAGGTCGTCTCGTTCGAGGCGCTCACGCGTGAGCAGCTCGCCGACATCGTCGAGCTCCAGCTCGCGCGCCTGCGCGACCGGCTCGCCGAGCGGCAACTCTCGCTCGAGGTGACGGACGAGGCGAAGGCGCTGCTCGCCGAGGAGGGCTGGGATCCCGCCTACGGTGCGCGGCCGCTCAAGCGCGCCATCCAGCGGCTGGTGGAGAACCCGCTCGCGCTCGAGCTGCTCGAGGGGCGTTTTGCCGAGGACGACATCGTGCGCGTGGACGCTCGCGATGGCGAGCTCGTCTTCGAGCGGGCAGACGCGTCTACGCCTGCTGCTGCGTAGCCGACGTCGGTCTGCTCGGCCGCTGGGTCTCGAGCGAACAGTGGCGGCCGCTGCATCGGCGGCCGCCACTCGTCCGTGGGTGCAGCGCTACGGCGTGGTAAGGGTTCCAACCTTCATCGCCGTCATGACGATGCCGTCTGCCTCGTCCGGCTCCGAGTCGCCGTGCCGGCCCGTGCACGTGAACCTGATCGAGTCTGCACTCGCCAGAGTGATGGCGCCATGAACGACGGCGCTCGCCTCTGGCCCGCTGTCGAACAGCTCTTCGCCGATGTCGACCGTGCTCTCGATGGCCGGCAGCGCTTGGAAGGCGCCGTTACGCAACGAGCACGTGACGTGGGCCTCTTCGTCGCCGAGGGCGGTTCCACTGCGGTCTCCGACCGTAGCGACTGCCGTGACGAGATACGTCCCCGCGGGCAGCGGCATGATGATCAGGTCGACGCCCTCGCCCTTCGGCAGAGGGACGACGAAGCCGTCCGTGGCTTTTGTCATCTGCCAGACCTGGACGCCCTGCGCGGGTGGCGCCGCGCAGCCGATGTCGCCGTCACCGTCGAACCCGGTCGCGAACTGGCCGCTCGAGCAGTCAGGCGTGTTCTTGACCCGATAGTCCGGCGAGATGCTGAAGGCGTTTCCGGCCGATAGGTCGAGGCCGGTGCCGTCGGTGTACGTCGTGTCATTGTCGATGCCGCAGATCCATCTGCTCGTGCCCGAGTCCCACTCGGCAACCCGGCCGTCGGCACATCCCTGCGGCAGTGCCTGACCAGCGGCGAGCTCGATTCGCACCTCCCCGTTGTCGCCTCCGTTCGGGAGACTGAGGCCGCTGCCGACCGAGATCTTCGTGATGTCTCCTCCGGAGAAGTGAGCCTCGACCTGGCCGCCCGTGCATGCGGAACGCGGAGCGTTCCCTTCTTTCACCTTGATGATGACGCCTTCGCCGCCGACGAGGCAGCCCGTGTAGCTCTTCACGCCGCTCGTCTGATGTCCCGCGAGCGCCGTGCCCGCGATGACGACGACACCCAACGCCGTGACCGCCACCGCGAGCGCCCGCCGCCGGATCCACGTGCTTCTTGCTGTCATGGTCCGTCCTCCCTTCCTCGTGGCCTACGACTGGAGCTCGAGGTTGACGGTGCCGCCCTTCCCGTCACAGGTCGCCTTCAGCTGGAGTGCTGCCCGCGCGTTGCTGGACGACACGAACTTCCCCTTGATCGCCCAGACCGTGAGCGACCCGACGTTGCTCGTCCCCTTGAACGTGCCGTCGGCGGCGATCTGGATGCGCAGCGTGCTCGGCGCCCGACCGGTACCGCACCACCAGATGACCCGTGCGCTGGTGCCGGTCTTGGCGACGACCAGGCGCACCTTCTTCTGAAGAGCTACCGCGCTCGTCTCGAAGAGCGTGCCCTGATAGACGCCTCCCTTCGTCGGTGGCGCCGCCGGCGCCGCGGCCGCGAGGGCGACCGCGCTCAGCACGGCGACAACGCCGATGACCATGAATCTGTGCATTGCGCTTCTCCTTTCGCAGCGCCGACTCAGCGGCGCTGCCCATTGACGTTGAGTGCCTCGCGACCGAGCACGAGGTGGGTCGGCTGGAGCTCGCGGACGAACCGAGGAGCGCTCGGCGGATCGAGTCTCGCCGCGAAACGGCTCCAGGCCTCCTCGCTGACCCAGATCTCGATGATCCGGAAGCCCTCGTCCGTTCGACCGGCCGCGTGGAGGATCAGCCCGTCGGGGAGGGAGCGCTCGATGTCGGCTGCGTACCGCTCGTAGCTCTCCCAGCTCGCGGCGACGTCCTCCACGACTGCGTACGACATGCGTGCAAGGTGAGGGACGACGGCTTAATTCCGGTATAGCCGCACTTCTCAGCGCTCCGCTGCTCGATGACAATGGTTGTCATGGCTGCCGGGGAGGTGCGTGTGCTCGGTCCGGTCGAGGTCGTGGCCGATGACCGTGTGATTCCGCTCGCCGGCAAGCAGACGAAGCTGCTGGCGGCACTTCTCGTCGCCGACGGAAAGACTCTCGGGGCAGACGAGCTCGTCGATGCCGTCTGGGACGGCTCCGCACCCGCCTCGGCACGCAAGCTCGTGCAGGTCTACGTCTCTCAGCTACGCAAGGTTCTCCCTGCGGGGATCGAGATCGAAACGCGGGCAGGCGGCTACGTCGCGGCGGTCGAGACGTCCGGCCTGGATGCCTCGCGCTTCGAGCAGCTGCTTCGTGAGTCGATCGCGGCTCGCGAAGCGGGAAATCCTGCGCTTGCCCTCTCGCTCGCCGACCGCTCGGCTTCGCTGTGGCGGGGCCGTGCCTACGGCGAGCTGGCGTACGAGGACTTCGCGCGTACCGAGAGCGAGCGGCTCGAAGAGCTCCGACTCGCGGCGGTCGAGGAGCGACTGGCCGCCCAGCTCGAGCTCGGCCGCGCCGCCGAGGTGCTGGGAGACGTGCTCGCGCATGCCGAGGAAAGTGCGTTTCGCGAGCGGGCGCACGAGCTGGCCATGCTCGCCCTGTACCGCTGCGGTCGCCAGGCCGAGGCGCTCGAGCGCTACGCGGCATTTCGTGCCCAGCTCGACGACGAGCTGGGGCTGCAGCCGGGCGACCGGCTGCGGGAATTGCAGCGTCGGATCCTCCAGCAGGACCCGGAGCTGGACGTCTCGTCGGACGCACCGACCGGCTCCACGATCCCGCTCCCGCCCAATCCGCTGGTCGGACGCGAACGCGAGCTCGCTGCGCTTCGGTCTCTCCTCGAGCGAGGCGACTCGCGCCTCGTCGTGCTGACGGGCGCCGGCGGCAGCGGAAAGACGAGGCTGGCGCTCGAGGTTGCGCGCGAGCTGGCGGGCTCCTTCGCGAACGGAGCCTTGTTCGTCGAGCTCGCGCCGCTGCGCGATCCTGCGCTCGTGGTGCCGACGATCGCCCAGGCGCTCGACATCCCCGTGGAGAGCGACGTCGCCGCGCTGGATGCCGTGGCCGAGGCACTCGCGGCGCGCGAGCTCCTGCTCGTCCTCGACAACGCCGAGCACGTACGCGACGCCGCGCCGAGCTACGCCGAGCTGGTCGGGCGCGCCCCTCGGGTCACGCTCCTCGTCACGAGCCGCGCGGTGCTGCACGTCTCGGGCGAGAACGTCGTCCCGGTCGTGCCGCTCGACGAAAACGACGCCGTCGAGCTCTTCGCGCAGCGCGCCGGCCTTCTCGACACATCGTTCGAGTTGACGACCCAGAACGAGCCGGACGTCCGGGAGGTATGTCGGCAAGTCGACTGCCTCCCGCTGGCCGTGGAGCTCGCGGCGGCGCGCATCCGAACCCTGACCCCGCGGGCGCTCCGCAAGCGGCTCGATGCGCGGCTGAGCATTCTCACGGGAGGACCTCGAGATCTCCCCGCTCGCCAACAGACGCTGCGAGAGACGATCGCATGGAGTGCCGATCTTCTCGACGATCGTGGGCGGCACGTTCTCGCGCGTCTCGCCGTCTTCCCTGCCGGTGCGACGCTCGACGCCGCCGAGCGGATGTGCGACGCCGACCTCGACACGCTGGCCGCTCTCGTCGACGATCACCTCGTTCGCCGAGACGAGGTCGACGGCGAGCCTCGCTTCGGCATGCTCGAGACCGTTCGCGAGTACGCGCTCGAGCTGCTGGGGAAAGAGCGGCAAGCGGTCGCGCTGGCGATGGCGGCCTATCTGGCGGACGTAGCGGAGGCGATCGAGGTCGAGGCGCGCACTCGCGCGCAGGCGCTCTCCACGCTCGATCCCGAGATCGACAACATCCGCGCTGCGCTCGACGCGTGCGCCGAAGCTGGAGCTGCCGAGCTCGAGCTGCGCCTTGCCGGAGGTATCTGGCGCTACTGGTGGGTTCGTGGCTCGGCGAAGGAGGGAATTGCTCGGATCGAGCGCGCTCTCGCCGCAGACGAGGGCTCCACGAGTGTCGCCCGGGCGCAGGCACTGCGCGGAGCGGCAGGGCTTGCCTGGGTACTCGGCGACTTCGCCAAGGCGACGGAGCTCGCGACGGCGGCCATCCCGGTCGCGGTGGCCGTCGGCTCGGACTGGGACGAGATGGCGGCGAACACCGTGCTCGGCGTCGTCGCGAACGTGGAGGGTGATCGCGCGCGGGCGCGTCGACACCACCGGCGAAGCATGGAGATCTCCGAGCAGCTCGGCCTCGAGCCGTTCGTGCAGAAGCTCAACCTTGGCACCCTCGCGCTCGACGACGCGGATTACCCCGAGGCGCAGCTCATGTTCGACGATGTTCTCGCGATCCATCGGCGAAACGAGAACGTCGAGGGAATCGGCACCGCGCTCCTCAACCTCGGCGTCGTCCACTACGCGCTCGGGGAGCACGACGCGTCGCTCCGCGCCTTCGAGGAGGCGCGTGACTGCTTCGAGGAGGTCGGCTTCCGCGCCCACGTTGCGCATGCCGTTCAGGGCTTCGCCGCGTTCGCGGCGAGCGAAGGCAGATTCGACGATGCGGCGCGCCTTCTTGGGGAAGCGCGCGGCGAACTGGACGAGATCGGCGCGCCGGAAGGAGACTTCGCGAGCGAGATGGTCGCCTGGACGAAGGATCGGGCGCGCGAGGCGCTCGGAGAGGAAGCGTTCGAATCGGCGTTCGCGGGCGGGCGCGGCGGTTCCGTCTGAGGACGATGTCGACCGAGATGAGCATGTCGCCCGGCGACGAGCTGCCACTGCCGGGTAGGCACGACGATCGTCCCTCTGTGGCCCGACTGCGACGCCTCTCGCGCAGCGAGTATGTGCGCGCGATGACGGAGCGACGGCCCTACCGTCGGAGCCTGTGGCGACGGGGGGTCAACGCGATCGCGCGTCCTGTTGCCCGCCTCGGGCTCGGGCCGCGCGCTCTCCATCTCCTCACCGTTCGCGGACGCACGACCGGAGAGCCGTGGTCGACGCCGGTCACGATCGTCGAGCTCATCGGCGAGCGCTGGCTGGTCGCGCCGTACGGGGAGCGGAACTGGGTTCTCAACGCACGGGCCGCCGGGTGGGTAGAGCTCCGGCGCGGACGGCGTGACGAGCGGCTTCGGGTCGAGGAGATCGACTCCGAGGCCGCGGTGCCCGTGCTCCGCGAGTACTACCGGCGCTACCGCGTCACGCGGCCGTTCTTCGACGTCTCGCTCGAGTCACGTGAAGAGGCATGGCTCGCGGAGGCGCCCCGGCATCCGGTGTTCAGGCTGATCCGGGAGCCGTAGGATCGAGGCATGGCCGACGTTCTGCTGGTCGCCGCGACCGACATCGAGCTCTGTGATCGGCCCGGGCTCGCGTGCGGGATCGGCCCTGTCGAGGCTGCGGCTGCCACCGCTCGTGCGCTCGCACTCGACCCGCCCGCGGCCGTGCTGCACGTCGGCATCGCCGGAGCGCGGGGCATCACACCGGGCGGGCTCGTGATCGGCAGCGAGTCCGTGTACAGCGACATCTCCGCAGAGATAGCAGTGGTCGACCGGCTCCGGCCCGACGCGCGCCTGCTCGAAGCGCTTCGCGAGGCCGTCCCCGAGGCGCTCGCGCTGCCGATCGGCACGAGCGCAGCGGTCGGTGGCGCGCCCGACGTCCGCGTGGAGGGCATGGAGGGATTCGCCGTCCTCCGCGCCTGCGCCCTCGTGGGCGTGCCGGCGATCGAGGTGCGCGCGATCTCGAATGAGATCGCGGAGAACAACCGCGCGCGCTGGCGCATCGGCCGCGCACTCGAGGCGCTCGCGGACGCGCTACCGCGTCTGCTCGCAGCGGCCGCTCAGTAGCCTCTACGCCAATGGCGCGAGGACGCAAGCGGGTCGAGCGTCCACTGCCGCCGCCGCTCCCGCCGGCCGAGCGCACCGTCGGTCAGCTCATCGGGGAATCGATCAAGCTCTACGGCCAGCACTTCATGCGCGCGCTCCCGCTCGGCGTCGTCGTTGCGTGCGTCAACCAGCTCACGGTCGACGTCGACCGCGTCGTCGTCGGAGCCGTCCTGCTCGCGGCGGCTCCCGTCTTCTCGGCCGCGTACGCCTACGCCTGCCAGCTCGAGGTCGCCGCTTCCGTCGCGCGCCGCTCGTGGCTCGTCGCGATCGCCGCCGGCTCGCTCGTCTTCGTGCCGGCGGCTCTGCTGTTTCCCTGGTTCGCGCTCGCTGCCGTTCTCTGGCTCGGGCTCGTCGGGCTCGCGGTGCCGGTCGCGATGCGGGAAGGAACGTCCTTCGGAGAGTCCCTCAGGCGCGGCTTCGCTCTCGGGCGCGTCGACTACGTGCACGCAGCGGGCGCGCTCGCAACCCTCGTCATCCTCTTCTTCCTCATGCGCTTCGGGCTTGCCCTGCTTCTCGAGTCGCAGGCTGACAACACGGTGCGAACGGCGATCTTCCTTTCGGACACCGTGCTCGCGCCGCTCCTGTTCCTCGGTGGTGCCGTTCTCTACGAGGATCAGACGGCTCGTCTCGCGCGGCGAGATGAGGCGACCGACCCAGGTTAGGGCTCGATCCGTTCCGGGTACGCCCAAGGGACGTGGCTGCCGTGACCTTTGACGAGGTCGGCAAGATCTACGCCGACGGGACACGCGCTGTCTCGAGCATGAGCCTCGAGATCAGCGACGGCGAGTTCATGGTGCTCGTCGGCCCGTCCGGGTGCGGGAAGACGACCGCCCTCCGCATGGTCGCGGGGCTCGAGTCGATCAGCGAGGGCTCCGTTAGCATCGGCGAACGCGTCGTGAACAAGCTCCCTGCCCGGGACCGCGACATCGCGATGGTGTTCCAGAGCTACGCGCTCTACCCGCACCTCACGGTCTACGACAACATCGCCTTCAGCCTTCGGCTCCGCAAGCTGTCGAAGGACGAGATCGACCGGCGGGTTCGCGAGGCGGCGGACGTTCTCGGCCTGACCGAGTTCCTCGACCGCAAGCCGCGCGCCCTCTCGGGCGGCCAGCGCCAGCGGGTCGCCATGGGCCGCGCGATCGTGCGGCAGCCGCAGGCGTATCTCATGGACGAGCCCCTCTCGAACCTCGACGCGAAGCTCCGCGTGCACATGCGGGCCGAGATCGCGGGCCTGCAGACCGAGCTCGGGGTCACGACGATCTACGTCACGCACGACCAGGTCGAGGCGATGACGATGGGCGACCGCGTCGCCGTCATGCGCAAGGGCGAGCTGCAGCAAGTGGCGCCGCCGCAGGAGCTCTACGAACGGCCCGTCAATCTCTTCGTCGGGGGCTTCATCGGCTCGCCGGCGATGAACCTCGTGGAGGCGACGATCGTGCGTGACAACGGCGGCCTCGCCGTGCGTCTCGGAGACCACTCGCTGGCGCTGGGCCGTGCGCTTCTCGCGTACCGCTCGCGGCTCGAGGAGTACGTCGACAAGCGCGTGGTCGTGGGGATCCGACCGGAGAACCTCGAGGACGCGGCGCTCGAGCCCGACACGCCGGAGAACCAGCGACTGCGTGGCGTCGTCGTGCTGCGCGAGCCTCTCGGCTCCGAGATCGTGGCCCACTTCACGATCTCCGCCCCGCCCGCGCTCACCGAGGACGTCCGCGAGCTCGCGCGAGACGTCGGCCAGGAGAGCGGCGTCCGGGCAGCGGCTGCAGACGGGGCGAACGAGTCCGTCATGGTCGGGCGCTTCGGGCCGCGCTCGCGCATCAAGGACGGCGAGACGATCGACGTCGCCGTCGAGACGGGGGCCCTCCACTTCTTCGATCTCGAGACCGGGCTCGGCATCTACTCGGACGAACAACAGTCGAATCGCATGGAAGGAGCGCAGGAATGACAGGAAAGAGAAACCGATGGCTCGTACTGGCCTTGCTCGTCGGCGTGCTCGCGGCCGTGGCGGCCGGGTGCGGTGGTGACGACGACGGCAGCAGCAGCGCCGAAGGCTCGGAGGACGTCACGGGAGACATCTCGATGACGGCAATCTGGGGTGGCGAGGAGCAGGAGTCGTTCGAGGCCGTGATCGCCGGCTTCGAGGAGGCGTATCCCAACGTCAACGTGAGCTACACCTCCGGCGGCGACAACCTGGCGCCGCTGCTCTCCAGCGCGGTCGAGGGTGGAAATCCGCCCGACATCGCCGCGATCGGCCAGCCGGGCCTGATGGCCCAGTTCGCCGAGCAGGGGGCGATCCAGCCGATCGACGACCTCCGCGACACCCTCGTCGAGAGCTTCGGCGAGTCGGTGGCGGACGTCGGCGCGGTCGACGGCACGCAGTACGGCGTCATGTTCAAGGGTGCCAACAAGTCGACCGTCTGGTACAACGTCGCCGCCTTCGAGGAGGCCGGCGTCGATCCGCCGGAGACCTGGGAGGACCTGACGGCTGCAGCGGACACGTTGAAGGCGGCGGGCATCACCCCGTACTCGGTCGGCGTGGACGTCGGCTGGCCGATCACGGACATCTTCGAGAACGTCTACCTTCGTGTCGCAGGGCCGGAGAAGTACGACCAGCTCGCGAAGCACGAGATCCCGTGGACGGATCAGTCCGTGAAGGACTCGCTCACCGAAATGGCGGCGATCTTCGCGGAGGACAACATGGTCGGAGGGGCCGAGCAGTCGCTCCAGACGGAGATGCCCGACTCGGTCGCGAAGGTGTTCACCGACTCCCCCGAGGCCGCCATGGTGATCATCGGCGACTTCGCGCCAGGCGTCACCGAGACGACGCTCGAGCCGGAGACCGGCTTCAACGTCTTCCCGTTCCCGTCGATCGGCGGCTCCGAGCCGGCGGTGATGGGCTCGGGTGACATCTTCGTGCAGTTCAAGGACAGCCCCGCGGCCGACGCGTTCCTCGAGTACCTGACGACGGCCGAGGCGGCCGAGATCTGGGCCTCGCGCGGCGGGTTCTCCTCGCCCAACGTCGACCTCGACACGGGCGTCTACCCGGACGAGATCTCCCGCACGACCGCCGGTGCGCTCGGCGAAGCGGAGGTCTTCAAGTTCGACATGTCCGACCTGCAGCCCTCGGCCTTCGGCGGCACGCCCGGCCAGGGCATGTGGAAGCACCTGTCGGACTTCGTCGCGAACCCCGACGACGTCGACGGCACGGCCGACAAGCTCGAAGCCGACGCCGCGAAGGCGTTCAACCAGTAGGACGACTCGGCTCGAGGCATGAGCGAGTCTGCGACAACGGCGGAAGTCCCCTCCGGGGGGCTTCCGCCCGACTCGGGCGAGCCGGGGCTCTTCCAGCGCTATGGCGTCACGATCCTCTTCCTGGGGCCGGCGCTCGTCCTGCTCGGCGTGTGGATCGTCTACCCGACGATTCGCACGATCATCCGGAGCTTCTACGACCGCTCGGGCGACGAGTTCATCGGGTTCGACAACTATCAGACGCTCTTCTCGGACGACACGCTCGTCACGGCGATCAAGAACAACTTCCTCTGGCTCCTGATCGTTCCCGCGTTCGTCACTGCGGTCGGGCTCGTGTTCGCCGTGCTGCTCGAGCGCATCCGCTTCTCGGTCGCCTTCAAGGTCGCGGTGTTCATGCCCATGGCGATCTCGCTCTTCGCCGCCGGCGTGATCTGGCGGCTGATGTACGAGAAGGATCCAGAGCAGGGGACGCTCAACGCGTCGATCGCAGTCGTCAAGGACGCGGTCTCGCCGTCCGGCGCGATCGCCTCGGGGCGCCCGTCGACGGACGATCTGCAGGGGGCCACCGGTCGGGCGCTGGTGCTCGAGACCCCCCTCGAGCCGGGCAGCGTCGCGCGGATGGGCCTGACGGGAGTTCGCACCTCGGACGTCCCGGCGGACGCCCAGCAGGCCGTCGTGCCAGAGCCGCTGCAGGGCGGCATCACCGGCGTAGTCTGGAGAGACTTCAAGCCGGGCGGCGGCGAGCCCGGCGTCGTCGAACAAGACGAGGTCGGGTTGCCCGGAGTTACGGTCGAACTGCGCGACGAGGGCGGCCGCGCCCTGTTCGAGACGACGACCGATCCGGACGGGACGTTCGCCTTCGACGGGATCCAGGCCGGCACGTACCAGACCGCCATCGCCGCGAAGACGTTCTCGCAACCCTTCGAAGGCGTCTCGTGGCTCGGCGAGGCCCTGATCACGCCGGCGATCATGATCGCCTACGTCTGGGTCTGGGCCGGGTTCGCGATGGTGGTGATCGCGGCGGGCCTCGCGGCCATCCCGCGTGACCTGCTCGAGGCGGCGCGCACCGACGGCGCGACCGAGCTGCAGGTCTTCAGGCGCGTGACGATCCCGCTGCTCGCGCCGGTGCTCACGGTCGTCTTCGTGACGATGCTCATCTACGTCCTCAAGGTCTTCGACGTCGTCATCGCGGTCGCGCCGGGCTCGGTTCAGGACGACGCGAACGTCATCGCGCTCGCGATGTGGCGCACGTCTTTCGGCGGGGTGAACGACTTCGGGCTGGGGGCAGCCATCGCGGTCTTCCTGTTCCTCCTCGTGATCCCGATCCTCGCGCTCAACATCCGCCGGTTCAGGAGGGAGGTCTAGCCGTGTCGACCACCGCCGAGCGCATCGAGGCGCCCTCCGGCGCGCGCGCTGAGACCGCCGAGCCGCTCTCGACGCGTGTTGTCGGGCTCCTCGGCAAGACCCCCGTCTACCTCTTCCTCGCCTTCGTCGCGATCCTGTGGCTCGTCCCCACGATCGGCCTGCTCCTGACGTCGCTGCTCGAGCCGGCCTCGATCTCGACGACCGGGTGGTGGGAGCTCCTCTCGCAGCCGAGCGCCGCGACGCTCGAGAACTACCGCGAGCTGCTCGACAACGAGGCGATCACGTCGGCCGTCTGGACGACGCTGTGGATCTCGCTCGGTGCGACGATCCTCCCGATCTTCGTGGCGTCGCTCGCCGCGTACGCATTCGCCTGGCTCGAGTTCCCCGGCCGCGACTGGCTCTTCCTCGGCGTCGTCGCACTCCTCGTCGTGCCGATCCAGATGGCGCTCATCCCGATCTTCTCTCTCTACAACGACCTCGGCCTCTTCGACACCATCGCCGGGCTCGTGCTCTTCCACACGGCCTTCGGCCTGCCGTTCGCGATCTTCCTGCTGCGGAACTTCTTCATCGGGATCCCTCGCGACCTCCTGGAGGCCGCGCGCATAGACGGCGCCTCCGAGCTGCGGATCTTCTTCCGGCTCATCCTCCCGCTCGGGCTGCCTGCGATCGCGTCGCTCGCGATCTTCCAGTTCCTCTGGGTGTGGAACGACCTGCTCGTCGCGCTCACGTTCGCGCGTGACACGCAGCCGATCACCGTGGCGATCTTCTCGCAGATGCGGCAGTTCAGCGCGAACATCGAGCTGATCGCACCGGCAGCGTTCCTCTCGCTTGCGATCCCGCTCGTCGTGTTCTTCGCCTTCCAGCGCTACTTCGTGCAAGGCTTGCTCGCCGGTTCCGTCAAGTAGCCCGAAAGGAGCACGATGCCGACCTACCTCATGCTGACGACGCTCACGGAGAAGGGCGTCCAGACACTGCACGCGAACCCAGCCCGCCTCGCCGAGGTCAACAAGGACGTCGAGGAGATGGGTGCCAAGGTGCTCCACCAGTGGGCATCGCTCGGGAACTACGACTTCGTGAACGTCGTGGAGGCGCCGGACGACCTGACCGTTGCGAAGGTCTCGCTGGCGCTCGGAGCCCGGGGGAGCGCGAAGCTCGAGACGCTGCCGCTGCTTCCGATCCCGGAGCTGCTGAAGAGCTTCGAGTAGGCGCCTAGGTTCCGCTGAAGTCGAGACCTGCGCGCTCGAGCGCGGCGCGCACGTCGTCCTCGGCGGGCGGCGGCGCAGCGGCCTCGAGCGGGCAGGCGACCCGGAAGAAGTCCTCGAGCCCGGCCGGAGTCGCGATGACGTCGACCACGGCGCCGGTGTCGGCGCGGAAGGCGTGCAGCGAGCCCTGCGGAAGATGGACCGCCTCGCCCGGGCCGAGCGTGCGTTCGACGCCGTCGACCTCGGCCCAGAGCTCGCCTTCGAGGACGACGACCGTCTCCGCCTCGCGGCCGTGGCGGTGAGGCGGAGCGCCGGCTCCCGGCGGCATCCTGAGCCGAAAGAGCGCCAGCAGGCCCCCCGTGTCGGCGCCGTCGAGGACGATCTCGATCGTCTGCTCGCTGCCCGGGAAGTGGCGCAGCTCGGGCACGTCAGAGTGCCTGGAAGCCCGTCTCGCGAGGGGTGACGGTCAGCGGGCTCGACGGCAGCCCCGCCTGGGGATCGAGGTTGTACTCGCCCGGCGCGACGTCGTTCGGCGTGTCCGGGTGGTTCAGCGCGGCGAGGAGCTGGATGTGACCCCGGCCGTTCCCGAGCTCCCACTGGCCTCCCCCGTATGCGCCGATGCCGCTGGCCTCGCAGTAGTCGTAGGCCGCGAACAGGCGCTCGACCGAGCCGAAGCGCGACGGCTTCACGTTCACCGTGCGCGGTGGCCACGGCAGCGCTTCGATGTCGTCGACGGAGTGGATGATGGCGTCCCACGTCACGCGGTCCCGGTGCGGCTCGAGCACCTCGGTCGTCTCGTCCGTCAGCGCGGGATCCTCGAGCCACGCGTTCGGCAGGCCCTCGGCGACCCGCCGGTAGAGCACCGGATCGGGAGGCGTGTCGACGACCGTGCCGCGGTACTGCCCCTTGAAGTCGATCGAGTCGACGGCGCCCGTCGCCGCGAGCTCCGAGATGAGCGCCTCCGACCAGCTCGAGTTCGCGTCGAGCTTGAAGCGGAGCCCGTCGTAGAAGCCGAGCCACTCGCGGATCCGGGCGGTGGAAGGAGGATCGCCAAGACCGCCCGATACGACGAACGACACCGGTTGCGCCGTGCGTCCGATCGCGTCGCCGAGCGACGTCCCGGCCTGCCGCAGCGCGAGGTCGAGCGCGGCGCTCTCGAAGCCCCACCGGCGGTAGTCGTAGTAGGCGTGCTGCGCCGGCTCGGCGTCGAAGAGCGGAAGCGTCGCCAGGTGCTCCGAGAACGTGTGCAGCGTCCAGGAGCCTCGGAGGGGGAGGTCCGGTCCGCGGTCCTGCAGGCGATCGTGCTCCTCACCGTGATACGTCACGTCCTCACCGATGCCCTCCTCTCCGGCTCCGCGCAGGCGGACGAGCGTCGTCTTTCGCTCGAAGTCCGGACGCGCCTGGAGCGAGAGCAGGTCGAGCTCGTACTCGTCGATGTCGAGCGGGAGTTCTCTGACGGCGTCGTAGAGACTCACAGG
>DASQLF010000118.1:0-3793 GCA_035630135.1 Gaiellaceae bacterium
GGCCTCGTCGAACGCCTTGTCGATGTCGCCCTTGCGGATCTGCCGACGATCCATTTCGCCCTCGAAGTGCGGATACCAGTTGCCCCACTGGTGGATCTTCGGAGCCTCGGAGTCGAAGGCCTCGCGGATGTCGAAGAGCGCCGGCCGCTCGTCGAAGTCGACCTCGATCGCGTCCACGGCGTCCGCGGCGAGCTCCTCGCTTTCCGCCGCGACGAGCGCGATCGGCTGGCCGAGGTAGCGCACCTCGTCCTTGGCGAGCAGCGGCTCGTCGGCGGGTATGCCGAGTGCGGAGAGGTGCCCGTACTCCAGCAGCGGGACGTCCTTCCACGTGATCACCGCGTGCACGCCCGGCATGGACTCGGCCTTCGACGTGTCGAGCTTCGTGATGCCCGCGTGGTGGTGCGGCGAGCGCAGCGCCTTCGCCCAGAGCGTCCCGGGAACGCTCACGTCGTCGACGTACTGCGTCCTCCCGGTGACGTGCGCAACCCCGTCGTAGCGGGGGATCCGTGCGCCGACGACCTTCATTCGCCACCTCCGTTCGCCATCGTCGTGTTCGTGCCGACCGCGGTCGTGGTCAGGTCGAACGAGTCTCCGCGCGCGGCCGCGGCCACGGCGTCGATGATCTTCGAGTACCCGGTGCAGCGGCAGACGTGGCCTCCGAGCGCCTCCTGGATCGATTCGTGCTTCTCGGAGCCACCGCCTTCGATGTACGCATGGGCGGCGAGCATCATCCCGCCCGTGCAGAAGCCGCACTGCGCGGCGTAGTGGTGGACGAATGCCTGCTGGATGGGCGCGAGGTCGTCGGGCGAGCCGAGTCCCTCGACCGTCGTGATCTCCCGCCCGTCGGCGTAGCCCGCGGGAAGCAGACACGAGCGTCGCGGCTCGCCGTCGACGAGCACGGTGCACGCGCCACAGCCGCCCTGGTGGCAGCCGGCCTTCGCGCTCGTGACCCCGACGTCGAGGCGCAGCACGTCGAGGAGCGGCGCGAGCTCGCGACCCTCGATCGTGTGTGCGATGCCGTTGACGGTGAGGTTCATGCGGACTCCTTCAGCTCGTCGAGGACGCGGCGGACGAGGACGGGAAGCACTTTCGTGCGGTACCACGCGGACGCGATTGCGTCGTCCTGGGGAGTGACATCCTCGAGCGCGGCGTCGCCCGCCGCAGCGGGATCTCCGGCCGCAGCCTCAGCCGACGGAAGCCGGGCCCCCCACGAGCCCGCGCCGGTCGCGGCGAGTCGGAGAGTCCCGTCGGCCCCGCGCGCACCCGAGACGGCGAGCGCGGTGTAGTCGTGCGTGTGCGGCCGGTCGAGTCCCGCGTACGCACCGGCGGTCGCCTCGTCGTAGCTCACGCTGAGCAGGAGGCGCTCGCGGCACTTGGGGAGGAAGTCCTCGAGTGGCTCCTCGGTCGTCTCGCCGTTCGCGGCCGAGCGAGCCGTGGCGCCGAGCGCGAGAAACGCGCTCTGCAGGTCTCCGCGCGGCGCCCCGTCGCCCTGGCCGGCGCACAGGTTCCCGCCGACCGTGCCCTGCGAGCGGATCTCGAGGTCGGCCACGTTCGCGGCGCACGGCCCGAGCGGCGCCGGCAGCTCGACGAGATCCTGCACGGGCGTGGTCGCGCCGATCGTCACGCGCGAGCCGTCCTTCTCGATTCCGTCCAGCCCGGCGTTGCCGAGCAGTAGCGCCTTCGTCGCCTGCCGCCGCCTGTACGTCAGGTCGGGGAGGACGATCGTCCCCCCGCCCACGACGACGACCTCGGCGCCGTCACCGAAAGCCGCGATCGCCTCGTCCTCGGAGTCCGGCATGAGGACTTCGGTCGCGGCATCGGAAGCCACACTCGCTACAGCCATCAGCCCACCCTTCTCGGTCGCGAGATCAGTTCAGCGAGTCTAATCCGGTCGGAAAGGTGCTGTGTACGCTGCGGCGGATGAGCTTTCGCACGATCGACGAGCTCGAGGTTGCGCTGCGCGAGGCGGACTACCTGCCCGACCGCGGGCTCGCGACGGCGCTCTTCCTCGCGCTCGCGCTCGAGAAGCCCGTGCTGCTCGAGGGCGAGGCGGGTGTGGGGAAGACCGAGGCGGCGAAGGCGCTCGCGACTGCCCTTTCCGCTCGCCTGATCCGCCTGCAGTGCTACGAGGGCCTCGACGTCTCGCACGCGGTCTACGAGTGGAACTACCCGCGGCAGCTCCTGCACATCCGCGCGGCGCAGGAGGGGACGGTTTCCGAGGAGGAGCTCTTCGGGCCGGAGTTCCTCATCCGCCGCCCGCTGCTCGAGGCGATCGACTCAGACGAGCCGGTGGTGCTGCTCATCGACGAGGTCGACCGCGCGGACGAGGAGTTCGAGGCGTTCCTGCTCGAGGTCTTGTCGGACTTCCAGATCACGATTCCGGAGCTCGGCACGATCCGCTCCCGCCGCAAGCCGGCGGTGATCCTCACCTCGAACCGCACGCGCGAGCTGCACGACGCCCTCAAGCGGCGCGTGCTCTTCCACTGGATAGGGCATCCGTCGATCGAGCGCGAGATCGAGATCGTCCGCCTTCGCGTCCCCGGGATTCCCGAGCGGCTTGCCCGCGAGGCAGCCGCGTTCGTGCGCGGCCTGCGCGCGCTCGACCTCGCGAAGCCCCCCGGTGTGGCGGAGACGATCGACTGGGCACAGGCGCTCGCCGCGCTCGGGCGCGAGGAGATCGACGCCGAGGTGGTAGAGCAGACGCTCGGCTCGGTGCTCAAGTACCGCGAGGACATCGAGACGGTGCGCGACGAGACCCTCGTCGGCCTCATCGAAGAGGCGCGCGCCACGGCGAACCGGTAGGCGCGGCGTGCAGGGCTCCGCGATCGTTCGGCACGTCGTGACCTTCGGCCGCGTGCTGCGCGAGGTTGGGATCGAGGTGGGGCCGGGGCGTGCCTCCGACGCGGTGCGCGGACTCGGCGCCGTCGACCTCACGCGCCAGGACGACGTCTACTTCACGCTTCGCCAGACGCTCGTCTCCCGCCACGACGAGCTCGAGCTCTTCGACCGCGCCTTCGTCGCGTGGTTCCTCCGCGGGCCGGTCGCGCCGCTCGTCCGCCAGAAGCAGACCCGTCGCTGGACCGATCGCGTGGCGCGCGACACGCTCGAGTCCGGCGCGGACGACGACGAGGCGGATCCGTCCGACGCGCCACACGAGCTCGGCGCCTCCGGGCACGAGCTGATCCGCGAGAAGGACTTCGCGGAGATGACGCCCGAGGAGTTCGAGCGCGTGCGCAAGCTCATGGCCGCGATCGCACGAACCCGCCCGCACCGAGTCTCGCGGCGACGTTCGCCCGATCCGCGCGGGGATCTCCTCGATCTTCGGCGCCTCTGCCGCAGGTCGCTGCGCTCGGGCGGCGAGCCGATCGAGCAGACGTGGAAGGCGCGCAAGAGCGTGCCGCGCAAGCTCGTGGTGCTCTGCGACATCTCCGGCTCGATGGATGCCTACGCGCGAGCGCTCCTCTTCTACCTCCACGCGATCGTCGGAACGGGCGCCGGTGTCGAGGCCTTTGCGTTCGGGACGCGCCTCACGCGCCTCACCCCCGACCTCGCCACGCGCGATCCCGAGGCGGCGCTGGCGCGGGCGAACGAGATCGCAGTGGACTGGGGCGCCGGCACGCGGATCGGCGCCTCGCTCGCGGAGTTCAACACCATCTACGGCAGGCGCGCGCTCACGCGGGGCGCAGTCGTCGTCATCGTCTCCGACGGCTGGGAGCGCGACGACCCCGACCTCGTCGGCCGCGAGATGGCGAAGCTCGCGCGAGCCGCGTTCGCCGTCGTTTGGGTCAACCCG
>DASQLF010000119.1:0-2722 GCA_035630135.1 Gaiellaceae bacterium
TGGCGATCAGACCGGCGAGGACGAGCCCGAAGAGCTCGCGCCGCCGTGCGTTCACCGACTGATGCCCCAGTACAGGGCGAGGCCGGCGATGACGGCAAGCCCCACGAGTAGCGCGAGCGACGCAAGCCGTCCGCCCGACCCGGCGCCGTGGCGATTCACTCCCGCGTCCGCGTCGGCCTTCTCGGACTCGGCGGGCGAAGTAGCCTCTTCCATCGCGTCGTCGTCGGTGACCGGCTCCGGCTCGCCCTCGACGAGCTCGAACAGCACGACGGTGATGTTGTCCTCGCCGCCGCGTGCGTTCGCAGCCGCGACGAGCTCCTCGGCCGCGAGGGTCGGATCCCGCTCGGCCTCGAGCAGGACGGACGCGATCTCCCGCTCCGAGAGCATGTCCGTGAGACCGTCGGAGCAGAGCAGGACGAGATCCCCGAGCTCTGCGGTCACGGTGAACACGTCGATCTCGATCGCGCTCTCGGTGCCCACGGCACGGGTGATCGCGGAGCGTTGCGGGTGCCTCTCGGCCTCCTCGGGCGTGATCACCCCGCTCTCGACGAGCTCGGCGACGAGCGAGTGGTCGGTGGTGATCTGCTCGAGGAGGTCTCCCCGCAGGCGGTAGGCGCGCGAGTCGCCCACGTGCCCGAAGACGACCGCGCCGGCCGGGGCATCCACGAGGGCGACGGTCACCGTCGTCCCCATGCCCGCGGTGCTGGGATCCGCGAGCGACCGCTCCCACACGCGGCGGTTCGCCTCCGCGATGCTCGCTTCGAGGCTCTCCTCGCCGACCACGTCCCGTCTGCCCTCGCGCAACGCCCCGGCGGCAAGGCCGGCAGCGACCTCGCCCGCCCGGGCGCCGCCCATGCCGTCGGCGATCGCGAAGAGCGGCGGCTCGAAGACGTACGCGTCCTCGTTGCGCATGCGCCTGCGGCCCGTGTCGGTCAGCCAGGCCGCGCGCCCGATCTTCACGCCTGCACCTGCAGCTCGGTCGCGCCGATCTTGATCACGTCGCCTGGTTTCGCGAGCTGCGCACGCTTCACCTGGGTGCCGTTCACGAACGTGCCGTTCGTCGAGCCGAGGTCGTCGACCATCGCCCCCTCGGGCCGTGGCTCGATGCGTGCATGCCGGGCGGAGACGAACTCGTCTCGTTCGAGCCGGATGCCACTCGTCGCGTCGCGCCCGACCACCGTGGGGGCGGCGACCTCGATCGTCCTGCCCTCGGCCAGCTCGGGGCTCACGAGCACGAGCAGCCGAGCCGCCTTCAGCCCGTACTCGGCGCGCAGCGCGTTCGCCTCCGCGGCGCCCAGGACGATGCTCTCCTGCGGCGCCTGGGTCATTCCCTTCGTCGCCGAGCGCACGACGTAGACGATGAAGAGGTAGAGGAGCACGAGAAACGCGATCTTGCCGACCAGGAGGGTCTCGTCGGTCTCAAGCGCGAGGGGCGTCACGACGGGAGCGAGCGTCCGAACACGACCTCCGTCTCGCCGATCGTGATCCGGTCGCCGTCGCGTAGTCGTGCCCGGTCGACTCGCTTTCCGTTGATCTCGATTCCGTTCGTCGAGCCGAGGTCGATGATCCAATAGCCGGCGCCTTCCTGCCGAACCTCCGCGTGGCGACGGGAGACGTTCACGTCGGCGAGCCGGATGTCGGCCTCGCGCGAGCGGCCGAGCACGACGTTTGGAGACGTCACCTCGTGCTTGCGGCCGGCGACGGTGAGCGAGATCACCTCCCGCTGAGGCTCCGACGGCGGTGCGTCCGGGACGACGGGGGCGGGAGCCTTGTAGATCATCGTCTGCGCCGGCTGGTCGATGGGGAGCGATGCGGGAAGCGGTGTCGGGCTCGGCTTCTCAGGCGAGGCGACGAGTCGTGTCGCGATGCCGAACTCGCCCACCGCGAGATCGTCGTCGACGGCCACGAGAACCTTCGGAACGTCGAGGAGCGCGTACTTCTCGCGTCGTGCGTGCTCGGCGAGATACTCCTGCAGTTCGGCGACGAGCGCGCTCTCGTAGCCCTCGAACTGCCCGCGGTCGTCGGGGGAGAGGTAGACCGTGTACTCGTTCGGGACATAGACGTTCGCGACGGAGACGTTGCGGTGGTCGTCCATCTCCTTGACCAGCTTGCGTGCCAGCTCGATGGGCTGGACGTGCGTGCGGAACGCGCGGCCGAACACGCCTTCGAAGAGGCCCTCGATCTTCGCTTCGATGGTGCGCAGGACTGCCATGAGCAGGGAAGTTCGCGACGAGTCTAGATGTCGGCTCGGTGTGCCCGGTCAGGCGCGGCGGAGTCGCGGCACGGACGCCACGAAGGCGAACGCGGCCCAGCCGAGCATCACGACGAGCGTGCCGGCGACGCCGGCGCCGGCGAGGACCGAGGCGGCGGTCACGACGAAACCCAGAGCGGCGACGTCGAGTGGCGACCGGCGGCGAGTCCACGGCACGAGAGCGGCCGCCGCACCGATGACGATCGCGCCGACGAGTACGAGAGGCTCGTGGACGAGCCAGCCCCAGACCGCAGCGGCGGCGGAGCTCGTTGAGTCGAGCGGCCCGACGCCGAGCGCGGAGGCGTCGCTTCCGGCAAGCGGCACTCCTTCGCTCGCGGTCGCCGCGAGCAGAACGGTCGCGAGCACGGAGAGGACGCCGTGCGCAGCCCGGCGCGCGGTGTTCCGCACGGGGACGAGCGCGAGCGGCACGAGTGCGAGCAGGCCCAGTGCTCCGAGCAGCGGGCCGGCCAT
>DASQLF010000120.1:0-5936 GCA_035630135.1 Gaiellaceae bacterium
AGCGCGATCTCGTCGGGCACGTCCTCGCCCAGGGCCTGCCGCAGGGCCACGGCGACGAGGTCGACGCCGACAGCGTGTCGCACGAGATCGGCCATCTGCCCACCGGGAATGCGCGCGGCGACCTCGACGACGGCGACGCCGCCGTCCGGCGATGCGATCAGCTGAGGGAACGCGATGGCGTCGCGGAGGCCGAGCGCGCGAACCGCGTCGACGGCGACTCGCTCGGCCAGATCGAGCTGCTCCGGCGGGATCGACGGCGGGTAGACGTGGATCCAGCCGACGCCGAATCCGACGCCCGGCGGCCGCAGCCTGTCGGAGAGCGTGACGAGCGCCGGCTCGCCTCGGCGCGCGATCACGATGCCGTTCATCTCGATCCCCTCGACGAAGCCTTCGAGAATCGCCTCGTTCGTCGGCGACTCCTCGACCGCGTCGGGAAGATCGCGCTCGAGCTCCTCTCGGCTCTCGATTCGGAACACGGCGCGCTGCCCGCCCGAATCCACCGGCTTGAGCACGGCCGGGAACGGAACCGCAGACAGCGCGCCGTCGATCTCGTCCGACGAGTGAAGGACCGCGTACGGGGGCTGCGGCAGCCCGCTCGCCGCGAGTGCGTCGCGCATCGCCTGCTTGTGCGTCAGCAGGTGCGCGGTGGCCGAGCCGATGCTCGGCAGGCCGAGCTCCTCCGTGACGGCCGCGACGACGGGGACGGCGCGGTCGGCAGAGACGGTCAGCGCCCCGTCGATGCCGGTGCGGCGCGCGACGTCGAGCACGCCGGCGACGTCGGTGAAGTCGACGACCTCGGCGACGTCGGCGACCGCGAGACCGGGCGCGTCGGCGTTGCGATCCACGGCTGCCACGCGGAGCCCGCGCGCACGTGCCTGTTCGATCGCACGCCGCTGGTGGCGCCCCGCGCCCACGAAGAGAACCGTCGCCACGCGGGCGATGCTAACCGGGCGCTACGTCACGCCGCCCGGCGGCAGCAGCCAGGGAGAGACCCGCTGCCAGCGGTCGATGTTGCAGCCGTTCGTCCGGTTGAAGTTCACCCAGACGTGCTTGCCCTCGACGGTTCCGACGATGCGAGCGCGCTGCGGGCCGCCGTAGATCTCCGTGCAGACGATGTTCTTCGGCAGCGGCGCGAACAGCTTCGCTCCGCCGGCCTCGAGGCGGTCGCAGGCGCGCGCCGGTCTCGCGAGCGAACCCGCCGCCGGGGCGCAGCGAAGCGTCCACACGGTGTCGGGCGTGGCGCCGTTCGCGTCTTCCCAGAAGGAGATGCGAAGCGAGGTCTCGTCGGCCGGGCCGGCGGTTGCGGACGAGCACGCGACGAGAACTGCACACGTGACGATGAGCGTCAGCAGAGCACGCATCGATCCCAGGGTACTCCTCCCCTGTTAGCGCAGGATGAAGACGACCGCGCCACTACACTCGCCCGCGTGGCTCTGAGCGGAAAGCGCGTCGTCATCACGGGTGGCGCCGGGTTCATCGGGACGACGCTCGCGCGACGCCTGGTCGACGACAACCAGATCGTCGCCGTGGACAACCTCCACCGCGACACGCTCGGCGGCACTCCGCTCGCCGACCATCCGAACTTCGACTTCGTCCAGGGAGACGTGCTCGACGTCGCCGGGCTCGCAGACGCCTTTTCAGGGGCGACGCACGTCGTGCACTGCGCGGGGATCGCAGGTGTCGACACGGTGCTCGAGAGCCCCGTCCGGACGATGCGCGTGAACGTGGTCGGGACGTACAACGTCCTCGAGGCGGCGCTCGCAGCGCAGGAGACGATCGAGCGGCTCGTCGACTTCTCGACGAGCGAGGTCTTCGGCCAGCACGCGTTCAACGTGCACGAGGCGCACGTGACGACGATCGGCTCCGTCGGCGAGGCTCGCTGGACATACGCGGTCTCGAAGCTCGCCGGCGAGCACATGGCGCACGCGTACCACTCCGAGCTCGGCCTCCCGACGACCTCCGTCCGCCCGTTCAACGTCTACGGGCCGGGTCAGATCGGCGGCGGAGCCATCCGCGCATTCATCGAGGCTGCGCTCGCGGGGCGCGACCTCACGATTCACGGCGACGGCTCGCAGATACGCGCGTGGTGCTACGTGGACGACATGGTCGAGGGCGCCCTTCTCGCGCTCGAGCACGAGAACGCCGTGGGCGAGAGCTTCAACATCGGAAACGCCCGCTCCGCGGTCACGATCCACGATCTCGCCCAGCGGGTGAAGCGCCTGACGGGCTGTCCGGGGGAGGTCGTCTTCCAGCCGCTCCATTACACCGACGTGGAGCTGCGGATCCCGAACATCGAAAAGGCGCGCGATCTTCTCGGCTTCGAGGCGAAGGTCGATCTCGACGAGGGGCTCGAGCGGACGATCGCCTGGTACCGCGAGAACGGGACGAGGTGAGCGAGCCCATCCGGCTCGCGCGGCCGGACGTCGGGGAGGAGGAGCTCGAGGCCATCGCGGAGGTCGTGCGCACGGGTCAGCTGACGATGGGCCCGAAGGTCGAGGAGTTCGAGCGCGGGATCGCCGAGGCCGTCGGAACGGCGCATGCGGCGGCGGTCTCGTCCGGGACGGCAGCGCTCCATCTCGCGCTCCTCGCGCTCGACATCGGAGCGGGCGACGAGGTGATCGTGCCCGCGTACACATTCCCGGCCACGGCGAACGTCGTCGAGCTGTGCGGCGCCCGCGCGGTGCTGGTCGACGTCGATCCAGACACGTTCAACCTCGACGTCGCAGCCGTCGCCGCGGCCGTGACGTCGAGAACGCGGGCGGTCATGGCGGTGCACCTCTTCGGCCGTCCTGTCGAGTGGGAGGCGCTGCAGACGGCGGTACCGCAGGAGGTCGTCCTGCTCGAGGACGCGGCCGGCGCGCTCGGCGCCTCGTATCGCGGCACGCCTTGCGGGGCGCTCGGGGTCGCGGGCTGCCTGTCGTTCCATCCACGCAAGATCGTGACGACGGGAGAAGGGGGCGCGGTCACGACGGACGAGGCGGATCTCGACGCGCGCGTCCGGCAGCTGCGGCACCACGGCTGGAAGACGCTCGGCGACATGTCGGCCCCCGGCTTCAACTATCGGCTGCCCGACCTTCTGTGCGCAGTCGGAATTCCGCAGCTGGCGCGGCTCGACGCGCTCCTCGAGGCCCGAGAGCGCGTGGCGGGCTGGTACACGGAGCGGCTCGAGCACATCGTGCTGACCCCCTCGGCGGCAGTGGGTGACCGGCACGGCTGGCAGGCCTACGTGGTGCAGCTCGAGCGACGCGACGAGGCACTCGCCGCGCTCCGCGACGCGCGCATCGAGGCACAGATCGGCACGTGGGCGCTCCACCGGCTCGAGCCCTACAGGGCTCAGGGTGCGTTCCCGGGCGCCGACCGCGCCTTCGAGCGCGCACTGGCGCTGCCGTTCGCCACGACGACGACCGAGGCGGAGGTCGAGCGGGTCGCAGAAGTGTTGACCACGTTGTGAGTGAGTGCTAACTTACATGGCGTGAGCCAGACGACAACCACTCGCCAGACCGCCGGGGAACGGCGAGAAGCCGTTCTCGAGGCGGCACGCCACGAATTCGCTCAGCACGGCCTGCACGGCGCGTCGACCGATGCGATCGCCCGCCAGGCCGGCATCTCTCAGCCGTACCTCTTTCGCCTCTTCGGGTCGAAGAAGGCGCTTTTCATCGCCGTCAACGACCGCTGCTTCGAGACGACGTTGGATCTCTTCCGGGAGGCAGCCGCCGGGATGTCCGGAGGCGTGGCGCTCGATGCGATCGGCCACGCGTACGGCCAGCTCATCGAATCCGATCCGGACATGCTCCAGGGCCAGTTGCAGGCCTACGCCGCTTCGGTGCAGGACGACGAGATTCGCGCGTCGACCGCGGGCGGCTTCGCTCGGCTCGTCGACTACGTCGAGACGATCTCGGGCGCCGACCGGGTGACCGTCGCGCAGTTCTTCGCCAAGGGCATGCTCATGAACGTGCTCGCGGCGATGGACCACTCGCTCGAGAGCGAGCCCCGCGACTCCTGGGCCGCGCGCCTGGCCGAGGGCTGTAGGGAGGGCTGACGCGTGCAGGCACTTCTCTTTTTTCTCCAAGTCGTGAGTAATCAGTCACTATCTCGTGAACGAGATGGCGGAAAGGAGGGGTCGTGAGAGTCTCGACCCAGACGCTCGCCGCCGCCAGCGCGCGGCATCCCTGGAGGACGATCGGGGCGTGGGGGGTCACGACCGTTCTTGCCGTCGTCGCGATCGCACTCGGGCTCGGGAGCCTGACGACGGAAGGACGTCCCACGAACAATCCGGAATCGGAACGTGCGCTCGACGCGATCGTGCGTGCCTTCCCGCCTGATCCGCAGAGTCTCACGACCGACGTCGTCGTGATCCGTTCCGAGCGATACACCGTGGACGACCTCGAGTTCCGCGTCTTCGTCGAGCGACTGCTCGAACAGAGCGACGAGCCGGCGCTCGTCGAGGGACGCTCCTACCTGACGGAGCCGAGCACGGCTGCCGTGTCACAGGATCAGCACGCGACGCTCGTCTCGGTCACGATCCCCGACGACGACGCCACCCCTGCCGTCATCGAGGAGCTCGAGGCGGCGAACGAGGATCCCGCCTTCGCCGTCTCGATCGCGGGCGATCGCGCGCTCGACCACGACTTCAACCTCCTCTCGCAGGAGGATCTCGAGAAGGGCGAGCTGCAGTTCGGCCTTCCCGCCGCCTTGATCATCCTGCTGCTCGTCTTCGGCGCGGTCGTCGCCGGCCTCATCCCACTGTTGATGGCGATCCTGTCGATCATCGTCGCCCTCGGGCTGACCGCGATCCTCGCGCAGCAGTTCGAGCTTTCGATCTTCGTCGTGAACATGCTCACGGGCATGGGGCTGGCGCTCGGCATCGACTACTCGCTGTTCGTCGTCTCGCGCTATCGCGAGGAGCGATCGAAGGGCCACGAGAAAGCTGATGCCATCTCGGCGTCGGGCCGAACGGCCAACCGCGCAGTCGTCTTCAGCGGAACGGCCTTCGTCGTGGCCATGTTCGGGATGCTCCTCGTCCCCAACTCGATCATGCGCTCGCTCGCCGTCGGCGCGATTCTCGTCGGGATCGTCTCCGTCGCGGCGGCGACGACGCTGCTGCCTGCGCTTCTGGGTCTTCTCGGCGACCGCGTCAACGCGCTCCGCATCCCCTACTTCGGGCGCCGCTCGCTGGAGCAGGAGAACCCCGAAGGTCGCTTCTGGGGCGCGGTCATCCGCCGCGTCCTTCGCCGGCCGGCCCTGTCCTTCGCGCTCTCGACCGCGTTCCTGCTCCTCCTCGCCGCGCCCGTGCTGGGCATGAAGGTGGGTACGAGCGGCGTCTCGACGTTGCCCGACCGCTTCCTCTCCAAGCAGGGGTTCGTCGCGCTCGCGCAGGAGTTTCCGGGAATCACGACCGAGCCCGTCGACATCGTCGTCTCGGGCGGGAACACAGGCGACCTCGAGACGCTGCGCGTTCGGCTCGCCGCGGACGAGCGGTTCGGCGAGGGGACGGTGCGACGCTCGGGCGACGGCGCGACGGCCGTGCTTTCGATCCCCGTGTCGGGCGACCCCTCCTCGGACGCGAGCGTCGCCGCGGTTCGCCACCTGCGCGAGGAGATCGTCCCCGAGGTCTTCGCCGGGAAATCGGCCGAGGTGCTCGTCGCCGGCACGTCATCAGAGAACATCGACTACTTCGACTCGGTAATCGATCCGGCGCCATACGTCATCGCGTTCGTCCTGCTGTTGACGTTCGTGTTGCTGACGGTCGTCTTCCGCTCGGTCGTCGTCGCCGGGACGGCGGTGCTCCTCAACCTCCTCTCAGTCGGCGCGGCCTACGGGCTCCTCGTCGCCGTGTTCCAGTACGGGTGGGGGGCGGATCTCCTCGGCTTCCAGCAAACGGACTCGATCGAGGCCTGGGTGCCGCTCTTCCTGTTCTCGGTCCTCTTCGGGCTCTC
>DASQLF010000121.1:0-14705 GCA_035630135.1 Gaiellaceae bacterium
CGGTGAGACGTACCGGTGCGCATTCGTATTTCCCGATCACTCGGAGACGAGATTCCTCGAGCGTCTGCCCGGCAGGGGCACGCTCGTGTTCGACCGTCACGGAAGCTCGTGGATCGTCACCGAGGCCCTGCAGAGCGGCCAGCGGACGTACACCGTGTTCGCGGGGCCGATGACAGAGTACCGCGAGAGCCTCAGGCGGGAAGACGGCGGAATCGACGTAGCCGCCGAACTCCTCAACGTGGCACGGCAGTCCCTGAACGCTGCGGGACGCGGGCGGCGGCGGTTCAAAGACCGCAACAGCCTGCCGTAGCGACCAGCGTCGGCCGGTGCGTCAGCGCACGACGTACGCGAAACTCGCGGTCGCTGACGCTCCCGCAGAGCGCACCGCGATCGTCCCGCGCAGCGGCTGGCCCTTTGCGTCGGCGGCAACGACGAGCGAGCAGCGCCCGGCCCCGCGGGCGACGCGCCCAGTCGCCACGACGCGCTTGCCGCCGACCTGAACCCGACAGATCACCGAGCCCGAGGTCACGGGGCGTCGCGTGTCGGAGCGCACGACCGGCAGGGCCACCGCGAACGGCTTGCCCGCGCGCGGTCGCGCCGGCGTCTGAACGACGCGTCCGGCTTCGAGCCTGAGCGCCGGCTTGTTCGCAAGCGAGTAGCGCCAGAAGGTGAGATCGTCCGGCGCCAGGTCGAGGGCGACGACCCCCTGGATCGCGGTGTTGACGTCCGCGGTCAAGAGCGAGAAGCGGAATCGCCCACGGTTGCCGAGCTCGCTCACGTGGAGATCGATCGAGACCAGGTTCGCGGCATTTCGGTGACGAGCGCGCGTCGGCAGGTCGTCCGGGACGAAACCGCGACCGTCCCAGCGCTCGAGCCGGATCTCACCGGCGGCGAGAGTGAGCTGGAGCTCGGTTCCTGCCTCGCCCGTTCGTGGGTTGTCGTCCGCGTCGATCGAGATGACGACCGCGGACGCCTCGGGCAGGACGGCGTAGTTCGGGGTCGTGATCGCGAACGTGACCCAGCCAGTCTTCACGTCGCTTACCCGAACCGCGGTCACATCCGGTGCGGCGTCGTGATCGCCCGCCGCGTCCGGGTACGTCGCCGCGGCCGGCCCCGTGAACGCCGAGCGCCCCGTTTCCGGCGCGAAGTCGGACGCGACGAGCTCCTCGTCTCCGACGGGCTGCCCTCGCGAGCCGACCACGAGCAGGCCGAACGTCCCGGCGGCCTTCACGGACGAGCGCGGGACCGAGACGTTCAACGCCCCCGCCGCGTACGTTCCGGAGACTCCCGTGGCCGCCGCCGCGACGTACTGCGCCCCGTTCCAGGTGAACAGCTCGCTCGTCCCGTTGGCGAGATAGCGCACGAGCGCTTCGTCGCCGGCGTCGTCGCCCGTCTCGGGGTTCGAGTCGACGTCGAACCACAGGTTGAACCAGCTATTCGGCGGCAGCGTCGCGTAGTTGGCGACGCGTAGGCGGACCGAGATCGTGCCGGGAGACGCCTCGGCCACCTCGACCGAGGTCAGATCCGGGGCGGCGTTCGTATCTCCCGCAGGATCCGAGAAGCCGCGAGCACCGAACGCCACGCTGGCGAGGATCAATGCGAGCGAGAGCGCGCCCGCCGCGAGGAGTGGACGTCTCACCGTGTCCCTGCGGCGGATGGGTGGGCGCGCGACGTGGCCCCACTCTAGACGCTTCGGGTTCCTGTCGACCTCGACGTCGAGGCGCTGCGAGAATCGCCGCCGTGCCCGGGCTCCTGGAAGCGACTGCCAACCACCTGCGCGTGGCCAAGCGGCTGGCACCGCGGCGCGGCGCATCGTTCGGCGAGCGCTTCGGTCGGCTCGACGACCGCCTCGTCTTCGTCGTCGGCTCTCCACGGTCCGGGACGACGTTCCTCGCCGGTGCGATCGGCTCGCTTCCGGGCTTCGTCGACCTCGGCGAGGTCGCCCCGGTCAAGGCTGCGGTTCCGGAGCTCGCAGCTCGTCCTCCGCAGCAGGCGGCCGTCCGCCTGCGACGCATCCTCGCGCTGTCGCGGCGCGCCGGCCTGGTGGGATCCGTCCGCGCCGTCGAGCAGACCCCCGAGATGGCGTTCCTGGTCCGGGCCGTGCCGCTCGCGTTCCCGGACGCACGGGTGGTGCACATCGTTCGCGACGGACGCGACGTCGTCTGCTCGCTTCTCGAGAAACCCTGGTTGCGGCAGGATCAGCAGCGAGCCGACGACGCGGGAGTGGCGTACGGCGCGTATGCCCGATTCTGGGTGGAGCCCGAGCGCACGGCCGAGTTCGAGACGGCGAGCGACGCGCGCAGAGCGGCGTGGGTATGGCGGAGCTACCTCACCGCGGCACGACAGGGTGAGACGCTCGAGCTCCGCTACGAGGACATGGTCGCCGACCCGGCACGGGTCGGATCCGAGCTGGCGAGCCATCTGGAGTCGCCGGCCGAGCCGCTCGTCGCCGCGCTCCGCAACGCGCACGCCGGCTCGATCGGCCGCTACGAACGAGAGCTGACGGCCGAGCAGCTCGCCGACGTCGAGGACGAAGCCGGCCCGCTCCTCCGCGACCTCGGCTACGTGAGCTCGGCGAGCGCCTGACGCACCTTCGCGAGATGCGCCTGCAGCTCCGTCGTCCGGGCGAGATCCGCGCCGGCGAGGTCGCGCTTGAGCTTCCGCTCGCGCAGCCGGAGGAGGAGCTCTCGTCCGGTGCGCTCGTCCAGCGCCTCCTGGGCTGCACGGGCGTCGAGCTCGGCACGAAGCGCAGTCAGCTCCGGATCGTCCCGGCCGGTCACGAGCACGTCGCGAAAGCGTCTACTGGCTTCGCCGTCGAAGTGGTCGGCTGAGAGCTCGGCGAGATACGGCACGAGCGCGGCATGGGCGACGCACGCGGCCAGCACGTCGCGCTCGAGCCGATCGCCGGCTTCGAGGAGACGCGGCGCCTCCGCCGGCCGACTCGACCCGCCACCTCGCGCGGGCGCAAGGCCGGCGAGCGTCTCTCGCGGCAGGTCGAGCTTGTCCGCGAGAAGCCGCAGAGCCTCGTGTCGCTCGGGTGAGTCCGGAACCGTCGACAGGAACTCCCGCGCTGCGATCCACGCCTCCTGATGGTCGGACGAGCGCTCGACGATGAGCCGCGTGCGGTAGTACGGATAGCTCTCCGGTCGCGCGAGCCGCTCCTGGAACCCGTCCGGATCGTCAGCTGGATCCTTGCCCTCCGGCAGCACCACGACCTTGACGTCGAAGCCCTGTCGCACCGCGACCTCCATGCCGCGCAGGGTTGCTTCCTGTCCGGCCGCGTCCGCGTCGAAGCAGAGGAAGAGCTTCTTCGTCATCCGGCCGAGCTCGCGCAGCTGGCGATCGGTCAAGGCGGTCCCCATGGACGCGACGACCGGCTCGAACCCGGCCTGGCGAAGGGCGATCACGTCGGTGTTTCCCTCGACGACCGCCGCGAAGTCCCCCTTCGCGATCGCGGTCTTCGCGAGATGGAGCCCGTACAGGATCGAGCCCTTGTGGAAGAGATCGCCCTCCGGTGAGTTCACGTACTTGCCGCGAAGGGGATCGTCGTCGCGGAGCTTGCGCGCCTGGAAGCCCAGCACGCGGCCACGCGCGTCGGCGAGCGGGAACATGAGCCGCTGCGGGAAGTAGTCGCTGCCCCGGGTCGTCGCGAGGCCAGCGGACTGGAGCTCTTCCAGCGAGAAACCGCGCTCCTTCGCCTTCTCCGCGAGGCCGCGTCCGGGAGAGAGCCCGAGCCTGAACTCCTTCGCCACCGCCTCGCCGAGCCCGCGCCCTGCCAGGTACTCGCGCACGGACGCGCCGGCGTCGCCGTCCCAGAGCAGGCGCTCGAAGTACGTCGCCGTCTGGTCGAGCACCGCGAACAGGCGCTCGCGCCGCCTGCGGGCCTCGTCCTGCTTCGGCGAAACCTCCTCGTACTCGAGCGGGACGCGGAAGCGCTCGGCCAGCCACTCGATCGTGCCGACGAAGTCGAGGTTCTCGGTCTCCCTGACGAACGACACGACGTCGCCGCCCTTCCCGCAGCCGAAGCAGTAGTAGAGCTTGTCGACCGGGTTCACGGAGAACGACGGCGTCTTCTCCTCGTGGAACGGGCAGCGGCCCGTGAAGCGCGATCCGGACGCGCGGCGGAGGGGCGTGCGCGCGGAGACGACCTCGACCATGTCGGCCGCAGCGATCACGTCCCGCACCGACGAGTCCCTGATCCGCGCCACTGGTCGAGATTACTGGGCGCCGAGGTCGTACTCTCTGACCCATGTCGGGGGGAGCGCGGCGCACCGAGCGCAAGGTCGTCACGGTCGTGTTCTGCGACCTCGTCGGCTTCACGTCCAGGGCCGAGTCGATGGATCCCGAGGACGTCGCAGCACTACTCGGCCCGTATCACCAGCGCGTCCGTGCCGAGCTCGAGCGCCACGGCGGGACGGTCGAGAAGTTCATCGGCGACGCGGTCATGGCGCTCTTCGGCGCGCCGATCGCGCACGAGGACGACCCCGAGCGCGCCGTCCGCGCCGCGCTCGCGATTCGCGAGTTCGCGCTCGAAGAGGAGCTGGAGCTCAGGGTCGGCATCACGACCGGAGAGGCGCTCGTCCGCCTCGATGCGCAGCCGGATGCGGGAGAAGGCATGGCCTCGGGCGACGTCGTGAACACCGCCGCTCGCCTTCAGACCGCAGCGCCCGTCAACGGCATCCTCGTCGACGAGACGACGTACCGGGCAACGCGCGCGGCCGTGGACTACGACCCGGCGGGGCCGGTCGAGGCGAAGGGCAAGGCTCAGCCGGTCGCGGTCTGGACGGCTTCCGCAGCCCACTCGCGCTTCGGCGTGGACGTCGCCCACGAGGCGCGCTCCCAGCTCGTCGGCCGCGAGCGCGAGCTCGGCATCGTCGGTGACGCATTCGAGCGCGCACGCCACGAACGGACGCCGCAGCTCCTCACGCTCGTCGGCGTTCCCGGGATCGGCAAGAGCCGGCTCGTCTACGAGCTGCAGCAGATCGTGGACGCCGACCCCGAGCTCATCACGTGGCGCCAGGGCCGCTGCCTCGCCTACGGAGACGGCATCACGCTGTGGGCGCTCGGCGAGATCGTCAAGGCCCAGGCCGGCGTCCTGGAGGGTGACACGCCCGAGGAGACCACCGAGAAGATTCGCCAGGCGGTCGAGAGCGTGCTCGCGGGCACGGGAGACGAGGCGCGCACCGAATCGCACCTCCTGGCGCTTCTCGGCCTCGCTGGCGAGACCCAGCTCGGCGGTGATCGCCGCAACGAGGCATTCGCCGCCTGGCGCCGCTTTCTCGAAGCACTCGCGGAGCAGCGCCCGCTCGTCCTCGTGGTCGAGGACATCCACTGGGCCGACGAGATCCTTCTCGATTTCCTCGACGAGCTCGTGGACTGGATGACGGACGTGCCGCTCCTCGTCGTCGCGACTGCCCGGCCCGAGCTTCTCGAGCGCCGGCCGAACTGGGGCGGCGGAAAGCTGAACGCGACGACGCTCGCGCTCTCCCCGCTCTCCGACGCGCACACCGCGGAGCTCATGGGCCGGCTCCTGGATCGCCCTCTCCTCGCCGCCGAATCGCAGCAGCTGCTGCTCGAGCGGGCAGGCGGCAATCCGCTGTACGCGGAGCAGTTCGTGGAGCTGTACCGGGAACAGGGATCCGCGAACGCGCTCCCCCTGCCCGAGACCCTGCAGGGCATCATCGCGGCGCGGCTCGACGGCCTTCCGGTCGCGGACAAGGACGTGCTGCAGGACGCGGCGGTGGTCGGCAAGGTGTTCTGGTCGAACTCCCTCGGTCGCGACGCGGACGAGGTCACGGCGTCGCTCCACTCGCTCGAGCGCAAAGGCTTCGTCCGGCGCCAGCGGCGCTCGTCACTCGAGGGCGAGAGCGAGTTCGCGTTCGCGCACGCCCTCGTGCGTGACGTCTCGTACGGACAGATCCCGCGCGCAGAGCGGGCGAAGCGGCATTGCGCGGTGGCGGAGTGGCTGGACGGACTCGGTCGACCCGAGGATCACGCCGAGATGCTCGCCTACCACTGGAGCTCCGCGCTGGAGCTCGTCCGCGTCTCCGGCGGTGACGACAGCCCGATCGTCGAGCCGACGCGGCTCGCGCTTCGAGCTGCGGGCGACCGCGCCCGGTCGCTGAACGGATATACGGCCGCCGCAGCTCTTTACGAAGACGCTCTCGCGTTATGGCCGCCCGACGATGCCGACGGACGCGCCGAGCTGCTGTTCGCCTATGCGGTCGCACTGTTCCGCGCCTACGACGAGGAGCGGCGCGTCCAGGCTCTGGAGCAGGCGCGCGATGCGCTGATGGCGACAGGCCGCACCGACCTGGCAGGGGAGGCGGAGGTGCTGCTGGCGAACGTCGCGTTCGATCGCGGTCATGACCAAGACATACGCACCCACCTGGCACGTGCCCTCGAGCTGGTGGGGGATGCGACGTCTCCGGCGGCAGCTCGCGTCCAGACCACCGCGGCTCGCATGAGCGTCATCGCGGCTGACAACGATCAGGCGCTCGCGGTCGGCGCGAGAGCGCTCGCGATGGCGGAGGAGCTGGGACTCGACGAGATCCGGGCTCACGCCCTGACGACGATCGGGATGGCAAAAAGCGCGAAGGACCGGGGATCCGGAACAGCTGACATCGAGAGAGCGCGCGATCTCGCGCTCGAAGCGGACCTTCCGGTCGCAGCCGCGATCGTCAACAACCTCGCGGCAGATGCAGCTGTCAACGCCGACATCGTTCGCGCGGCCGGACTCTACGAGGAAGCGTACGAGCTCGCCGAGCGATTCGGTGACCGGTCGAACATGCGCTTCATCCGCGGAAACATCATCTGGTTCAGCGTCATGCGCGGCAACTGGAACGTGCTCTCGGACGCGGAGTCGTTCGTCGCCGAGTGCGAGGCGGGCGCGCCGCACACGCAGGAATCCGTGGTTCGCCTGGCACGTGCCTACATCAGGGCTGCGCGTGGAGATCTCGAGGCAGCCAATGACGACTTCCGAGCGGCGGTCGACCTCTCACACCGTCGCATGCAGGCGGGGTCGGTCATCGGTCCCCTCTCCCTCTGGCTGGCCGTACTCGTCGACTACGGCCGGACCGAGGACGCACTCGGATACGTAGACACCCTCGTGTCCGCCGTCGAGGATTTCGGAGCGCACGGATTGCTGCTCCGCCTGGCGCCGGTAGCAGACAGACTCGAGGTCACCGACCGGCTTCGAGCGGCGATGGGCCGGCCCTCGGTCAGGGCGAGTCGCTGGCGCGATGTCATCGAGACCGCCCTCTCCGGCGACCTCCTGGAGGCCGCCCAGGGAGCCTCGGACGCCGGGGTGCTCATGACCGAGGCCATGCTTCGCCAGCGGGCCGGTGAGCTCCTCATCGCGCAGGGCTCCGTCGCCGAAGGAACGGCCGAGCTTCGACGTGCGCTCGCCTTTCATCGCTCCGTAGAGGCGAGCTTCTACATCGATCAGGTCGAGAGCATCCTCGCCGTTCAGAGCGCTTCGGCATAGCCGAGCGCGAAGCGGTCGGTCATCCCCGCGATGTAGTCGACGATCTCGTCGGCGCCGTCGCCGCGCTCGACGAGGTGATCGAAGATCGCCTGCACGACCTCGTGTGCCTTCTCGTGCTCGGGCTGAGCCTGCGGGCCGAGGTACACGCGCTCGAACATGAACGCGCGCAGTGACAGCATGGCCTCCCCCACCTCTGCCGACTGGCGGATGTCGTCGACGCCCTCCGACGACGCCACGATGTCGTGCACGAGCGTGTCGATCCGCCTCGAGCCCGTGTCGCCGAGGATCGCGATCTCGGCGCGCGGCAGATCGGTCTCGTCGAGCAGCCCGTAGCGGAGCGCGTCGTCGATGTCGTGATTGATGTACGCGACGCGGTCGACCAGCCTCACGATCTTGCCCTCGAGCGACTCGGGCTCCCGCTCGCCGGTGTGCGTGAGGATCCCGTCACTCACCTCGTGCGTGAGGTTCAGGGAGCGGGCGATCCGAAGCGACTGCTCGTTGTGGCGAAACCGCCGTCCGAAACGCTCCTGGAGCGCCACATCGAGCGCGTCTTCGCCCGCATGCCCGAACGGGGTGTGCCCCATGTCGTGGCCGACCCCGATCGCCTCCACGAGATCCTCGTTCAGCCACAGCGCACGCGCGACCACGCGCGAGATCGCCGTCGTCTCGAGCGTGTGGGTCATGCGCGTGCGGTAGTGGTCGCCGTCGGGGTCGATGAAGACCTGCGTCTTCCCCTTGAGCCGGCGAAACGGCTTCGAATGGACGATGCGGTCGCGGTCGCGCTGAAACTCGGTGCGCACACCGCACGGTTCCTCCGGGCGCTCTCGTCCGCGCGTGTCGGCCGAGCGAACGGCGAACGGCGAGAGCGACTCTTCGCGCGCTCGGATTGCTTCGAAGAAGCTCATCGAATCAGCGTAGAGGTGTGAGGTGCGGGATGGCCGCGCCCACGAACAGCGCGGAGAAGGCGAGCCCGAGCGCGCCGTAGCCACCCGTGGCGAGAGCGATGCCGCCGACGGCAGCACCGACGAAGTACCCGCTCTGGATCGCCGCTGTGCGAACGCCCGTGACTCCGAGTCGGAGCTCGGGTGCGAGGCCGAGGCCGCGCGCGCTTCCTGCGAGCGTCCGGCCACCGGCGATGAAGCACAGGGTCGCGAAGAGCACGATGCTGACCCACACGGACGGCCGGACGAGCCCGAGCAGTGCGACGGTGACCGCGGCCGAGGCGGCGAGGCCGACCAGGAGAAGGCGGCCGTGCACGTCGACCCAGCGCCGGAAGAGCAGGTTCCCCGGCACGTAGACGAGCGCCCCGAACCCGAGCGCGAAGCCGGTCGCCGCGACCGAGAGATCGTAGGACTCCACAAGCAGCGCTCCGACGTACACGAGGGATCCCGCCCACCCCGAGAACGCCAAGAGCTCGCCGACCGACCAGCGCGCGACTCCGGGATAGCGAAGTACCGCGCCCAGCCCGGCACGCGCCCGCGCCGGAGCGGTTGCCACTCGCGCAGCCAGCAGCGCGAGTGCCACAACCGCGAGCGCCAGCGGCACGACGAGCCAGGCCAGACGCCAGGAGACCTCTCCGAGAACGCCGACGATCGGCATCCCGAGTATCCACGCGAGTGGTGGACCGAGAAGCGTCAGCGCCAGGACGCGCGACCTGTCCTCCACGACCGACCAGTCCGCGACCGCGGCGATCGCGGCTGAATACGACACGCCGATACCCACGCCCGCGAGTGCCTGCCCGACGACGAGCCAGGCGAAGCCTGGTGCGAGCGCGCTCAGCACGGAGCCGAGCGCGAGCGTCGCCACAGCACCGAGCAGCAGCTCGCGCAGCCCGTAGCGCGTCGCGAGGAGCCCGACAGCGAGCGCAGCGAGCCCGGCCGCGAGCCCCGAGACGGTGCGGAGCTGGCCAGCCGTCGCGATGGAGACGTCGAGGTCACGCGCGACGTCGGGCAGGAGCGGGTTCAGGACGACCAGGCCGGCCTGTGACGCGGCCAGCGCCGCGAGCAGCGTCAAGCCGACGGCGCGCGGCTCGTCGCCCGTCACAGGATGATCGGAACGGTGCCGCCGTCGGCGCTCCAGGCCGCACCCGTGACATACGAGGCGCGCTCGGAGCACAGGAAGACGACGACGGCTGCAATCTCCTCCGGTCTGGCGAGCCGCCCGAGCGGCCTGCCGGCGCCGACCTTCTCGAGCACTTCCTCCCGCTCGCCCTGCTGGTCGGCAAGCCCACCCTCGCCCAGCCAGGCGTCGGTGGCCGTCGGCCCGGGTGTCACAGCGTTGCAGCGGATCCCGTCCTTCGCGTACAGGTCCGCGACGAGACGCGAGACCGAGAGCACCGCCGCCTTCGTGACCGAGTAGTGGGGCATGCCCGTCGACGGCCGCTTGCCCGCCGTCGACGACACGTTCACGATCGCCCCTCCGCCGTCACGCAGGTACGACAGTGCAGCGCGGATCGCGCGCACGTAGCTCATCACGTTGAGCTGCCAGTACGCATCCCATTCCTCATCCGGGACGTCCTCGAACCGCGCGTGTCGCGCGATGCCGACGTTGTTGACGAGCACGTCGAGGCCTCCGAGCGCAGCGGCGGCCGCCTCCACCACGTGCTCGCCGTCGTCCGCTCGTGCGAGATCGGCCGTGACGTGGGCGTCCTCGCCGATGCCGGGGGCAGCTCGACGACCACAGGTGACGACGCTCGCCCCTTCCTGCACGAGCTGCCGGGCCACTTCGAGGCCGATTCCAGCGGTCGAGCCCGTCACGAGACACCGCTTCCCACGGAGGCCGAGATCCACGCGACTACCGTATCCGGCTTGACGACGTGCATCGTCCTGGTCAGGCACGGCGAGACGGACTGGAACCGTGACCGACGTTTCCAGGGACACGCCGACGTCCCGCTGAACGAGGACGGGCGCCGTCAGGCGCGCGAGCTCGCGGAGCGCCTCGTCGAGGAGCGCTTCGTGGCCACGTACTCGAGCCCGCTTTCGCGCGCGCTCGAGACCGCACGGATCCTGGGAGCGCGCCTCGACCTCGAGGTCGAGGCGCGCGACGGCTTGAAGGAGGTCGACGTCGGGTCGTGGTCGGGCCTCACGACCGCGGAGGCGGAGAGTCGGTTCCCCGACGGCTATCGGCGCTGGGCGGCCGATCACTCGGGCGGCTGGACGGACGGCGAGACGTACGCCGAGCTCGGCGAGCGCGTGGTGGCCGAGCTGCTCTTGCTTGCCGAGCAACACCCCGACGAGGAGATTCTCGTGGTGACGCACGGCGGCGCGATGCGCGCTGTCGTGGCATTCACCATGGGCCTCCCCTTCGACTCCGGGCGTTCCGTGGTCGCATTCGTGGAGAACTGCGCTGTCGTCCGGATCGCCGTTCGGGACGGGAAACTCGAGCGAGTAGACTGACCGCTTCGTGGAGGACTACACGAACAAGTACAAGGTTCGTGTGGTGGAGCGGAGCTTCGGCAGACCAGGGGCGCTCATGTCACACCTGTGTCACCAGCACCGCCGCGAACGTTCCTGAGCCTGAGCCACCTCATCTGCGGGCATCACGTGGCTGTACACGTCGAGTGACATCGACGGGCGAGCATTTCCAGCACGCTCCGCAAGCTCCCTGGCCGGCACGCCTGGCTGGTGCCAGATCGTGATGCGGCGATGCCTGAGATCGTCCCCCTAGGCGCATCCCGCCTACCGCGACGAGCGGTGCATTACTTGCAGATGTTACATCCTACAATGGTTGTTGCGCGTTGTCCAAGATGCTTGAAGCCCTCTCGCCTCGCCCGATGTAGACGCTTGATTGACTGGCGCGAGTGGCGACCCACGTTGTCTCCGTCGTCCAGCCCGACGTGCGTCGGAAGGGTCAGCTCTACGTTGGACTGGCGGCTCTCGTCTGGTCGACCGCCGGCCTGCTTCAGCGCGAGCTCTCAGTCGACGTACCAACGCAGCTCGCCGGACGCGCCCTCTTTGCGTTCCTAGCCCTCGCGGCCTTGTCGGCGCTCTCCAACCGTGCTCGTACCTTGGAGGCCTTCCGTTCGATGGGACTCGCGGGGCTCGCAGTCGCCGTATGCACGGTCGTCGCTTCGAGCTCGTTCATCGTGGCGCTCAACCACGCCAACGTTGCGAACGTCCTCTTCATGCTGGCGCTAGCGCCTATCGCGGCGGCAGTTCTTGCCTGGATCGTGCTGGGAGAGGCTGTTACCGCACGTTCGTGGGTGGCCATGTCGGTCGCGCTCGTCGGGGTTGCCGTGATGGTCGGCGGGCCTGGTACCGGGGGCAGTGTGGGAGTCGCGATGTCGCTCGTCATGACTGGCGCATTCGCAGCCGCGCTCGTCATCACGCGTCACCGGCGGGAGGTGTCCATGCTGCCGGCGATCTGTCTGTCGCAGTTTCTCGTTCTCGTCGCCTTCGTGCCCTTTGCTGACCCAGCCAGCGTTGGGAGCCGCGACCTCGTATTTCTCGTGCTGCTAGGCGCGGGCCAGATGGCGCTAGGTCTCTTCTTTCTGACCATTGGCGCGAGACTCATTCCTGCGGCCGAGGTCGCTCTGATCACGCTGCTCGAGATCGTTCTCGGGCCACTTTGGGTTTGGATCGCGTTGTCGGAGAGGCCGTCCTCAGCCGCGTTGCTAGGTGGGCTCATCGTGATCATTGCGGTGCTCATTCAGACGACTCGGGAGCCGCGTGCGAGCCCACTCTGACGCCCCGGACCTCAATTGCACGGCGAATCGTCGATCGAACTTCCGAGCGTGGACAGACGCCATTGACGCCTAGGGCGTAACGAGGAAGCCCTCGTACCGCGAGTACGACGTGAGCGTTGATCCTCTAGCCGGCAGGACGACGACGGTAAGCCGGCCGCTTCACGCGTCCCCGCGTACGTTCCCGTGCCGCTCGCCGTCCAGCTGCCAGTTATGACCGAGTAGCCGGGGTACCTCCGCTGAGATGTTTCTCGCCGGCCTTCCGGTACGCGACGCAGATGTGCTCGACCTCGCCGGGCTGCTTCACGACGCCGGCTTCGGTGACACCGCCGAGACGCTCGTCGTCGCGCTCGAGGCCGAGCACGCACTCGTGGCGCTCTCGATCCAAGACCGGAAGGCGATTCTCCGGGCTCTAGACGACCCACCCGACTCTCTTACCGATCTGCGTGACGTGCTGCTCGGTGAGCACGCCTGGCGGCAGTTGGTTGGACTAGTCCCCGGAGAGGTCGACTGGGACTCAGCCGATCACTTGTCTCAGGAACGAGTATGTGCCATCGTCTCGCGCTCGCGCGGCGGGCTGCAGCGCGACTCCCCCGGTGAACCTCCCCCTGCCGGCGCAGCTCGCCGCGCTCCCCCGCCGAGGGTTGCCCATGCGGGGGAGGAAACTCATGTCACACCCGTGTCACACCAGCGTGAGATTTCAAGACGTGGACGACCTCGGCAAACACGTAGCCGCGAGGGTCTGCGCTAGCCTGCCCCGGGTGGAGGACTACACCAACAAGTACAAGGGCGAGCAGGTCGAGGTCGCGATCTTCGGCGGCGAGTACCAGGAAGGCGTCTTGACGGCGTACTGCTCGTTCGAGGACGTCCCGCACGTCGAGCTCAATGGGCACATCCTCATCCCGCTGCAGAACGTCGCGTCGCTCCATTGTTCGAGCCGCTGCGACGCCCCCGAGCCCGACTGGCCTCCGCGCGGCTTCATCGAGGACGACACCGGGGACTCGTAGGTCGTGGCGCGAGCGGTCGCGCTGAACGTCCTGAAGGCGTTGGCGCTGGTCGCGGTGCTCGCGGCCGCGTTCGGAGGTCTCGGCTGGCTGATCGGCGGCACGACGACTGCGCTCCTCTTCGTCTTCTGCTCTCTGCTCGCCGCGACGGGTGTCTATCGGTACGGCGACCGGGTTCTCCTGGGCATGCTCGGTGCGCGTCCGTTCGCGCTCGCAGAGGATCCGGTGCTGCGCTCGGGGACGGACAAGGTCGCCGCCCAGCTCGGCGTGCGACCGCCACAGATCTATCTCATCGACGACGGCTTCCCGCGCCTGTTCTCGGTGGGACGCGGACCGACGAGCTCGGCGCTGGCGATCTCCGTCGGTGCGCTCAGGTCGATGCGTCGCGAGGAGCTCGAGGCGGCGATCGCCCACGAGCTCGCCCACGTTCGCCGGCGCGACGTGCTCTCGCAGACCTTCGTCGTGCTCTTCGCGGCGACGCTCGTCGAGACCAGCCGAATCGGAGGTTGGCTTTCACGCGCACTGCTGTACGTCTTCGCTCCGCTCGGCGCGGCCTTCGTGCACGTGCTTCTCTCGCCGAAGAGAGAGCTTCACGCCGACGAGCTCGCGGCGTCGTCGACCGGCGCGGCGCACGACCTCGCGGACGCGCTCATGCGCCTCGATCGCGCAGCCGAGCTCGTGGACTTCGCGGCCTCACCCGCAACCGAGCCGCTCTACCCGGTCGACCCGTTCGAGAGCGAGGGAATCGCGCGCATGTTCAAGACACATCCGCCCCTCGAGCCACGCCTGCGCAGATTGCGGGAGCTCGGAGCAGCCTCGAACGGCCGCGTCCCTGATTCGCTCACGAAGATCGCCGAGTAGCAGCGAGAACGAGAAGGGGTCGCGGACTCGCCCGTCGGGGCGGCGCCGTTGCCTCGGCTGACCAACCGCGATGCCTACCGTGGGCGGAGCCGGGCTCTGCCCGGCGAGAGCCCAAGCGTGGCCGATCAGTGCTGCGAAGAGGAAGGGTGCGTGGGGGGAAACATCGTTTCCCCCCACGAAGTAATAGGCGGCGTCCTACTCTCCCGGGGGCTTGCGCCCCGAGTACCATCGGCGCTGGCGGGCTTAACTTCTCTGTTCGGAATGGGAAGAGGTGTATCCCCGCCGCTATGACCGCCTAAATTGTCGAGGTCGTGTCGCGCTAGAGCAGCCTCCCCGCCGTACGTGCGGGAGGCGGCGATCAGCGTCGCGCACCCTCAAAACTCCATAGCAGCTGTCGTCGGTGTTCAAAATCAAGACCTCGGGCAATTAGTACGGCTCCGCTGAGCGCATTGCTGCGCGTACACGTGCCGCCTATCAACGTGGTGGTCTTCCACGGCCCTTACTCCCTCGAGGGGATGGGAGGTCTCATCTTGAGGTGGGCTTCCCGCTTAGATGCTTTCAGCGGTTATCCCATCCAGGCGTGGCTAAGCAGCGGTGCCCTTGGCAGGACAACTGCTACACCAGAGGCCTGTTCATCTCGGTCCTCTCGTACTAGAGACGACTCCTCTCAAAC
>DASQLF010000122.1:0-8229 GCA_035630135.1 Gaiellaceae bacterium
GCGGGTTCACCAAGGAGGACGTGTTCGAGTACTACGGCGCGATCGCGCCGGTGCTCGTCCCGCACCTGCGCGACCGGCCGTTCACCATGAAGCGCTACCCCTACGGCTCGACCGGCGACGTGTATTTCCAGAAGCAGGCGCCGAAGGGGATGCCCTCCTGGATCCCGACGCGCCAGTTCGTCACCCACCCGCGCGGGGGCGGCTCGCGGCTCGTCGACTTCCCGCTCCTCAACTCGCCCGAGGCCGTGCTGTGGATGGTGCAGATGAATTGCATCGACATGAACGCGTGGTACTCGCGCGTCGACAACCCCGAGCGGCCGGACTTCGTGCTCTTCGACCTTGACCCGCCTGACGGCGGTTTCGCGCTCGCGATCCGCGTCGCCCACCTCATCCGCGAGGAGCTGGACGGGCTCGAGCTCGAGTCGTACGTCAAGACGAGTGGGGCCGATGGGATCCACGTCCTCGTGCCGATCGCCCGGCGCGCGACCTACGAGCAGACCTACGCCTTCGCCGAGCTCCTGGCGCGCGGCCTCGAGGAGCGCCACCCTGGGCTCGTCACGACCGAATGGCTGAAGCGCAAGCGCGAGGGCGTCCTTGTCGACCACCGCCAGAACGCGCGCGGCAAGACGATCGCCTCCGCCTACTCCGTGCGGCCGAAGCCGGGCGCGCCCGTCTCGACGCCGCTGCGCTGGGACGAGCTGACGGAGGACGTGACGCCGCGCCAGTTCGGGATGCGCGACGCGCTCGAGCGCGTCGAGAAGCACGGCGACCTGTTCGAGCCGGTGCTCGCGGGCGGCCAGGCGCTCGGACGTGCGCTGAAGAAGCTCGGCGCGCGGGCCTAGGGCCAGGCGTTCGAGCCGGGACTGCGGTCGAGCGGTCCTCCATCGCGACACTCGCCCGTGCGGAACGGTGGCGGCACGCGCGGGTAGTAGATCTCCCACGCGAGGAGGGCGATCTCGTTCGCGAACGCGTCACCCCAGCCGGCCTCGCGGACGAGCGGGCGCACGTGCTGGAGGGCGTAGCACTCGACGGCCGCCTCCGACGCGGACGGCGCCTTCAGGTGCTCGGCATCGTGCGTCAGGACGATGAGCGATTCCGCGAGCTCGAAGTTCTGGTACGTCACCTCGGACGGCTTGATCCGCTGCAGATAGCGGCCGAGGGCAGCGCACATCGCGGGGTCGAGGTCGATGCGGCTCGCGCCGCGGTCGAGCACGCTCTTCAGCGAGGTCTGCTCGCCGCCGCGCACGATCGCGTAGTGCTCGAGGAACGGCGGCCACGCCGCCGGCTGCCAGCAGTAGACGTCAGGCTCCACTCCCACGCTGCGGCTCGCGATGCGAGCGTAGTCGCGGCGCTGCCGCGGCGGCGCGAGCTCGCCGTGGAGGGCCATGAGCTGACGCACGACGTCGAACTGCCCATTTCGCCAGCCGTCCGGCGAGCCTGCCGCGCATCCGCGCCGCGCCGCATCTGCGACCGGCTGCATCCGCTCGCTCGGCGGGCTCCCCACCTCGTCGTCGAAGGCCGCCTCGCAGCGCGCGCGGACGAGGTCGAGACCTCCTGCGAGCGCGGCGTCCGTCTCGTCCGACCACGTCTCGTAGGTGGCGAGCCACTCGACATCCGTCGGCTCCTCCCACGGGCTCCAGAAGAAGAGCCCGATCAGGCCCGCTGCGAGGCCGAAGGTGACCAGAACCGCAAGGACTGGGCCCTTGAGGCTCGACTCTCCCCAGTGCGATTCAGGCAGCGGAGCAGCCCTGTCGACGGCGCGCGCTCACACGGGATTCGACGCGCGAGCGTGCTCGAAGTTGTCAGCGGGCGAGCGTGGCTCGTTATGGTGGCGGCGTGCCCGAGCTGAACGCCATCGGGATCGTCGCGTCAGATCCGGCGCGGTCGATCGCGTTCTACCGCCTCCTCGGCGTCGACTTCCCAGAGGACGGCGAAGGCCACATCGAGGCGACGCTGGCGAACGGGATTCGCCTCATGCTCGACGCCGAGGAGGTCGTCGAGAGCTTCCGGCCGGACTGGACGCGCGAGGCCGGCAACCAGCTCGCCCTCGCGTTCGAGTGCGCGAGCCCGGCCGAGGTCGACGAGCTCTGGACGCGTGTGCGCGATGCGGGCTTCGAGGCCGACAAGGAGCCGTGGGACGCGTTCTGGGGCCAGCGCTACGCGCAGCTCCGCGATCCCGACGGCGTCCCGATCGACCTCTTCGCGGCTCTCTAGATGTAGCCCACCCGCGTCGCGTGCGCGGCGGCGGCAGCGCGGGACGACTGCGTGAGCTTGCGCAGGATGTTCGCGACGTGACGGTGCACCGTGTGCTCGGAGAGGACGAGCGAGGACGCGATCTCGCGGTTCGAGAGCCCGACGGAGACGAGTCGGAGCACCTCGGCCTCCCGCTTGCTGAGCGGCGAGTCGCCGTTCGCGTCGAGTGGCGGGGCGTCGTCGAGGAAACCGGCCAAGGCGCGCTGGACTTCGCGCTGGTCGTCGACGTGTGGCAGGTGCGAGTCGCCGCTCAAGGCCACGAATCGCGCATTCGGCAGCAGCGACGCGAGCTCGCGCCCGCGCGCGATCGGCACCGTGCGGTCTCCGCGGCGATGGAGGACGAGCGACGGCATCGTCACGCTTCCGACGAACGGGCGAGCGTCGCCGAACAGCTCGAGCTCGAGAAAGGCGGCGGCCGTCTCGGCATCTGCGGCACGGCGCTTGTGGCGGCTCAGCGCCGCGATCTCGTCGCCGCTCGCGTGCGGCAGGATCAGCCCCGCGAGCATCTGCGTCGCGAGCGGCCAGTTGACGCGAACGAAGTCCACGAGTGAGCGTCGCGTCACCTCCGGTAGATCGCTGCGCGAGACGAAGCTCCCGAAGAAGACGACGCGCTCGATGCTCTCCGGCGCCTGGGCCGCGAGCCTGGCGGTCACGATCGACGAGCACGAGCAGGCGAACATCGAGACCGGGCCGCCGCCGGAAGCATGGATGACCGCGCGCAGGACGCGGGTGTCGAGGTCGATCGACGCGGGCTCGCCGAGCTCGCGATCCGAGAGCCCGGCGCCGAGACGGTCGTAGCGCACGACCGTGTGCGTGCGTGCGAGATCTTCGTAGAAGCGGCGCGCAAGCGGGTCGTCCCACTCCTCCTCGAGGTGCGAGACCCACTTCGCGCCGAACACGATCGTCAGGCCTGCACCAACGGAGGCGTAGGCGATGCGCCGCCCGTCGAGCGCGGCGAAGCGAATGTCCTGCTCCATCACCCGCAGTGTCGATGGCCCGATCGGGCCATGTCAACAAGATGGCCCGTCGCGGGGAAGCGACGGGCCATGGTCGACGTTTACGTTCCTTGTATGCAGTCACGCTACGTCGACGGGCTCACGATCCGAGCGCTCAGGGACGGGGACACGGAAACGGTCTCCGCCCTCTTCGCGCGTCTCGGCGACCGCTCGCGCGAGCGCCGCTTCTGCGGCGCGAAGCCGCGTCTGTCCCAGATCGAGCTCACACAGCTCGCGCGCGTCGACCGCGACCGCCACGTCCTCGTCGGCTACGTCGACGGCGACCCCGAGCCCGCCGGCATCGCGCGCCTCGTGCGGGATGGCGATGCGGCCGAGATCGCTTTCGCTGTGGCCGACGACTACCAGAGCCGCGGCCTCGGCTCCGTGCTCGCGAACGAGCTCGCCGCGGATGCGCGCGCAGCCGGAATCACCCATCTCACGGCGACCGTATGCGGCGACAACCCGAGGATGATCGCGTTGCTCCGGCGCCTTGGGTCGCTCGACATGAGCTGGCGCGGCGGCGAGCGCGACCTCGTCGTCGGTCTCTAGCCGGCCCCGAGCACCGCTCGGCCGATAGGCTTGAATTTGTGAAGCTCGACGTCGGCAGCGTGGTCGCATACCCCCCGCACGGCGTCGGGCGAATCTCGTCGCGCGAGAAAAAGATCGTGCTCGGCGTCGAGGAGGAGGTCGTCGTCATCGAGCTGGCGAACGAGCTGTCGGTGACGCTTCCGGTCTCCCGCGCGACCGATCTCCTGCGGCCACCCGCCACGGAGTCCGATCTCAAGAAGGTCCAGAAGACTCTGCGCGAGGACGGCGTAGTCAGCGACGAGATCTGGTCGAAGCGGCTCGCGCAGGCGCAGGAGAAGCTCCGGAGCGGCGATCCACTCGACCTCGCGGAGATCGTGCGCGACGGCGTGAAGCGCGAGCAGGGCCGCACCGCCACCGGAACGCCGATCAAGCTCTCGACGAGCGAGCGCTCGCTGCACCTGAAGGCGCGCGACCTCCTCGCCGGCGAGATCGAGGTCGCGCGCGGGATCGAGCGAGACGCGGCAGAAGCCTGGATCGACCAGCAGCTTGCGGCCGGTTAGACCGGCCGCCGCTGACTAGATCGTCCGGCTAGATCTTTCTGCGCGGGGCGGGCGAGCCCCACTTCGAGCGTCCGCGCCGCGAGGAGTAGACGCGCCGCGGCGGCGCCATCTGCATCCCTCCCGAGGCGAACTGCTCGGTGTGCCCCGCGAGGCGCGCGACGCGACTGACGTCCGCCTGCTGATCGGGGAGCACGAGCGTGATGCCGACCCCGCTTCGCCCTGCGCGGCCGGTGCGGCCGACGCGATGGACGTACCCGGAGTGTTCGGCGGGCGGGTCGAAGTTGATCACGTGCGTGATGCCGTCGAGGTCGAGGCCGCGTGCCGCGACGTCCGTCGCGACGAGTGTCGTCGCCTGCCCGCTCTCGAACTTGCCGAGCGCGCGCTCGCGCTGGCGCTGGTTCAGGTCGCCGTGCAGTGCGACGGCGTCGATCTGCTGGAAGGCCAGTTTCTTGACCAGGCGGTCCGCCCCGCGGCGCGTGCGCACGAAGACGAGAGCGAGGCCGCGATCCTCCCGAAGGAGCCCGGCGAGCGTCTCGACCTTGTCGTCCGGCTTCACCGAGAGGAAGCGGTGCATGACCTCGCCCTGCTCCTCGGGCGCGATGGGCTCGGCCTCGTGGCGCACGGGGTTGGTCGTGTACGCGTGCGCGATCTCGCCGACCGTCGCATCGAGCGTGGCCGAGAAGAACATCGTCTGCCTCGCGCTCGGCACCTGCCGGACGATGCGGTCGACCTGTGGCTTGAAGCCCATGTCGAGCATCCGGTCGGCCTCGTCGAGGATCAGGATCTTCACGCCCTCGAGCGTGATCGCCTTGCGCTGGAGCAGATCGTTCAGTCGGCCCGGTGTGGCAACGACGACATGCGCGTTCCGAGCGCGCTTCGCCTGGGCATGGATCGGGACACCACCGTAGACGGTCGCGACGTCGATTCCGGATGGCGCGATCGCCTCGATCTCGCCCGCGACCTGCGTCGCGAGTTCGCGTGTCGGCACGAGCACGACCGCGGCGGGGCGCCTGTCGCCCTGCTCGATCCGCTCGACAATGGGAATGGCGAACGCGATCGTCTTGCCGGATCCCGTCGGCGCCTTCGCGAGGACGTCTCGCCCGGCGAGCGCGTCAGCGAGGACGCGCTCCTGGATGGGGAACGGCGTATGGATGTCTCGGTCGGCAAGCGCGCGCACGATGCGCTCGCATACGCCGAGGCTGGAAAAAGAATGCTGCATCTCGATTCAACTCCTTGTGTTGGTACCTGGTCGAGATCCGTCTAATTCGACCCACAGGAGGAACCGAAGAAGTCAAACCTCACAGGACGACGGGTGCCGTCCGTGCTCCCAAGGTAGCAGCAATTGGTTGCTGCAACGCCGGTCCGTACACTGAGTTCACACCGGACGCATACCGATGGCGCCTCTTGCGCCCTCCCTATCCGTTCATCACAGGAGGAGGCGCGCGATGGCCACGACGGCGAACGAGCGGGTCGCGACCGAGCAAGAGGGGATCATGCACCGGGTCGCGCGACGCGACGACAACCGACGCGCGTCTGCCGCCAACGGCGGGGACGTCGACAACCTGGTCGAGCTGTCGTGCGAGTGCATCAAGGCGGACTGCGACCGCATGGTCAAGGTGCCGCTCTACGTGTACCGGCGCATGCTCGACGCCGACCAGTTCCTCCTACAGGCCGGGCACCACGCTTTTCCCCAGTACCGCACCATCATCTCGGTCGGCCTCATGCGAATCGAGGAGCGCCGCTGACGTCTCGTCCGCCGGCTCGTCCGTCGCGTCCATTCCATCGTCGTCGGGCGGAAGAAGCCCTTGCTGGATCAACAGCTTCCGCTCCTTGGCGAGGCGCTTCTTCTCGGCCTTACGCTCCCGCTTCTCCTGCACCGCCCGCTCGCGGGTGATCTTGGCCATCGTCTGCTGCCGCTTGGTCGTCATGCAGAGTCCCTTTCCTCGGTGACGTGGATCCGCGCTGCGTCGCGGATCTGACCGGCTCGGGCGGGTCGCCTGCTCGCGACGGCGCTCGGGCAAGACGGATTGGGGACGAACGCGCCCTCTCACCATAGCTTCTGTCCTTCGGGGCATACGATCGAGGACATGACGACGCCCGTGCCTGCCGGCTGGCTCGACGAGTTGGGGGACTTCCTCTCGATCCCGAGCGTCAGCGCCGATCCCAAGCACTCGGCCGACGTCGAGCGTGCAGCCGAGTGGGTCGCCGCAAAGGTTCGCTCGCTCGGCGGCGACGCCGAGCTGCGGGAGGACGGACGGCTCGTCGTCGGCGAGATCGCGGGGCCGCCCGGGGCGCCGACGGTCCTGGTCTACGGCCACTACGACGTGCAGCCACCGGCACCGCTCGAGCTCTGGGACTCGGATCCGTTCGCGGCCGAGATCCGCGGAGAGTGGCTCTATGCGCGGGGCGTCGCCGACGACAAGGGCCAGCTCTGGATGCAGCTGAAGGCGATCGAGGAGCTCGTCTCCAGCGGGCCGCCGCCTGTGACGTTCCGCGTGGTGTGCGACGGCGAGGAGGAGACAGGCGGTGACGCGATCATCCGCTTCCTCGACGAGGACGAGGGCGCGGTGGATGCGTGCGTCGTCCTCGACGGCTGGATGAAGCGGCGCAACGCGCCCGAGTTCGTCGTCGCGACGCGTGGCCTCGTGGCGCTCGACGTCGCGGTGCAGACGGGAGAGCGCGATCTGCACTCGGGCCACTACGGCGGAACGGCGCTGAACGCAATCCACGCGCTTGCGCAGGGGCTGGCGGCGCTCTTCCCGCGCGCTGGGCGGCTCCCGGAGCCGCTGCGCGCGGGCGTCACGCCGCCGAGCGAGGACGAGGCGATGGGCTGGCTCGAGCTGCCGCCCGGCTCGGAGGAGCTCGCGCGCGTCGGCGCCGCTCCTCTCGACGAGCGGGCGGACGAGGACTTCTACGAGCGGGTCTTCGTCGAGCCGTCGCTCGACGTCACGGGAATCCTCGGCGGCAAGCCGGGCTTGCGCAACACGACGCTGGTGTCGCGAGCCGAGGCGGGAATCACGATCCGCGTCGCGCCCGGCCAGGATCCGACAGTCCTCGCCGAGGCGGCCGAGACCATCCTGCGCGAAGCGCTTCCCGCGGGCGCGACGCTCGAGATCCTGAAGATCGACCTGACGCCGCCGGCGGTGCTTCCGCGCGACACGGAGGTGCTCGCGCTCGCGCGCGGCGCGTTCGAGCGAGTGTTCGGGCGCCGCCCGCTCATCGTGCGCGTCGGCGGCACGCTCCCGATCACGGCCGCGCTCGCGAGGCGCGAGATCCCGACGGTGATGGCCGGCCTCGCGCTACCCGACAGCCACACGCACTCGCCGAACGAGCGAATGCTGCTCGAGACATTCCCGCTGGGTGTCGCGGCTGCCCGCGAGACCTACCGCGCGATCGGCGCCCGCGGAGGCGCGTCGGCCTGATCCTCGCCGGTGTGCTGGAACAGCTCCAGCACGTGACCGTCGGGATCGCGGAAGAAGACCTGCACGTAACCGTCGCCGCGCGGCATCGGGCCGCCGGCGAGCTCGACGGCGTTGTCGGCGAGCCGGGCGCAGGCGCCGTCGAGATCGTCCACTTCGAGCGCGAGATGGTGCGTCATGCCACGCTCGACACCGGCGCCGGGATCGCGCTGGCCGGCTCCTCCCGTCGCATGCTCGTCGGAGAGCAGATGCAACTCGGTGCCGCCGAAGCGAAACCACGCCCCGTCGAACACGAAGTTCGGCGGCCGGGCCACCTCCTCGAGCCCCAGCGCGCCCGCGTAGAAGCGGCGTGAGCGGTCGAGGTCGGACACGACGAGCCCGACGTGCTGGATGCGGATGGACAACGTGCCTACCGTAACCTCACCTGCGTGAACCCGGTTCCGCGACGGATGCTCGGCGCCGAGCTCGAGGTCT
>DASQLF010000123.1:0-13763 GCA_035630135.1 Gaiellaceae bacterium
GTGTTCCACGTCGTCGAGAAGCTGTGTACCCACTTCGACGACGAGTGCGTGTGGTCCAACAAGAGCGGCAAGATCACTGCACGCTCCGATGCTCCGCCGGATCCCTGGCTAGACAAGGTTCCGAGCCTGGGTGTCGGGTTCACGGATCAGCAGAGCGATCTCGCCGTGCTGAACTTCTCGTGCAACGGCGACGGTTCGCCTGCCGGTGGCACCCTCCTCAACATCAATCCGCGCGACTACAATCTGGCAACGGATCCCACGATCACGGTGACGCTCACGTACCAGAAGTCCGAGACGGGCAACGGCGCGGCATCGAGCTTCACGTTCTGCATGAGCAAGACCAACGGCGCGACCTGGGACGCGGTTACGCCGTGCGCACCGACCCCGGTGCCGCCGTGCGTACTCGAGCAGAAGCGAGTCACCGGCGGCGGCCTGTCGATCATTCTCTTCATCGAGGCCGACGATCCCTGGGGGGGTCTGAGCTGACGGTCTGACTCCGGGGGCGGCGCGCGGCGTCGCCCCCGGCTCTTCTCACGGAAGCGGTACGTCCGGGAGCGAGGAAACCTCCAAGCTCTCGAGGAGACGCTGCGCCTCGTCGGCCGCGGCCGCGTCTGCGGAGCGCAGATGGTCGGCGTGCAGCGAGAGCGCCAGCTCGTAGAGTGCGTTGGCGGAGCGCGCCGCCTCGATGCTCCGTTCGAACTCCCGCGCGGCGTCGTCGCGACGCGCGGACTGGAGATAGGCGTATCCACGTACGCGGTGGAGGAGTGCGCGGATCGCGGGCGGGAGCTCCGACTCACGTGCCGAGAGGACGGCGTCCGCCTCCTCGAGTGCGCGGGCTTGGTCGCCGGCGAGGACGGCAGCCTCGGCGATCCGGGCCTGCACCTCTCGCTCGAAGCTCGCCGCGTGCATCTCTCGGAAGCCATCCGCCGCCTCCTGCAGCAATTCCTGCGCCTCGGTGAAGCGACCCGAGCGAGCGGCGGCCCGGCCGAGATTCAGACGGCTCATCAGCGACAGCCCGCGGTTACCCGCCTGGTCAACGATCTCCTGCACGGCGCGGAAGACCTGCTCGGCTTCGGCGACGTTGCCCTGATCTGAGAGGATCTCGCCGATGTTGTTCATTGCCATGGCGACGCTTGCCACGTCGCCGATGCGCTCGAACAACGCGCGGCTGCGTTCGTATGCGTCGAGCGAACGCGCCCATTCGCCGTCGTAGTACGCCTCGATACCGAGGTTGTTAAGCGCTGTCGCTTGCCGCTTGAGATCGCCCAAATCCTCGAAGATCGGCAGCGCCAGCCCCCGGAATGCCTGCCGGTCTGGAGACCCCTGCTGCGTGTGCACGAGGTGAAGCAGGTCGTATGCGATTCCGAGCTGCAGCCGATCCTCGATCTCGAGCGCCTTGGAAACCACGTTCGTCGCCCGGGTGATGCAGTCCGCGAACTCGCCCTGCCGGAAGCGGACACCAGCGATTCCCAGCTCCAGCTCGAGTTCGAGGTGGTCACGCGCCTCGCTTGCGGAAAGGAGCGCAGCCTGGTGGAGGCCGCGCTCGTACCAGTCGATCGCCTCGTCGTAAAGGCCGAGTTCGCGAAGCAGCGTCGCCTGCTTGAAGAGGAGCTCGATCGCCTCGGGGGCCTCGGTCGGCCACTGGCGACGGGCGTTCTCGAACGCCTCTCCAGCGGACTCCAGCTTCCCGGCGAGCTGCCGCACGTCGCCGAGTGCCTCCCAAGCGCCGGCGATCTGCGCCGGGTCCAGTCCGGGAACGGATGCGGCGACACCCAGCGCCCTCTCGTAGAACTCCGAGGCTTCGAGATTCGCCCACTTGCCCTGGGCTCGGCGTCCTGCCTCCAGCGAGTGGCGCCACGTCGCAGGCTTGTCTCCTGCGCGATGGGAGTGGAGTGACAGAAGTTCGACTGCGTCGGGAGTGCGTCTCTCCAGAACCTCCGCGACGCGGCCATGCAGTTCTCGGCGGCGGCGGTACGACAGGCCCTCGTAGGCGCCGTCGCGGATGAGCGCGTGGCGAAAGCGGAAGGCGCCGGGAACCTGGGGATCGCGCTCGACGAACTCGGCGAGCCGGTCCCATGCATCCGAGTCCGACGCGGCGGTCGGGTCGTCCTCGAGCACGTCCGCGATGAGAGCTCCCGAGAACGATCCGCCGAGAACGGACGCCCAACGGAGCAGTGCGCGGTCGCCCGGTGCGAGTCCGTCGATACGCGTCGCGACGAGCGCCTCGACGGAGTCCGGCATCTGCTCCGCCGTCGCTTCGAGCTGTCGCTCGGGTGAGGCGAGCTCCTGCAGGAACAGCGGGTTGCCCGCTCCTCGCTCCATCAGGGACGCGACCTCGTCGTCCGTCAGACGCCTGTCCCCGGCCGCGGCCCGGACGAGCGTCTTCGCGTCGTCTGTCGGGAGCGGCTCGAGCCGCAGCGTGAGCGCGGGGAGCGGCGGCGTGCCCTCCGCTGCGGCGAACCCCCCGTCGATCGCGCGTCGCGTCGTACACGTCAGCCACGGGCGTGTCGGCAGCTGCGTGCCGATGTGGCGCAAGAGCTCCGACGAGGCGTCGTCCATCCAGTGGACGTCCTCCAGCACGAGCAGGGTCGGCGAGTCGAGCAGCCTGCCGAGCAGCGAGCTCACGACCCCGTGAAGCCGCGCACGACGGAACGACGGGTCGAGGTCGTCCACCTCCGGCGTCGACTCGACCTCCACGTCGAGCGGCGCCGCCAGCAGGGGAGCCCACGGGACGAGGTCGTCGTCGATGGTGCCCAGACGCTCGGCGAGCACGCCGCGGTTGTGCTCGCCGCCCCCGTTCAGCTCGACGTCGAGGAGCGATCTGAGAAAGGGGCGAAACGCGTGGTACGGGGTCGAGGTCTCGTACTGCTCGCAGCGCAGTGCGAGCTGGCGCATGTCTGCGCAGTTGTCGCGCAGCTCCTCCGCGAGTCGCGACTTCCCGATCCCGGGCTCGCCGACGAGCTCCACCAGCGTGCCGAACCCCATGCGGACCGGCGCCACCGACGCCGCGAGCACCGCCCGCTCGCGCTCACGGTCGACGAACGGCAACTTGTCCTGCAAGCCGGGTTCGACGCGAGCATCGGTCAGCTCACCGAGCACGACGGCGTGTACCGGCTCGCCCTTGCCCTTCACGTGGAACGGCTCGAGCTCAGTCGCCTCGAACGAGGCGCCGCCACGGGAGTACGCCTCTGCCGAGACCCAGATCTCGTCGTCTCCTGCCCGCGCCATGAGGCGCGCAGCCAGCGCGGCGGTATCGCCTAGCACCGTGTAGGTCCGACGGAAGCTCGCACCAACTTGGCCCGCGAAGACACGTCCCTGGCTCACGCCGATGTTGACCGGAAGTGGCAGGCCCCGATCGAGAGCTGCGCGCACGGTTCGGAGCAGGCGCTCCTCGTCGTCGCCGAAGGTCTGGGGAGCGCCCGAGACGAGGATGATCCGACCGCCGTCGCGGTCGACATCGCTTTCGAGGAACGTGACGCCGTGCGCCGCCGCAGCCTCCTGAACGATGCGTACGAGCCGGTCGAGCGCGGCCGCCGCCGCTTCCGCTCCTTCCGTCGCGATGATCTCGTCCGTTCCGACGAAGCGGATGAAGGCGATGGCAGCGCTGCGGTGCTCTCCCTCCAGCGGCCCCACCTCGAGAAGCTGAGCTCGAAGAGGTGCTGGGACGGCTGCTTCGACTGCGATTCCCTCGATACTGGGCAGCGGCTCGACGGCCCCCCGCAGCTCCGGTGCGCCGTGGAGGAGGCGTCCGTGCTCGTGCTCCTCGCTCAGCGTGTGGTCACCGAGGAGAGCTGCCGTCTCCTCGCTCAGCAGGATCTCGCCTGCCTCCGAGGCTGCCTCCATCTCGACGGTTCGTGTTGCCGCAGGCCCGACGACGAGAAGCTCACGGTGCGACTCGCCGACCAGGAAGAACTGAAAGCGACCGGAGTGCAGTCCCGCATGCATCCTCAACTGAATCGATCCGGCTGACGTCTTGGGCCTGCCGATGGCGCGCAGCGTTCGGCGCATCTCGAACGCTGCGCGGGCGGCGCGAGGAGCGTGACCCTCGCCCTCGTACAGCAGGAGCAACGCGTCGCCGCCGAACTTCAGCAGGCCGCCGCCCTGCGCGTAGGCCACCGCCAGAAGCGCGGCAAAGGTCGCGTTCATCACCTCGGTGACCTCTTCCGCGCCGGCTCGTCCGAGGCTCGAAAGCTGCTCGGACATCGCGGTGAACCCCGAGATGTCGATGAATGCCAGCGTGCCGTCGACCTCGCGCCACGAGCTGTCGGGCTCGTCGCGCAGCCACTCGAGGGTCAGCCGCGGGACGAACGAGACGAGCTCGGCCGATGCGCCGGATGCGACGAGCTGCTCCTCGGACATGTCGCCATTCTGAGGCAGCCGCTTCGGTTGCTCAAACCGGTGCCGCCTGAGGTCGGCAATGAGCCGCCCGCGCGTTCACGCAACCCTTACGCCTCCTCAACGCAATCCCCCCAGAAAGGGGACGTCCGGTACGTCGTATTGGACGAATAGGCGAGTGACACCGATCCCCAATTGCGGAAGGGCGGCGGCAATGTCTGCGGCAGAGCTCCAGCTCGTTCATGTGTCCGAGCGCGACCGAATCGAGCAGTGGCGACACGAGGAACTCGAGCGCGCGGGGTACGACCCCGAGGCGGCGATCGTCCTCGCGGCGAGCCACGACATCGACCTCCACGAGGCCGTGAGCTTGCTCCGGCGCGGCTGTTCGGTCGAGCTCGCACTTCAGATACTTCTGTAGCGAGAGCGCGTTCTGCTGACAGTCCTCCGCGGCTGTCGGCAGAATGCGCTGCCGGTGTCCACACTGCTTTCGATTCCCTCGCCCGACTCGAGCACGATCGAGCTCGGGCCGCTCTCGATCCACTTCTACGGCCTGACGCTCCTGGTCGCGATCGCGGCCGCGGTGGTCATCACGGGCATTCGCTGGACGAGGCGGGGTGGCGACTGGGATCTCATCTTCCGCGTGGCCGTCTGGGGTGTCGCCTCCGGGATCGTCGGCGCGCGCCTCTACCACGTCCTCACGAGCTGGGACGAGCTTCCGGACGAGTGGTGGGGGCCGTTCGCCATCTGGAAGGGCGGCCTCGGGGTGTGGGGCGGCATCGCGCTCGGCTGCATCGTCGGGGCGATCGTCGCGAGGCGCTCGGGTGTCTCGGTCGCGAAGCTCGCGGACTGCGTCGCGCCGGCGCTTCTCGTGGCCCAGGGCATCGGCCGCTTCGGCAACTGGTGGAACCAGGAGCTCTTCGGCGGGCCGACCGACCTGCCGTGGGGGCTCGAGATCGACCCCGAGAATCGGCCGATCGACGACGTCGACCAGGAGACGTTCCATCCGACCTTCCTCTACGAGGCGCTCTGGTGCTTTGCCGCCGCCGGCGTGCTGCTCCTGATCGAGCGCTTCTTCAAGGGCCGGATCAGGCCGGGCGGGCTGTTCGCGCTGTACGTCCTTCTCTACTCGGTCGGTAGGGTCTGGATCGAGACGCTGCGCGTCGACCCGTCGCACGAGATCGGTGGCGTGCGCCTGAACGTGTGGGTCGCAGGCCTCGCGATCCTCCTCTCTGCGGCCTTCTTCGTCTGGTGGCAGCGGACGTGGAGGCGGCCAGGGGCCGGGCCGCCACCCAAGGTCGAGACGATGGCGGTTCCCAAGGGCCGATAACGGCGGGACCTTCTCGGACGCGAGCGGTGTATTCCCCGCAAGCGATCCGAAGGAGGAGCTCATGCGCTTCGTTCTCGTTCTCTGCACGGCGCTGGCGGCACTCGTCGCCGTGCCGGTCGCCTCGTCCGGCGGCTGGGCCGCCGTCGGCTTCGAGCCACTTCCGGACGGCATGTCCGCCGGAGGCACGTGGCATCCCTCGATCTTCGTGAAGCAGCACGGCGTCACGCCGCTCACCGGACTGACTCCGGTCGTCCGGATCTCCGACGGCACGGGCGCGTCGGAGACGTTCATCGCGACGGACACGTCAGAGCCGGGCGTGTACGAGGCCGACGTCGTGTTCCCGGCGGAAGGCGATTGGCGGGTGACGATCGAAAGCGGCTTCGGTGACTCGAGCGTGTCGTACGGTCCCGTCGAGATCGGCGCTCCGACCACGGGCGACGGCGGCATCGGCGAGCTGCCGGCAGTGGGCCTGGGAGCAGCGCTGCTGGCCATGGCCGCCGGAGCAGCTCTCCTCGTCGGACGGCGCACGAAGCGGCTGACCCCCGCGAGCGGCTAGGAACCGACGGGAACCCGTCGACCGGGGCCGGTGTAGAAATGACTGGTGGAGGACCGACCGCCGACCGATGCCGCGCTCGCGGAGCGCGCGAGGCAGGGCGACGAGCGCGCGTTCGAGGAGCTCGTGCGGATGCACTCGGGCATCGCGTTTCGCACGGCGTACCTGCTCACGGGCTCCGCGGCCGACGCCGAGGACGCGGCCCAGGCCGGCTTCGTCAAGGCGTGGGGTGCGCTCGGGCGTTTCCGCAAGGGCGCGGAGTTCCGGCCCTGGCTCCTGCGCATCGTCGCGAACGAAGCCCACAACCGCCGCCGCTCGGCGCAACGCCGTGACTCGCTCGCACTGCGGGCGGCGGTCGCAGACGTCTCCGGAGACGCGGTCCCGTCTCCGGAGGCGGCCGCCCTCGACCAGGACAGCCGCCGGATGCTGCTCGGCGCGGTGAACCGGCTCGACGAGCGCGATCGTGACGTGCTCGCGTGCCGCTACTTCCTCGACTTGTCGGAGCGCGAGACGGCCGAGGTGCTGGGCGTCCGTCACGGGACGGTCAAGTCGCGCACCGCGCGAGCCCTTGAACGTCTTCGAGCGGAGGTGGAAGAGTGACGGGGCTCGAGCAGCGTCTCGTCGCCCTCGGAAGTGCGCTCGACGTGCCCGAGACGCCGAACCTCGCGCCGGCGGTTCTGGCGCGAATCGGCGCGCGGCCCGCACGCAGGACGCGAGGCGTCGTCCTCGCGTTCGCCGTCGTGGTCGTCGCATCCCTGCTCGCGGCCCTCGCGATCCCCGACGCGCGCTCGGCACTCGCCCGCTTCCTGCACATCGGCGGTGCTCGCATCGAGCTCGTCGACAGGCTTCCGGCGGTGCCGACGACGCCGCCCGAGCTCGAGCTGACGCTCGGGCAGCGCGTGACGCTCGACGAGGCTCGCGCACAGTCGTCGTTCCCGCTCCTCGAGCTGGACGAGCGGCCGGACGCCGTGTACGTAGGCGAGCGCGGGACGATCTGGTTCCTCTATGGCACGCGGGACGCGGTGCGACTGCTCGTCGCGCAGACGCCGCGAGTCGCGATCGACGAGCCGTTCGTGCTCAAAAAGCTCGTGCAGGCGGGCACGACGGTCGAGCCGGCGACCGTGCGCGGCAAGCCCGCGTACTTCCTGATTGGCGAGCCGCACGTCGTGCTGCTCCTGGACGAGAACGGCCTCACATACGAGGAATCGGCCCGCCTCGCCCAGGACGTCCTCGTCTGGGAGGAGGACGGCCGGACCGTCCGACTCGAGGGCGACCTCACGAGAGCCGAGGCGCTCGACATCGCCCGCTCGCTGCGGTAGAGGGCATCCGGCGCCGCGGCTAGGTTCCGCCCGTGCTGCCGACGCCTGTCCGGGAGCTCGAGCTCGAGCTCGACGCGTTCGAGGGACCCTTCGACCTCCTTCTCACGCTCCTGCTCAAGGAGGAGCTCGCGCCGAGCGAGATCGACATCGCAGCCATCGTGCTCGCCTTCGTCGAGCGCATGGCCGAGCGCGACGAGCTCGACCTCGAGGCGTGCGGCGAGTTTCTCGTGCTCGTCTCCGCGCTTCTCGAGCTGAAGGCGCGCGCTCTCTTCCCCGAGGAGGCGGCCGAACTCGGCGAGCTCGAGCCCGAGGAAGCGGCAGAGGAGCTCGCGCGACGGCTCGCCGAGTACCGGCGCATGAAGGAGGCGGCCGCCTGGCTGCACGAGCGGCTCGGCGCGGAGGGAGACCGTTTCTTCCGGCTCGGCCCGGCGCCACTCGCACCGCGCGCCGAGCGCCGGTTGGCGGCGCAGGATCCCGACGCGCTCGCTGCCGCGATGCGTTCGCTGGCTGTTCCACCGCCGACTGTCTCGCTGAATCACATGGCGCTGCGCTTCCCGCCGGTCTCCCAGTTCCTCGAGCGCTTCCGGGCACTGCTGGGCCGCCGCCGGGTGTTCGACTTCGACGCCGAGGTCGAGGGGCTCTCGCGCGTGGAGCAGGCCGTCGCCTTGCTCGCTCTGCTCGAACTACGCAAGGCGGGAGAGATAGCGCTCAGCCAGCCGCAGTCCTTCGCCCCGATAAGGGTTTCGCGAGCCGACGACGAAAGGATCCACGCATGGACAGCCCGCTCCGCCTGATCGCCCTCACGCCGGTCGACCGCCTCGCGAAGACGGTCGAGGCGCTTCTCGTCGTGGCGGGGTCTCCGCTGTCCATCGACGAGCTGGCGGAGGCGACCGAGGACCACCCCGAGCGGATCGAGACGGCGATCGGGCTCCTGCGCGAGCGCTACGCCGAGGGCCGGAGCGGCATCGTGCTCGAGGCGGTCGCCGGCGGGTTCGCGTTTCGGGCCAGCCGGGATGCCGCCGACGCGTGCGCACGGCTGTTCGAGCGCCCGGTCGAGCGTGGTCTCACCGGCGCGGCGCTCGAGACGCTCGCGATCGTCGCGTACCTCGGCCCGTGCTCGCGTCCCGACATCGCGCAGATTCGCGGCGTCGCCGCTGACTCCGCCGTCGCGAGCCTCGTCGAGCGCGGCCTCATCACCGAAGCCGGCCGCGAGGCAGGTCAGGGTGGCGCGGTGCGCTATCGCACGACGCCGCTCTTCGAGCGCGTGTTCGGGCTCGAGAGCCTCGCTGCGCTGCCGCGGCTCGACGATCTGGGTGAGGACACGGCGGAGCTGCGCGAGCGGCTACTCGAGGTCGCCGAGGCGCGCGCCTCGTAGCGCTCGTCAGACCTGCCAGACGCCGTTGCGCAAGACCGGAACGACTTCTCCGGACGTGGTGATGCCGTCGACGTCGAGCTCGAGGCTCCCGATCATGAAGTCGACGTGGACGACGCTCTCGTTGACGCGCGCCTTGTCCGCGGCGTCGGACACGGGATGCTGGTACCCGCCGCCGAGTGCGATGTGCGACGCGGCGTTCTCGTCGATCAACGTGTCGTAGAACACCCGGTCGAGCGGCCCGATGCGGCCCTCGCCGTCGACGAGCGCGATCTCCCCGAGCCTGGACGCGCCCTCGTCACGCGCCACGACGGCACGAAGCGCGTCCGCGCCCGAGTCGGCGTCGATCTTGACGGCCTGGCCGCCCTCGAACTCCACACGGATGCCCTCGATGATGGAGCCCGAGAGCTCGAGCGGCATCGTCGCCGAGACGTGTCCGTCGACGCGCGCAGGGTCGGGCGTGCTGAAGACCTCCTCGGTCGGCAGGTTCGGCGAGTGCCGCCGGCCGTCGACGGTCTCGAGGTCACCGGCGGCCCAGTGTGCGGACTGGAAGAGGCCGATCGTGAGGTCGGTTCCCGGCCCGTGCAGCCGTAGCGCGTCGAAGCGGCGCTCGGTCAGACGCTGCGCGTGGGCCTTCAGGCCCGCCGAGCGATCCATCCACGCGGCCTGCGGGTCGTCCTCGTCGAGCCGGCAGATGTGCGCCACGTCTTCCCACAGGAGCTCGTACGCCTCGCTCCGGTCGACGTCCGGGAACACCATCTCCGCCCAGGACGGCGTCGGCACGGGGACGATGCACCAGCTCGTGGTCATGCGGTTGACGACCTCGCCGGTCTCGGGGAGGTACGGCAGCAGATCCCTGCCCGCGCGCGCCGGATCCAGCCCGTCGAGCGCGCGTGGCGCGTGCGGGCCGGAGAGCGAGATGCGCGCGGCGTGCTCGTCGGAGAGGTGGTACAGCCGGTCGCGCATCCACGGCGGCACGTAGTCGAGCGTGTCCTCTGCTGCTTGCGCGATGCGCTCCCGCTTGACCCATTGGTCGAAGTAGAGGACGTCGACGAACTTCGCGCCCTGCTCGTAGGCGGCGCGCGCGATCTTGCGCGTGACCAGCTCCTTCCCGATGTAGCTCGTGACCGAGACGAGCTGACCCGGCTGCACGTTGGCGCCGAACACGGCGAGGTCGGCCAGCCTGTCGGAGAGGACGTCGATCCTGGTCGGGGTCTCGAGTTCAACCATTCCTTCGCACCCTAGCCAGAATGCCGCGATGCGCCTCAATGCCTTTCTCGCCCGCGCCGGTGTCGCGTCGCGGCGGCGAGCGGACGAGCTCATCCGCGACGGGCGCGTGTGGGTCAACGGCGCGCCGGGACAGCTCAACACGGTCGTGGGCAAACGGGATGTCGTCGAGGTCGACGGCGAGCGCGTCGAGCGGCAGCCGCTCGCCTACGTGCTCCTGCACAAGCCTGCCGGCGTCGTGACGACGGCCAGCGATCCGCACGGGCGACGCACCGTCGTCGACCTCGTACCGCGCCAGCCGCGGGTCGTGCCCGTCGGGCGGCTCGACGCCGACACGACCGGGGCGCTCCTCCTCACGAACGACGGCGAGCTCGCGCACAGGCTGGCACATCCGCGCTACGGCGTGCCCAAGGTCTACGAAGTCGACGTCGAGGGCTCGCCGTCTCGCGAAGCTCTCGCACGTCTGCGCGACGGGATCGAGCTCGACGACGGGATGACGGCGCCTGCCGGCGTGCGTCGCCTCGGGTCGGGCCTGCTCGAGCTCACGCTCCACGAGGGCCGGACGCACCAGGTGAAACGGATGTGCGAGGCCGTGGGGCATCGCGTGCGGAAGCTGCACCGCGCACGCTACGCGGGTCTTCGGCTCGACGGGCTCGAACCTGGCCACTCGCGGAAGTTGGCCTCCGAAGAGATCGCCGCGTTGAGGGCCGAGGTCGGGCTCTAGCGCGGGACGAAGCCCATCCGCTCGATCATCGTGTCGAGCGTGGGCTGCGACGCGACGCGGGCCTTCTCGGCGCCGAGCGCGAGAAGGCGCTGGAGCTCTCCGGCATCCCCGCGGATCTCGCGGTAGCGGGCCTGGATCGGCTCCACCAGCGCGATCACGGACTCGGCTGCCTCGGACTTGAAGGCGCCGTAGCCCTGCCCGTCGTAGCGTGACTCGACGTCCGCGATCGACTCGCCGGTCGAGACCGTCACGATCTCGATGAGGTTCGAGATGCCCGGCTTCTCCGGTGCATGACGGATCTCGCGCCCGGAGTCGGTCACGGCGACCTTGAACTTGCGGCGCACCTCGTCGGCGGAGTCGAGGAGGTAGATCGTGCCCGCCTCCGTGCCTCCGGTCGTGGACATCTTCTTCTCCGGCTCCTGCAGATCCATGATCTTGGCGCCGACCTCCGGGTACACGCCCTCCGGCAGCTTCAGGGTCTCTCCATAGCGCGAGTTGAAGCGCTCCGCGACGTCGCGCGTGAGCTCGATGTGCTGTCGCTGGTCGACCCCGACCGGGACGATGTCGGTCTGGTACAGGAGGATGTCGCCCGCCTGCAGCACCGGGTACGTGAAGAGGCCCGCGGAGACGAACTCCTGGGCGTCGGACTTCTCCTTGAATTGCGTCATCCGACGCAGCTCGCCGAAGCTCGTGACCGACGACAGCAGCCAGTTGGCCTCGGCGTGCGCGGTGACGTGACTCTGCGCGAACACCGTCGAGCGTTCGGGGTCGAGCCCCGTCGCGATCAGCATCGCGAACAGGTCGAGCGTGCGCTCCCGCAGGTCGGCGGGCTCGTACGGGACGCTGATGGAGTGCAGGTCGACGATGCAGAAGAAGGCTTCGCCCTGCTCCTGGGTCGCGGCGTACTGGCGGAACCCGCCCGCGTAGTTGCCGAGGTGCTTGGCGCCGGTCGGCTGGATACCGGAGAAGATCCGCATCGCGGGATTGTCCCTGGACCTGCGAATCGGCGTCAGCACTACACTCGCAGGGTGGAAACGGCAGGAACCCCGGAGCTCCTCGCCTATCCGCTCGTCGCGCGCGGGCTCACGCCCGACTCCACGGTCATCGAGGTGCGCGGCCGGCGGATCGGGGACGGATTCTTCGGTCTCGTCGCCGGCCCCTGCACGGTGGAGACGCGCGAGCAGACGCTCGAGACCGCCCGCGCCGTCGCCGCGGCCGGCGCGACCGTGCTACGCGGAGGCGCCTTCAAGCCGCGCTCTTCGCCGTACGCGTTCCAGGGACTGGGTACGAAGGGGCTCGAGATCCTCGTCGAGGCGCGCGAGGAGACAGGCCTGCCGATCGTCACCGAGCTCCTCGATCCGCGCGACGTCGCCGCGGTGGCCGAGGTCGCCGACGTCATCCAGATCGGCGCGCGCAACATGCACAACTTCAACCTCCTCGCGGAGGTCGGCCGCGTGCCGAACCCGGTGCTCCTGAAACGCTCTCCCTCCGCCACCGTCGAGGAGCTCCTCATGGCCGCCGAGTACGTCGCGAAGGAGGGAAACGAGCGCGTGATCCTCTGCGAGCGCGGGATCAAGACCTTCGAGCGCTCGACGAGGTACACGCTCGACCTCTCCGCGGTACCCGTGCTCAAGCGCGAGACGCACCTCCCGGTCCTCGTCGATCCGTCGCACGCTGCGGGGCGGAGCGATCTCGTGCTGCCGCTCGCGCGCGCCGCGGTGGCGGCCGGAGCGGACGGCGTGATGGTCGAGGTGCATCCGCGGCCCGAGGACGCGCTCTGCGACGGGCCGCAGCAGATTCGGGTCGGCGAGTTCGCCCGCTTCGCGGACGAGATTCGCGCGGTCGTCGCCCTCATGGGCAAGACCGTCGGCTAGTAGTCGCGGAATGAGAATCGAGCCGGTACCGGCCCTCGTCGGGCATCTCGCCGTGCCGGGCGACAAGTCGATCTCCCACCGCGCGGTCCTGATCGGCGCGATCTGCGAAGGCGAGACAATGGTCTCGGGATTCGGCCGCTCCGCCGACACCGAGTCGACGATCGCCGCGGTGCGCGCCCTCGGCGCCGAGGTCGTGGACGAGGAGTTCGACCTCGTCCGGGTGCGCGGTGTCGGCCTGCGCGCGCTGAACCCGCCCGGGACAGCGATCGACTGCGCGAACGCGGGAACGCTGATGAGGCTCCTCGCGGGGCTCCTGGCCGGACAGGAGGGGCGCTTCGAGCTCGTCGGGGACGCGTCGCTCTCCGCGCGGCCGATGGAGCGTGTGGCCGAGCCTCTCCGGCGCATGGGCGCTGTCGTCGAGACCAGCGAGGGCCGCGCGCCACTCGTCGTCACCGGTGGAGACCTGCGCGCCGTCGACTACGAGCTCCCCGTCGCCTCCGCGCAGGTGAAGTCCGCGGTGCTGCTCGCGGGGTTGAACGCCGAAGGACGTACGACCGTCGTCGAGCCGATCCCGACGCGCGACCACACGGAGCGGCTCCTCGAGCGCGCGGGGGCGAGCGTGACGCGCCGGCCGACGAGCGTGACGGTCGAGCGCGCCAGCGTCCTCCGGCTGCCCGAGGTCGAGGTTCCCGGAGACGTCTCGTCTGCCGCGCCCTTCCTCGTGGCGGCGGCGATCGTCCCCGGATCGGCCGTGACCGTGCACGGCGTGGGGCTGAACCCGCGCAGGACGCGCCTCCTCGACGTGCTCGAGCACATGGGCGCGAAGATCTCGATCTACAACCGTCGGCTGATCGGCGGCGAGCCGGCGGGAGACGTCGAGATGCGCGCCTCCGATCTCGTCGGCGCGACGATCGAGGCGAAGGACATCCCCGCGCTCGTCGACGAGCTTCCGCTGCTCGCCGTCGCGGCGTGTCACGCTCGGGGCGACACGGTCGTTCGCGGCGCGAGCGAGCTGCGGGTCAAGGAGTCCGA
>DASQLF010000124.1:0-31521 GCA_035630135.1 Gaiellaceae bacterium
CTCATGCCGCGCGCGGGCTGGGGCTGGACGATCCCGCCGCAGATCCTCGTTGGCGCGGGGCTCGGCCTCACGGTCGCGGGGCTCACCGAGCACGCGCTGCGCAACCGCCCCGACCAGGTCGTGCACGGCGGCTGGACGATCGCAGCGCGGCACGCCGGCGTCGTCCTCGGGCTCGTGCTCCTCGCGCCGGTGCTGACGAGCGCACTCGAGGAGAACCGCGACGAGGCCATCCGGGCCGGTGCTGCTGTCGTCCTCGACTCGGAGATCCCGCCGCTCGACAAGCTCGGCGTGGCGCAGGACGTGCTCGCCGAGGTCGACCGCGCGAACGAGGTCGGTGAGCTGCCCGACGTCGAGCGCGCTTTCGCGGAGCGGCCCGACGACGACGAGTGGCGCACGCTTCGCGACGGGCTCCAGGAGCAGCTCGACCGCGCGGTGACGAGCGCCTTCTCCGGGCCGTTCCTGCTCGCCGCCGCGCTGACGCTGTGCGCACTCGTGCCCGTCGCCTTCATGCGCAGGAGACGCGTCGCGTGAGGAGGTTCGTGCCGCTGGTGGTCTCGCTGGCCGTCGTTGCAGCCGTCGTCGTTCCGTACCTCGCCCTGGGAGGCGGTCGCTTCGAGCCGGCACCGGTCGCTGATCCGTGCGAGACGCGCGAGCGGCCAGGCGCCGACGGCCTCGCCGAGACGCTCGAGGCCGTCGCGCTCGCGGGCGTCGACGGCGTTGCGTGCGAGCTCGGCGTGTCGCGCGAGGAGCTCGTCCTCGCGCTGCGCAGCGAAAAAGCGCTCGACGCGTTCGCGCGCGAGCGCGGGCTCGATCGCGACGAGCTCGAGGACGCGATCACCGACGGGCTCGTGCGTGCGGTCGACAGGGCGGAGGAAGACGGCGATCTTCCGGGATTCGCCGCGCCGATCGTCCGGCGCGCTGCCGAGTCGGTTCCGCCGTGGCTGATCCTGCAGACGCTCGAAAGCCTCGGCGGGTTTCTGCCTGGCTAGGTGCTTCGCGGGCTCGCCTTCGAGCCAGAGCAGGCTCGCACGTGCGAGGGCTGTGGGGTCAGCCTGGCGTGAGCGAGGATGCCACTCATGAGTCGACGGCGCTGGATGGCGTTCTGCTTTGCCCTGGGGTCGACATGCTTCCTCGTCGGCCCGTTCCCCGGGTACGCGCAACTCGTCGGCGAGACCGCCGACGCGGTGACCTTCTTCGTCGGTTCGATCCTGTTCACGGCAGGTGGGGCGTTGCAGAGCTGGATGGCGTGGGACGAGCGGCGCACCGCGGCCGGCGGGCGGGCGGCCTGGTGGTCAGCGATCGTCCAGTCCGCGGGCACGCTGTTCTTCAACGTCACCACGTACCAGGCGATGCACGTCGCGCTGACCAGCGCCGACTACGACAAGCTCGTCTGGCGACCCGACTGGCGCGGCTCGATCTGCTTCCTGATCTCGGGAACGATCGCCTACGTCGCGTCGGTGCGCCGCGGTTGGCTGCCGGCTCGCGGCGGCCAGGGGTGGTGGCAGCCAGCGGTCAATCTGCTCGGGTGCGTCTTCTTCGGAATCTCGGCCGTCGCGGGCTATGTGGTTCCTTCGACGGGCTCGGTGCTCGATCTGGCCGCGGCCAACTGGAACACGTCGCTCGGAGCTGCATGTTTCCTGGCCTGCGCGCTGGACACACTGCGCACCGACGAGGCGTCGAAGATGCCGCTTCGCGGCGAGCTCCGAGCGCTCGAGCACGAGCTCGAAGGTGATCTGCGCCGCGTCACGTGATTGCACAGCTCGACTGTCAGCCGGACACGTCAGTCCAGTGCTGGGAGCTCGGCGAGCCACGGCGTGCGGTACCCGGACTCCGTCCACACCACGGGGAAGAACGACTCGTCCATGGAGAGGTCGCCGCGGCGGCGGTAGCGCGAGTAGTTGACGTCGACGTTGGTCTCGTGGAAGCGGGCTTCGGCGGGGAGGAAGTGCGAGACGAGCGCCATGCGCGCGACCGTTCCCGACAGGTTCGGCGCGGAGCCGTGCCAGGTCAGCCCGTGGTGGAACGAGCCGCCGCCGGGCTTGACGACGACCGGAACCGTGTCGAGCTCGGTTCCCTCGGGTGCGGCCGCCTTGGGGCCGGCTAGCCAGTCGTCGGGTGCGTGGAACTGCGTGCGCGCCGGAGGCGACTTCGGCCACGTATGCGACCCGCGCACGAACTCGATCGGCCCGGCGTCGGCCTGCGTCTCGTGCAGCGAGATCCAGCACGTGATCATCTCCGGCGGCACGAGGTAGTCCGCGTACGACGAGTCCTGGTGGAAGCCGATCGCCTTGGTTCCCGGCGGCTTCCAGAGGACGTTGTCCTGGAGGATGCGCACGCCGCGGTAGCCGGCGAGCTGCGCCGCCAGCTTGCCCGTGCGCTCGGAGAGGACCTGCGCGGCGACCACGTTGTCGGCCTTCCAGGCGTTGCAGAGCTGTCGCGTCCGGTCCTCCGGGTCGCGCCCAGGTACCCAGTTGACCTCGTCGGGACGGATCCCGGTTTCGTATTCGCCTTCGAAGAGCGGGACGTAGCGCTCGCGGAGCAGCTCGAGCCCATGCTCGGAGACGAGACCCTCCTCGACGATCAGGAAGCCGTCACGGCTGAATGCGTCGACCTGATCCTGCGTGAGTGACTCGACCATGCGGCCAGGCTACTTCCGCACCGTGCGCGGGGCCAGATGGGACAAGACGCGCGGCCACACCGCCGCCAGGATGTCGTCGGCCAGCCCGGGGATCATCTCGATCCGGCCACCGAGCGCGCGTTTCCACCACGCCGCTCGCGCATTGCCGCCGTCGCGCGATCCGTACAAGAGCAGCGTCTTCGCGCGCACGGCAGGCGACTCGAGTCCGTCCTCGGGCACGGGCGTGGACACGAGAACGAGGCGGTCGACGAGATCGGGATGGGCTGCGGCGAGCCCAAGCGCAGTCATTCCGCCTTCCGCCCAGCCCACGACGCCGCACGGCGCGCCGTCCCACTCGAACGCGAGCTCGATCTCGCGCGTCGCGGTCTCCGCGGGCGCGGGATCGACGCGCGGCATGCCGACGGGCAGGCACAGGACGACGCGCCTCATCGGGCTAGGAGCGGGGGCGGGTCTTGTCCGGGTCGTAGAACGGGACGCGAACGACCTTCGCCGCGATCCGCTTCTGCTGCCCGTCGAGCTTGCCGACCTCGAGCGCCGCTTCGAGATCCGCGTACTGGACGGCGACTCGCGCGAGCGCGATGTTCTTCTTCAGGATCGGGCTGCGCGTGCCGCTCGTGACGACGCCGACGCGCTGCCGACCGACGTAGACCTCGTCGCCGTGGCCGGCGGTCTCGTTGCCGTCGAGCTCGAGCCCGACGAGCGTGCGCTGCGGGTGCGCGGCGCGCTCTTCCAGGGCGGCGCGCCCGACGAAGTCGTCGTCCGTCTTCAGGTCGACGGCGAACCCGATGCCCGCCTCGAACGGATCGACCGCGTCGTCGAACTCGTACCCGGCGAAGATCAGACCGGACTCGATGCGGAGGATGTCGAGTGCTTCGAGGCCGAGCGGCGTCAGACCGAGGGGCTCGCCGGCCTCCCAGATCGCGTCCCAGACCGCCGGGCCGTCCGAGAGATGGCACCAGACCTCGTAGCCGAGCTCGCCGGTGTAGCCCGTGCGCGAGACGACGATCGGGATCCCGTCGTACGTGCCGATCCGCCCGACGGTGAAGCGGAACCACTTGAGGTCCTCGAGCGAGGTCTGCGTCGGGGGCGTCCACACGATCTTCTTCAGGAGCTCGCGGCTCGCCGGGCCCTGGACGGCCGCGTTGTGAAGCTGATCCGTCGAGGGCTTGACCCAGACCTTGAGGCCGTCGCGCTCGGCGAGCTCGTTCAGCCAGACCCCGTCGTACTCGTCGCCTCCGACGAAGCGGAAGTTGTCCTGACCGAGGCGGTAGACGGTCGCGTCGTCGATCATCCCGCCCGTCTCGTTGCAGAGCGCGGTGTACGTGACCTGCCCGACCGAGAGCCGGCGCGCGTCTCGCGTGATCGCCTTCTGGAGCAGCGCCTCCGCGTCCGGGCCGAGCACTTCCCACTTGCGCAGTGGCGAGAGATCCATGATCGCGACCTTCTCCCGGCACGCCCAGTACTCGGCGATCGCGCCCTCGTTGTCGAAGCAGTGCGGCAGCCAGTAGCCGCGGTACTCCACGAAGCTCTTCGTCCGCTCGCTCGTGCGCGGATGGAAGGTCGTCTCCTTGGTGAGCACCGGCTCGGCATCGGGCGTCACGCGATGCGCGATCGCGACCGAGAACGTGTTGTCGGGCGCATAGACGCGCACGTGGATCGGCGTGATCTGCCAGCCGTTCGCCGGATCGATGTCGTCGGGGCACGCGGACGACGCACAGACGAGGTCGCTCATTGCCCGCAGCAGGACGTAGTCGCCGGGACGCGACCAGGGCTCGTCCATGACGAAGACGTTGTTCGCGTCGAAGCCCGTGTTGTAGAAGAAGTTCAGCGCCTCCCAGCCCATGCGCGGCGCGATGCCGAACGGCGTCACCTGGCCGTTGAAGTTCTCCGAGCAGTTCACGTGGCCGGGATAGCCCTGATCCTCGTAGTAGCGCGCCGTGCAGGCGAGTCCGAACGTGTCGTGCCGGCCCACGGTGTCGCGGACGACCTCGATGAGCGGATCCTGGTCGACGTCGTAGAACTTGCCCTGTAGGCCAGGCTGGGGGTACGCGTTCCCCATGAGTGTGCGCGTCGTGGTCGCGTCGAGCCCGCGCTCGACGCCGCGCTCGAGCTTGCCGCGGTGGAACGCGAGGAAGTCGGAGCACTGCTTCCCCTCGACGTCGATCACCTGGATGAACTCGCCCGCGCGCACCTCGTACGCGAGCGCGGTCGCGGAGTCCACACGCACATCGATCCGTGGCTCGGCGAGCGGCGGCGGCAGCTCCTGCTGCTCGTACGTGCGCGGTGTCGCTCGCGTCACCTCGACGAGCAGCTCGGAGGGCGGTGGCGCGCCGTCGACGATGCGTCCCGCAGGCGCGGCCACGACCACCGTCACGCCTCGTTCGGCCCGGAAGGTCTGCGACGACCCGGCCGGCGACCACTCGCCGAAGAGCCGGATCGCCCTCGCCTCGGCCGGATCGAGGCCGCGAGCGCCGAGCTCGTGCGCGAGCAGGCTTCCGTTGCGGTCGCCGAGCGCCGAGCGGATCACGGTCGCGGGCTGCTCGGCACTCGCTCCGAGCGCCGAGGCGTCGTCGCGGCCGTCGGCGCTGAGCACGGATACCTCGGCGGTCTGGTTGCCGCGCGTGTCGACGACAGTCATCCGCTCGTCGGGCCCGAGGCCGAACACGGTCGCGCCGCCGGGACGAACGACGTAGGTCTCGAGGAACGGATCCTCCGGGAAGAGCCAGCGGTCGCCGGCCGCGGCCCCGACCGGCCGTGTTCCGAAGGTGGTCATCTCACGCGCGCGCCGGCGCCTTCTCCTCCATCTCGGCCGCCTCGGCCATGAGCTTGTCGGCGAGCTCGCGCTTGCCGTCGGCGTCGAGCTTCTTCACCTCGTTCTCGACCGCGCGCCGGTTGTACGACTGGTTCCAGTAGTCGAGCGCCTCGAACCCGAGGAGCACGGCCTTGCCCACGAACTGCCTCAGCACCTCGTTCGTCGGGCCCATGACCCAGCCGGCCTTCGCGTCGCGCAGGTACCGCTCGAGCTCCATGTCGCGCTTGTAGCCGGAGCCTCCGCACGCGTGGAGCATCTTGTCCACGACTTTCGCCGTGTTCTGGGCGGCGACGAACTTGATCTGCCAAGCCCAGTGCAGGAAGTTGCCGCGCGCGAGGACTCCTGGCTCGAGGACGACGGTGTTGTTCTCGGTCGCGCCGTCGAATGCCTGGGCGACGGAGTAGACGAACAGGCGGGCGGCGTTGGTCTCCATGACCGCCTGGCCGACGTAGTCCTGGATCGTCGGATAGTCGGCGACGCGCATTCCGACGTCGACATGACGCTTGCGCGTCGTGTGACGCTTCGCGATGTCGATCGTGCCGAACGCCAGGCCGTTCCACACCGACGACGACCCGATCAGGAACCACGGGTCGACTGCCTCGTCGTTGGACGTGGCGCCGTCTCCCTCGGGGCCGACGATCTGCGTTCCGGGGATCTCGACGTCGGTGAAGGAGATCGCGCCGGACTGGTTGCCGCGCAGACCGAGGGCGTCCCAGAGCGAGGGCTGCGCCTCGCAGTGCTCCTTGTCCACGACGAACACGGAGAGGTCGTCGTAGCCCTTGAAGTCGGGGCTCGTCGTCTGCAGGACGTAGAAGTCGGCGAACCCGCCGGACGTCGTCCACGACGCCTTCTTGTTGATCTTGTAGCCGCCGTTGACGCGCTCGGCCTTCGAGCTCACGGGGTACCAGAAGTGCGAGCCGGTCTCCGGGTCGGAGTACGAGAGCGTGCCGATGTGGCCGGAGTTGAGCGGCCGGATGTACTTGTCGACGATCTCCGGAGTGGGGCGCAGCATCAGGGCAGCGACGGCGCCGATGTGCATCACGTAACACATCGCCGTCGAGGCACAGCCGTAGCGCGCGATCGTCTCGCACGTCATCGCGAAGGCGACGTGGTTCTCGCCCAGGCCGCCGTACTCCTCCGGGACGATGAGGCCGAGGAAGCCGTGCTCGCCGAGCAGCTCGAGGTTGCGACGCGGGAACAGGAGCTCGTCGTCGGAGCGCTTCGCGTTCGCTCGCATCTCCTTCTCGCAGAGCTCGATCAGCGTCGCGCGAAGCTCCTTCTGGCGGTCGGTCAGGACCCAGTCGGGATCCCAGTCGTAGCCGAGCCCCCAGAACGGCTCGTCACCCCACATCTTCTCGGACATGCTCACCTCCACCGGATTGGCGTTCTCGCGCGCCATCGTAGGCCGCCCGCGTGGCGCGGGGCAAGCGAGCTACGACGCGAGGACGGCGAGGAGGTCGTCGCCGTAGCGCTCGACCTTCACGGGGCCGAAGCCCTTCACCCCCGCGAGCTCGTCCAGCGTCTGCGGGCGAAGCGACGCGAGCTCGCGGAGCGTCGCATCGTGGAGGACGACGTACGCGGGCACCGCGTCCTCCTGCGAGCGCTCGAGCCGCCAGTTGCGGAGGCGCGTCACGAGCTCCTCGTCGACGTCCCGCGCGATGCCCGTCCGGATCCGGGGCGGCGGGACGGACGGATCGACGTGCAGGACTCGAAAGCCGTCCGGTGTCGTCACCTCGACGAGTGCGCCTGCCGTCTCGCACACGCCCACCCAGCGGCGGACCTCGGCGTCAGAGCCGGCGGCGAGCAGCCGGTAGGCGGCTGATCGTCGCGCGGACGGCGGCGCCTTCAGCGACCCGCGGAGCGTCGCGACGAGGCTTCGACGACCGAGCGGCCACGTCAGCGAGGCAACGGCGTCGACGATCGCCTCGCCCACATCCTCCGGCAATGGCGGCGGCGGGCTGGAGATCGAGGCCGAGCCGCGCGTGATCGGCGCGCACACGTCGCAGTGCCCGCACGGGGGATGGAAGGTCTCGCCGAAGTGGGCGGCGACCTGCTCGTGACGGCAGGTTCGCGTCTCCGCGAACGCGACGATTCGATCTGCGCGCGCCTCGGCGACGAGCGACGCTCGCTCGAGGAGTGCCTCGACCCGTTCCCGGGCGTCGCTCGGCGCCGTCTCGAGCGCGACTCGCATCAGCCGTCCTTCGTCGAAGTCGCGGCGGATCAGCCCCGCCTGCTCGAGCATGCCGACGAGAACGCGGGCGTCGCGCTCCGGCACGAGGGATGCCAGCTCGGCTGGATCCACGAGCCCCGGCGCGTCGCGGAGGGCGCGATAGACCGCGCGCAGCTCCGACGCGGCCGGCACATCGGACACGGCGAAGCGCCGGAGCGCGGTAGCGTCGCTCGGGCTCGCGAGGAGGAGCGTCTGGCTCGGCTCGCCGTCCCGTCCGGCGCGGCCGACCATCTGCACGTAGCCCTCGAGCGAGTCCGGGAAGTTCACGAGGCAGACGAGGCGTACGTCCGGCTTGTCGATGCCCATGCCGAACGCGGTCGTCGCGACCACCGCCTGCGCGCGGCCCGAGATGAAGTCGTCCTGCACGCGCGTGCGCTCCTCTGGTTCGAGCCCGGCGTGGTAATGGTCGACGCGGAAGCCGTGACCGCGCAGGACGCGGGCCAGCTCCTCGGTCGAGCGGCGCGAGCGGGCGTAGACGATCGCGGAACCGCCACGTAGCGCGTGCAGGCGCTCGACGAGGATCTCGATCCGGTCTTCGGCGTTTGCGACCTCCTGGACGTCGTAGCGGAGATTCGGCCGGACGACGCTCGTGTGCACGACCTCGAGTGAGCGGCCGAGCGCCTGGCCGATGTCGCGCGCGGTCTCGGGAGTGGCGGTCGCCGTCATGCCGAGGAGGACGGGGTCGCCGAGCGCCTCGAGCCCGCGCCTGATGAAGAGGTAGTCGGGGCGGAAGTCGTGCCCCCACATGCTCACGCAGTGCACCTCGTCCACGACGACGAGCCCGATGCCGATCTCGGAGAGGAGGTCGACGAAACGGGCTTGGCGCAGGCGCTCGGGCGCTGCGTACACGAGGCGGGTCTCGCCGGAGGCCACGGCGGCGAGCCGATCCGACGTCTCCTGCGCCGAGAGTGACGAGTTGACGAAGGTCGCGGTCGCGGCGATCTCGGGTGGGAGCTTGTCGACCTGATCCTTCATGAGCGCGATCAGCGGCGACAGCACGAGGGTCGGCTCGGGACGGAGCATCGCCGCGAGCTGGTACGTGAGCGACTTGCCCGAGCCGGTCGGCATGAGCGCGAGCGTGTCGCGGCCGGCGATCGCGGCGCGTACGACGTCCTCCTGCCCGGGCCGAAAGGCGTCGAAGCCGAAGAGATCGTGGAGCGGGGAGGAGAGGTCCGTCAGGCGCGCGAGTATAGGAGGCGCCTCGGGCGACCTCTGCGCCGACTTTGCGCCAATCTCACGTCCAGCGGGGCTCGATCGTGCCCCGTTCCGGATCGCGTGGAAGCCCGTCGTCCGGGAGCTCGTCCCAGTCCGGTGCCTGATGCGTGTAGATGTGCGCGGTCACGCGGAGACCGGTCGGCGGGTCGAGCGTGCCTGCGGCGATCCCGATCCGCTCGGCGTTCGCCGCCTCCCAGAAGAGGCTCGACCCGCACTCGGCGCACAGGGCTCGGCGCGCGCCATGGTCGCTCTCCGGACTGTCGACCCACCGGATCGGCGCGTTTTGGGCGATCTCCAGATGCTCGAGGCTCGACGCCGCGAAGGCACCGGCTCCGGTGCCGCTCCACCTCTGGCACTCGATGCAATGGCACAAGACGACGTCGCGCAGCGGCCCGCGCACCTCGTACGTGACGGCGCCGCAGAGGCAGCGACCGCTCGCGCGTGGTTCTTCCATCCGGGACATCGTAGAATCGACGGATGCCGCCCGTCTCCGAGCACATGACGCGGAGCCTCCTCACGATCTCGACCGAGGCGACACTCGGTGACGCTGCCTCGGCGATGGCAGAACGCGGCGTCGGCGCCGTCGTCGTCCTCGAGGACGACGCGATCGCGGCGATCCTGACCGAGCGCGACGTCATGAAGGCCGTCGCCGCCGGCCAGGACGGAGGCGCCCCCGTGACCGAGTGGATGACGCGCCACCCGGACACGATCGAGCCCGACGACACGACCGACCACGCAGCCTCGCTCATGATCCACGGCGGCTTCCGGCACCTGCCTGTGGTCGACGACGGCAAGGTCGTGGGCATCGTCTCGATCCGCGACCTCATGAAGGTCGCCCTCGACGACCGCTCGCCCCGCGGCGTCTAGCCGAACGACGGCATTTGCCTCACTCCTGCGGGGCGGACAGACGGCGCTTCGACTTTGCAACAGACTGTTACAAGGCTCGAAGCACGCACACATTTGTTGCGTGACGGGAGGCCCCTACGCCAGGCGGCGTCGCGACAATCGAAGTCGATGCCCTCTTCGGCTCCGATGCTCGACCGCCGGCTTCGAAAGGCGGCCACGAAGCTCGACGATCGCAACACTCCGATGGCCGAGACATGGCGCAAGGTCGGAGCAAAGGCCGTTCGCTTGGGCGTTCCGCGGCCCAGTTATCAGACGATCCGATTGATCGTCCGGGAGCACCGCCGGCTCCAGCTCGAGGTTCGGGACCTCCTGCAGCCGGTCTTGTCCGACCTCATGCAGGGCAGAGTCAGTGCATACGACGTCCAACGTGTCATCGAGGCTGCACAGGTCGCGAAGAGATGAACCGGAGGCAGAGCGCCTTGTAACAGTCTGTTGCAAGGCGTTCTTAGCGGCTTCGGCGTTCGCGCGGTTGCGAGACTGAGCCGGATGCGTCGAAGCGTGCTGCCGATCTACGGGCTGTTCCTGCTCGAGACGCTCGTGTGGATCGCGATCATCCCGCTCGCGCCGACGTTCGCGGACGAGTTCTCGCTCTCGGGCGTCGAGGCCGGGATGGTGCTCGCGTCGTCGAGTCTCGCGGCGCTCGTGGTCGCGCTGCCGCTGGGGGTACTCGCCGATCGGCTCGGTGCGCGGCGGGTGACGATCGCGTCGGCGTGCCTCTTCACGCTCGCGACGCTCGGGCAGGGGCTCGCCGGGGACTTCTGGACGCTGCTCGCGGCGCGGGCCGGATTCGGCATCGCGTTCGGGGCGCTCTGGGGTGCCGGGGCGTCATGGCTCTCCGACTCGCTTCCGGAGGAGCGTCGGACGAGCGCGCTCGCGCTCGCGACGACGGTCGCCGGGCTCGGCTTCACGACCGGGCCGGTGCTCGCAGGGGTGCTCGCGGACGAGTACGACACCGGGACGCCGTTCCTCGTCCTCGCGCTCGCCGCCGCGGTCGTGACGGCGGCGCTCTTCGTGACCGCTCCGGCGGCGCGGGCGGAGGTCCCGAAGCAGCACCTGCGCGACGCGCTCAACCTCGCCAGACGTGACGAGCTCGTCCTCGCGGGCATCGCGATCATCGTTCTCATCGGCCTCGTGGGCGGTGGCGTCAACCTGCTCGTCCCGCTCCAGCTCAGCGACAACGGCGTGTCGGCCGCCAAGATCGGGCTTCTCTTCTCTGCGGCGTCGGCGATCTACACGATGGTGAGCGCGGTCGTCGCGCGGAGGGGCGCCCGCTCGGCGACCCTCCGCGTCGGCGGGTACGCGGCGCTAGTCGTCGCGCTCACCTTCTTCCTCGTCCTCTCGAGCGGGTCGACGCTCGCGGCGGTCGCCTTCGTGCTCCTGCGCGCGCCGGCGTGGTCGACGATGGACACGATCATCTATCCGCTCGCTGCCGCCGGTGCACACCGCTCGGCGATCGGTCGCGGATCCGTCATGGGGCTCGTGATGCTCGGGTGGGCGGCGGCGTCCAGCGTCGGGCCGCTCCTCGCCGGTGCGATCGCAGACGCGGCGGGTGAGCGGGCCGCATACGCGGCCATGCTCGGATGCTGCGTTGCGGTCGGTGGCTGGCTGCTGTATACGAGCGCGAGAGTGGCCAGATCGAGGACGCCGGTGGAGCTCGACCGCCTGTACGGCGCACGCGACCTCGACGAGTTGCGCAGCGAGTACGACCGTATCGCGAGCGCGTACGACGGTGAGCTCGTCGAGGCGATGGGGTACCAGTCGCACCGCAGGGTCGCGGCCGCGACGCGGAGGCTGCTTCCTCCCGACGCGCGCATCCTCGACGCCGGAGCCGGGACGGGACTGCTCGGGCTAGAGCTCGCGGAGGCGGGATTCACGCGGCTCGATGCCTTCGACCTCTCGCCGGGGATGCTCGCCGAGGCGCGTCGGAAGGGCGTCTACGGCGATGCTCGAGAGGGGCGACTCGGGGACGCGCTCGCTTACGAGACGGCCGGCTACGACGGCGTCGTCGCGTCGGGCGTCCTCACCACCGGGCACGCGCCTGCCGAGGGGATGGACGAGCTGGTGCGCATTACGCGTCCCGGCGGGCACGTCATCTTCACCCTGCGCTGCGACGAGAACGGGCCGCCCGGCTTCGAGGAGAAGCTCGCGGAGCTCGAGCGCTCGCGCCGCTGGGAGCTCGTCGAGCGCGGGGACGAGTTCCAGGCGATGCCGATCGGCGAGCCCGAGGTCGTCGTCCGCGTCCTGGCGTACCGCGTCCTCTAGGACTAGGCGCTCGACGCGGCGAGCGCTGCTTCGAGGCTCGGCGTGTCGGAGAGGAGTTTCTTCGTGTAGTCGGCCTGCGGCGCATCGAGCACGCCGTCGACGAGACCGCGCTCCACGATCCGCCCCTCGCTCATCACCGCGACCTCCTGCGACAGCGTGCGAATGAGTGCGAGGTTGTGCGTCACGAAGAGCAGGCCGATGTCGAGCTCGCGCTGCAGCTCGGCGAGGACGTCGATGATCGCTGCCTGCACGGAGACGTCCAGCGCGGAGGTGACCTCGTCGCAGACGAGGAGCTGCGGCTCCGCGATCAGTGCCCGCGCGATCGCCGCGCGCTGGCGCTCGCCGCCGGACAGCTGGTGCGGGTAGCGGTTGAGGCACGTCGTCGAGAGCTGCACCCGCTCGAGCGCTCCCTTCACGCGCGCCCGCGCCTCCGAGCCGCCCACGTCGAAGAAGTGTCGCAGCGGCTGGCCGACGATCTGACCGATGGTCTTCCGCGGATTGAGCGAGTTGTAGGGGCTCTGGAACACGTACTGGATCTCCTGGCGCGCCTTCGCGTCTCGCGCACGCGCGCCCGGCTCGAGCGCACGGCCGCGGTAGGAGATCGTCCCCGTGTACGAGGAGTGCAGGCCGGCGATGCAGCGCGCGAGCGTCGTCTTGCCGGAGCCGGACTCGCCGACGAGCGCGAGGCACTCGCGCGGCCGGACCACGAGCTCGACGTGGTGCAGCACCTGGCGGTCGCCGTACGAGGCATCCACCCCGACGACGGTGACGAGCGCGTCGACCGCGTCGATCTCCGGGGTCGGCACGGCCGCGGGCCGGGTCGCCGCAGCGTCGCGCAGGACGTCGGCGTAGCGGAAGCAGCGAACCTCGTGCTCGTCGCCCACGGTCTCGAGCTGCGGAGCCTCCAGGCCGCACTTCTCGATGGCGTAGGGGCAGCGGAGCCTGAAGAAGCAGCCGCTCGGGCGATGACCTGGCCTCGGGGCGGTGCCGGGGATGCCGACGAGCGCGTGCTCGCCGGAGAGCTCGGGAATCGCCTCCACGAGGCGTCGCGTGTAGGGGTGAGCGGCGAGCCGGAAGAGCGTCGCTGTCGGCCCGATCTCGGCGAGCCGGCCTCCGTACAGCACCGCGACTCTGGTCGCGAGCGTGGCGACGACGGCGAGATCGTGGCTCACGTACACGGCCGCGACGCCGTGCAGCTCGCAGAGCTCTCGCACGGTCTCCAGCACGTGAGCCTGCGTCGTGACGTCGAGGCCGGTGGTCGGCTCGTCGAGGACGATGACCCGCGGACGGTTCGCGAACGCCATGGCGAGAGCGACGCGCTGCTGCTGGCCACCGGAGAGCTGGTGCGGATAGCGCTTGAGGAACGCCTCGTCGCTCGGGAGGAGCACCTCGCCGAGCACCTCGGTGATCCGCGCGCGCCGGTCGGCGTCCGACGATCCGAACCCGTGTTCCGAGAGGGCCTCGTCGAGCTGCTTCCCGATTCGCATCGCGGGGCTCAGCGCGGACGCCGGATCCTGGGGCACGTACGAGACGAGCTTGCCGCGCAGGCGCTGCCGCTCGAGCGCGGGCAGCGGGATGATGTCGCGGCCCTCGACCCGCACCTCGCCGCGCGCGATGTGCGCTCCTCTGCGTGTGTGGCCGAGGACGGCCAGCCCGATCGTCGTCTTCCCCGACCCGGACTCACCGACCAGGCCGAGCACCTCGCCGGCGTCGACCCGGAACGTGATGCCGTCGACGATGTCCTCGCGGTCGCCGTAGTCGACCTCGACCCGGAGGTCGGAGACCTCGAGTGCCGGAGCGGCCGAGCTCACTCGCGTCCCCGTCCGCGCTCGATGCCGATCGCCGCGCGGGAGATGCCGTCGCCGATGAGGCTTGTACCGATGGTCAGGAGCGCGATCGCGACGACGGGCAGGATCACCGGCCACGGCTGGATGGTGAGCCCGTTGCGGTTCTCGTTGATCATGAGCCCCCAGTCCGCGGCGGGCGGCTGCAGCCCGAACCCCAGGAAGCTGAGGCCGGCGACGACGGCGACGTTGAACGTCATGCGCAGCGTCGTCTCGACGATGAGCGGGCTTGCGATGTTCGGCAGCACCTCGCCCATGAGAATCCGGCGCCGCGGCAGCCCGATCGCCTCGGCCGCGCGCACGAAGTCCTTCTCGACCACCTCGACGGCCGCGCCGCGCGTCACCCGTGCTGCACGCGGCATCGTCGTGAGCCCGACTGCGAGGACGAGCAGCCACAGTTCCGGCCCGACCGTGGCCGCGAGGACGAGTGCGAACACGATCTGCGGGAGCGAGAGCAGCACGTCCATCGTCCGCATCAGGACGTCGTCGAGCTTGCCGCGCGAGTAGGCCGCGGCCAGGCCGACCGCGACTCCGAGGACGATGCCGATCGCTGTCGAGGCCCCGGCCAGGATGAGCACGGAGACGCCGCCCGCAAGGAAGCGGCTGAAGACGTCACGCCCGAGATCGTCGGTGCCGAACCACGTCTCGCTCGACGGCGGCGAGAACGGGAACTGGCCCTCGACGCCCTGATCCGGCTCGTACGGCGCGACGAACGGCCCGATGAGGGCGATGCCGACGATGAGGAGCGTGATCCCGACGCCGATCTTCGTGCGGTGCTGCGACCACGCGGTCGCGAGCAGGAGGCGCCATGGCCGCCGGCCCTCGCTGCGGTCGAGCTCGACCTCGACCGGGTCTGCAACGGCGACGCCGCTCACGACAGCGACGTCCGGAGGCGCGGGCTGACGAGAATCGTCGCGAGGTCGGCGAGCAGGTTGAGGATCACGTACAGCGCTGCGATCAGCAGCGCGACGGCCTGTACGACGGGCATGTCCCGGGCGCGCACCGAGTCGACGAGGAGGAGCCCGACCCCCTGGTAGTTGAAGACCGCCTCGACGACGACGATGCCGCCGGCGAGGTAGGCGAGGTTCAGCGCCGTCACCTGGAAGGTCGGCGCGAGCGCGTTCGGGACGGCATGGCGCCAGAGGACGCGGCGCTCGGGCAGGCCCTTCAGGCGCGCCATCTCGACGAAGTCGCTCTCGAGGATCTCCACCGTCGAGGCGCGCATGATCCGCGCCGTGTACGGCACGACCGCGATCACGAGCGTGATCACGGGAAGGATGAGCTCCTTCGGGTAGTTCCACGGCCCGACGCCGGGCTCGGTCACCGCGACGGCCGGCAGCCACTGGAACACGGTCGTCGCGAAGAGCACGACGAGGGTGATCCCGACGACGAACTCCGGGAGCGCTGCCAGCCCGAGAGTCGCCACGGACGTCGTCTGGTCGAAGGCGCTGTCTCGCCGGCGCGCGCTCACCGCCCCGAGCGCGATGCCGAGCGGCACGCTGATCACGGCGGCGAGAACCATGAGGAAGAGCGAGTAGACGATCGGCTCTCCGATGACGTCGGAGACCGGAAGGCTGTTCGCGAGCGACGTTCCGAGGTCGCCCGTCAGGACACCCGAGATCCACTCCCAGTACTGCGTGAGCACGGGTTGGTCGAGCCCGAGCTGGCGCCTCAGCTCCGCGAGCGACTCGGGCGTCGCGCTGCGGCCGAGAATGGAGCGCGCGGCGTCACCCGGCAGCGCCTGCGTCGCCCCGAAGATGATCACGGACGTGATGAACAGCGTGAGGACGCCCAGCAGAAGCCTGCGGACGACGAAGCCCGTCAGCCCATGCATGGACGCAACGAGCGAACGGGTGCCGGGCACGAGCCCGGCACCCGCGTGCGCTCAGACGAAGTAGATGGTGCGGAAGCCGTTGCCGTACTTGTTCAGGTTGAGGGTCCCGCGGTCGACCTTGTAGCCGCCGACCTTCTGGGAGTAGCCGTCGGTCAGGCTCTTGAAGCCCCAGATGATGAGCCCGCCGTCGTTGTACTCCATGCGCTGCATCTCCCTGATGATCTCGGCCCGCTTCTTCTCGTTGACCGTTCCCAGCGCCTGGCGGTAGAGCCTCTCGAACTTCGGATAGCCCGAGTACGCATCCCAGTGCGTCTCGTTGAACGGCGCCGTCTTGAGGACGCCCGTCGCCGCCTGCAGCAGGTAGTTGCGCGTCCCCCAGTAGTCCGCCGAGAACGGCCACTTGAGGTACTGGTCGCCGTAGATCGTGCCGCCGTCGACGTTGCGGACGGTGACGTTGACGCCGCCGGCCTTCGCGTTCTGGGCGAAGATCGTCGCGCCCTCGACCATTCCCGTGTCCGCCGGGCTCGTGACGAGCTCGACGTCGAGCCCGTTCGAATGGCCGGCCTGGCGGAGGAGCGATCGAGCCTGCTCCGGGTCGTAACGCCGCTGCGGGAACTCGTCGCCCGCGTACGCGGGGTCGAACGGCGAGTAGATGTCGTTGGCCACGAAGCCGTAGCCGGAGAGGCCCTGCCGCACGACCTGCGGGCGGTTGATCAGCAGCCGGAACGCGCGCCGCACGCGGACGTCGGTGAAGGGCGCGACGTCGACTCGCATGCAGAGCGGCGTCCATGCGCCGGTCGGCGAGACCAGGATTTTCCTGCCTCGATTCTTGACCACGGGCACCTGCGCGAACGGCACGTCGGCCATCGCGTCGATCTGACCGGACAGGAGCGCGTTGACCTTCGCCGCGTCCGACGGGAAGTTGATGATGCGCACCTCGTCGAAGTACGGCTGACCGTCGATCCAGTAGTTCGCGTTCTTCGTGTGCACGCTCTCGCGGCCGGGCGTGAAGCTCTTCACCTTGAACGGGCCGGTCCCGACGTACTGCAGCGGCCCCTTCCCGACGGCCGTCGGCTGGTAGCCCTTCGGGACGACGCCCTGGAAGTACTGCGCGAACGCCTCGAGGAGCGTCACGTCCGGGCGGGACAGAGTCAGCCGGCACGTGTACTTGTCGAGCTTCTTGATCCGCTTGAGGTCGATTGCGCCGAACGCCGCGTTTCCGAAGAGCTTGAGCTTCGCGTTCTTCGTGCGCGCAATCGAGTAGATGACGTCGTCGATCGTCAGCGTCTTGCCGTTGTGGAACTCGATCCCCTTGCGCACGCGGATCAGGTACTGATTTGCCTTCTCCGCCTTGAGCTCCTCGGCGAGATGCATCTGGATCTTGCCCTTCTCGTCGAAGCGCGCGAGCGCGTCGAACGTTGCGACGAGGCGCACGATGTCCGACTTCGCGACGATGTGGTTCCCGTCGATGAAGTCGGTCGTGCCGCCGGAGGTCGCCTGCCGGAACGTGCCCCCGCGCTTGATCTGCGTGCGTGCGAAAGCCGCCTCGGTCAGGGGCCCGAGCGTGCCTGCCGACACGACGATCCCGAGTGCCGCCGCCCTCTTCACGATGTCCTGACGGGTCATGCCGCGCTGGACTTCGCGGCTCAGTGCTTCGTCGGCCGTCACCATCCGTACGCCCTCCTCGTTGTCGGTCGTTGGGCGAAGCCGGCGCGGAGCGAAGCCACGCGCCGGATCGAGTCTTCCAAACGGCGGATAGTCAGTCAATCGCCGCTTCATTGCGTCGTAGAGTCCCCTCGTGACCGACTGGAGCAGGATCGTCACGCCGGAGCTCGCCGGGCTCGACCAGTTCGCGCTCGGCCAGACGACCGCCGAGGTGAAGGAGCTCTACGGGCTCGACGAGGTGCTCAAGCTGAGCTGGAACGAGAACCTCTTCGGCCCGCTTCCGGGTGTGCTCGAGGCGATCGACGCCGAGCTCGACGACATGTGGCTGTACCCGGAGGCGCCGAACACCGACTTCCGTGACGAGGTGGCCGCGCTGACGGGGACGAGCCCGGCGCACGTCGTGCCCGCGCACGGCAGCCTCGCGCTGATCGGGATCGTCGCGAGCACCTTCCTGCGGCCCGGAGACCACGTGGTCGTGCCGGAGCTCACGTACGGCCTGTACGCGCAGATCTCGACGACGCGCGGCGCTTCGGTGGAGCGAGTCCCGGTGCGCGAGACCGACCTGACGCTCGATCTCGCGGCGCTGGCGGCGCGAGCACAGGAGGTCGACGCGCGGATCGTCTGGATCTGCGACCCCAACAACCCGACCGGGCGCACGCTCGGCGCGGACGAGTGGACGTCGTTCCTCGACGCGCTGCCGGATCGCTGCGTGGCGGTCGTCGACGAGGCCTACGGGGACTTCGTTCCCAGGGAACGACGTGTGCGTCGCGAGCGGGACGTCGTGGACGGGCGGCAGGTCGTCGTCCTGCGCAGCTTCTCGAAGCTCTACGGGCTCGCCGGGCTGCGGCTGGGGTACGCGCTCGCGGATCCGGCTCTCGTTCCCTACTTCGACATCATCGAGGAGCCCTTCAACGTGAACTGCGCCGCGCTCGCCGCGGCTTGCGCGTGCCTGCGCGCGACCGACGCCGTCGTGGCCCGGCGACAGGAGGTCGCCTCGGCACGGGAGATGCTGTCCAGGCTGCTCGCGGACGCGGGATTCGAGCCGATGCCGTCGGAGGCGAACTTCGTCCTCGCTCGGCTCGACCTGGACGACGTCGAGCTCGCGGAGGCGCTCGCGCAGCGCGGCATCCTCATCCGCGCGGGCTCGGACTACGGGCTCGCGCGGCATGCACGAGTCACGGTCGCCCCCGAGCCCGTGCTCGAGCGCTTCGGCGTCGCGCTCGCCGATGCGTGCGCATCGCTGCGGACGACGGCGTGAGCCGCGTCCTCTGCGGGCCGTCGTTCCCGGTCGAGGCGGCGCGGGCCGGGTTGGAAGCGCTCGCGCGGGTCGAGGAGGGAGCGCCGCCGTGGTCGGGCGACGACGTCGAGGCGCTGCTCACCTTCGAGCCCGTCTCGGCCGAGGACGTCGTCCGCCTTCCCTCGTTGCGCGTCATCGCGACGCCGAGCGTCGGCTTCGACCACGTCGACGTCGTCGCGGCGAGCGCGCGCGGCGTCTGGGTCTGCAACGTGCCCGACTACTGCGTCGACGAGATGGCGGATCACTCGCTCGCGCTCCTGCTCTCGCTGGTGCGCGGGGTGGTCGAGCTCGATCGGAGCGTCCGCGACGGGCGCTGGGAGTACGACGCGGCCGGCCCGCTGCGTCGCGTCCAGGACGTGCGGCTCGGGATCGTCGGCTTCGGCCGCATCGGGCGTGCCGTCGCGCAGCGGGCGCTCGCGCTCGGAATGGACGTGGGTGCCCACGATCCGTTCCTGGCAGACGACGAGATCGTGGCGGCCGGTGCTCGTCCACTGGCGCTGCCCGAGCTCCTCGAGGCCTCGGACGCGGTCTCGATCCATGCGCCCCTCACGCCGGACACGCAAGGGTTACTAGGCGCCGCCGAGATAGCGCGGCTGCCGCGAGGTGCGCTCGTCGTCAACGCGGCGCGCCCCGGGCTCGTCGACACGCCTGCGCTGCTCGCCGCTCTCGATGGCGGACAGCTCGGCGGCGTCGCCCTCGACGTACTCGACGTCGAGCCTCCGACGACGGAGGAGCCGGCTCCCGCGTCGCCGCGACTGGTGGTCAATCCGCACGCCGGCTGGTACAGCGAGCGCGCCGATGCGGAGGTCGTCGCGCGGTCGATCGAGAGCGTGCGAGACGTGCTCGAAGGCCGACGGCCACGCACTGCGATCAACGAGCCGACGCGCTAGCGTCGCGACCGGTGCCCGATCGTCCTCACATCCTGGTCGTGATGGTCGACCAGCTCGCGGCGCCCTTTCTTCGAGCCTACGGCCATGGCGTGACGAAGACGCCGTCGATCGACCGCATCGCCGAGTCGGGCGTCGTCTTCGAGAACGCCTACACGCCGAGCCCGCTCTGCGCCCCGGCGCGTGCGTCGTTCATGACCGGGCAGCTTCCGAGCAGGACGCGGGTGTACGACAACTCGGCGGAGTTCGCGTCGTCGATCCCGACCTTCGCGCACTACCTCCGGCTCGAGGGCTACCGCACGTGCCTCAGCGGCAAGATGCACTTCGTCGGGCCGGATCAGCTACACGGCTTCGAGGAGCGCCTGACCACGGACGTGTATCCCGGCGACTTCGGGTGGACGCCCGACTGGAGCCGCCCCGGCGAGCGGATCGACTGGTGGTACCACAACATGAGCTCGGTCGAGGAGGCCGGCGTCGCCGAGCTGACGAACCAGCTCGAGTACGACGACGAGGTCGCGTTCCACGCGATTCGCCGGCTCTACGACTACGTGCGCTTCGAGGGCGACGACGAGCCGCTCATGCTCTGTGTCTCGTTCACGCATCCCCACGATCCGTACGTCGCGCGGCAGCGCTACTGGGATCTCTACGAGGACGACGAGATCGACCTGCCCGCTGCTCCCGGCCTCCCGTACGAGGAGCGCGACGCGCATGGCCGCCGTCTCTTCGACGATTGCGCGGTCGGCGCGCTCGAGCTGACCGACGAGCGAATCCGGCGAGCCCGCCACGGCTTCTACGCGAATCTCTCGTACGTCGACGCGAAGATCGGTGAGGTGCTCGACGCCTTCGAGGCGTGCGGGCTCGCGGAGGACGCGGTCGTGATCTTCACCTCCGACCACGGCGACTTCCTGGGCGAGCACGGGCTCTTCTACAAGATGTCGTTCCGCGAGCACTCGGCGCACGTGCCGCTGATCGTGAGCGCCCCCGGGCGTTTCGCGCCGCGACGCGTGCCCGAGGCGGTCTCGCTCCTGGATCTCGCGCCGACGCTCGCCGACCTCGCGCGGCCGGGCCTCTCCGATGAGCTCTCCGCCCCGATCGACGGCGAAAGCCTGCTCCCGTTCCTGGAAGGGGAGACGGATCCGGAGCGGACGATCGCCGGCGAGTACCTCGCCGAGAGCGCCCTCGCGCCGATGGTGATGCTCCGGCGCGGCCGCTTCAAGCTCGTCCACACGCCGAGCGATCCGGACGCGCTCTTCGACCTCGAAGCCGACCCGCTCGAGCTGCGGAACGTCGCCGACGACCCCGAGTGCGCGGACGTCCTGGCGGAGCTCCGCGCCGAGGTCGCGCGGCGCTGGGATCTCGACACGCTCGACAGTGAGGTCAGGGCGAGCCAGCGCGCGCGGCACACCGTCTTCCAGGCGCTCCGCCAGGGCGCGCCGTTCCCGTGGGACTTCCAGCCCTCGCGCGCGGCCGCGAAGCAGTACACGCGGAACACGGACGACGTCGCCGAGCGCGACAGGCAAGCGCGCTTCCCGCCCTACGCGCCATGAGGGCGGCGGTTTGCCGCGCGTTCGGCGCGCCGCATCGGATCGAGGAGCTCGAGCTCGACCGGCCGGAGGAGGGGGAGGCGCGCGTCCGCATCGTCGCGTGCGCGATCTGCCACAGCGACATCGCGTTCGCCGACGGCGACTGGGGAGGAGTGCTCCCGGCCGTCTACGGGCACGAGGCTGCGGGCGTGGTGGAGGAGATCGGTCCCGGCGTCTCGGCGGTGTCCGAGGGCGACCGCGTCGTGGTCAGCCTCCTGCGCTCGTGCGGCCGCTGCTTCTTCTGCGCGCTCGATCAGCCGCATCTCTGCGAGGGATCCTTCCCCGGCGATCGCGAGGGCAGGCTGCGCACGCGCGACGGCGAGTCGGTGCATCGGGCGATGCACACGGCCGCCTTCGCCGAGGAGACCGTCGTGCACGAGTCGCAGCTCGTGCGAGTTCCGGACTCCGTCTCGCTCGCGGCCGCGTCGCTCCTCGGCTGCGGCGTCGCGACCGGCTTCGGCGCGGTGGTCGACCGCGCGGACGTGCAGCCCGGCGCGAGCGTCGCCGTCGTCGGCGTCGGCGGCGTCGGGGTGAACTGCGTCCAGGGAGCAGCCTTCCGCGGAGCCGAGCCGATCGTCGCCGTCGATCTGGCGCCCACGAAGCGCGCGGCGGCGCTCGCGTTCGGCGCGACGCACGCGCTGGATCCGGCCGGCGCGGATCTCGCGGCCGAGATCCGGAGCCTGACCGGCGGGCGTGGCGCGGATCACGTCTTCGTCACCGTCGGCCGCGGGGACGTCGTCGAGCTCGGCCTCACGTGCGTGCGGCGCGGCGGCACCGTCGTCGTGGTCGGCATGCCGCCGTCGGGAGACGTCATCCGCGTGGTCGGCGTCGACCTCGTCCACGATGACGTCCGGATACTCGGCAGCAAGGTGGGCTCGACGTCACTCGCGCGAACCGTGCCGGCGCTGCTCGAGCTCTACGAGCACGGCCGTCTGAAGCTCAACGAGCTCATCAGCGGTCGCTACGGGCTCGAGCGCATCGACGAGGCCATCGCCGACTCGCGTGCGGGCGAGTCACTGCGCAACCTGATCGTCTTCGAGTGAGAGTCGTCTCGGTCGAGAGCTTCGCCCTGCCCGAGGTCGCGCTCGTGCGCGTGCGCACCGACGAGGGAGCGGAGGGCTGGGGCCAGGTGGCTCCGTACCACGCCCGGACGACCGTCGAGGTGCTCCACCGGCAGGTCGCTCCGCACGCCCTCGGCCGTAACGCGCTCGCAGCCGCAGACCTGGTCGACGAGATCCCCGAGCTCGAGCACAAGTTTCGCGGCTCACATCTCTTTCGCGCCTTGGCCGGTCTCGACACGGCGCTCTGGGATCTGCGCGGCAAGGTCGAGGGAAGAAGCGTGCGCGAGCTCCTCGGCGGCACGGCCACGAGCGTTCGCGCGTACGCCGCGAGCGTGCGGCGCGACATCGCACCGGAGGAGGAGGCCCAGCGGCTCGCGCGACTTCGCGATCTGCACGGGTTCTCTGCGTTCAAGATCCGGATCGGAAAGGAGTGCGGGCACGACGGTGACGAGTGGCCGGGGCGCACCGAGGCCGTCGTGGAGACGGTTCGGCGTGCGCTCGGGGACGGCGTCTCGCTGCTCGTCGACGCGAACAGTGCGTACACGCCGGCGCGCGCGATCGAGGTCGGCCGGATGCTCGAAGAGCATGGCGTCGTCCACTACGAGGAACCGTGCCCCTGGTGGCGGCAGGACTGGACGCGCGAGGTGACCGAGACGCTCTCACTCGACGTTGCCGGTGGCGAGCAGGACTGGGACGAGGTCGCGTGGGAGTCGATGACGGCCACGCGTGCCGTCGACGTCGTCCAGCCGGACGTCCTCTATGCGGGCGGGCTGACACGGGCTCTGCGCTTCGCGGCGCTCGCGGCCGAGCGCGGCCTGCCGTGCACGCCACACGCGGCGAACCACTCTCTCGTCGTCGTCTTCACGCTGCACCTGCTCGCCTCGATCCCGAACGCAGGCTCGTACCTCGAGTTCTCGATCGAGCCGGACGAGGACTATCCGTGGCAGGCGGGGATGTTCGAGCCGCGACCGCGCGTCGTCGACGGCCGCGTCGCCGTTCCGGACGGCCCGGGATGGGGCGTCGCGATCTCTCCAGACTGGCTGGCGCGCGCCGACTACGCGGTCACGGCTTAGTCGTCGCTGCGTCGCCGGGAGGCGAACGCGTCGAGACCGGCTCGTGCGTCCTCCGTCTGCGCCAGCGCCGCGTACGCCAGGCGCTCGATGAGCAACGAGGCGTCGCGCGAGGAGTCGCCCATCGCGTCGATCGCCTCCTTCGTCACCGAGACGGCGAGCGGAGGAAGCGACGCGAGGTGGCGCGCGAGCTCGAGCGCCCGCTCGACCGCAGATCCCGCGTGTACGACCTCGGTCACGAGGCCGACGCGAAGCGCCTCCGCGGCGTCGATGCGCTCACGCAGCAGTACGAGCTCCTTCGCGCGCGCGGTGCCGAGGAGCCGGACGAGCCGGTGGGTGCCGCCCGAGCTCGGCAGGATGCCGAGCGCGACCTCGGGCAGCCCGAACGACGCGGTCTCGTCCGCGACGCGGAAGTCCGCGGCCAGCGAGAGCTCGAGCGCCGCGCCGAGGCAGTACCCGTGGATCGCCACGATCGTCGGTACGGGAAGCGTCGCGAAGCGCTCGAAGATCGCACCCGTCTCGCGGTAGTACGCGACGATCGCGGCGGGATCTCGGTCTGAGAACTCGCCGACGTCCGCTCCGGCGGAGAACGCCCTTCCCTCTCCGCAGACGACGAGCGCGCGACTCTTGCGGACGTCCTCGTCCTCGAAGCGGGCGGCGAGCTCGCGTTCCACGTCCGTCGAGATCGCGTTCAGCTTCTCGGGTCGACGCAGCGTGAGGACGGACACGTCACCCTCGCGTCTCGTGCCGACGAGCTCGCCCACGGCGGGCATCGTAGAGTCAGCGCTCTGAACACCGAGGTCTTCATCACCTGTGCGGTGACGGGAGCCGGGGCGACGACGGAGCGCTCCGAGCTCGTCCCCGTGACGCCCGCGCAGATTGCGGAGGCGGCGATCGAGGCGGCGCGCGCGGGCGCGGCGATCGCGCACGTCCACGTCCGTAACCCGGAGACGGGCGGCCCGTCCCGCGACGCCGCCCTCTACCGCGACGTCGTCCAGCGAATCCGCGGCTCTGGCGTCGACGTCGTCCTCAACCTGACGGCGGGAATGGGTGGAGACCTCGTGCTCGGCGGTGTCGAGTCGCCGCTGCCACCCAATCCGGAAGGAACGGACATGGCCGGGGCGACCGAGCGGCTGGAGCACGTCGCGGAGCTGCGGCCAGAGATCTGCACGCTCGACTGCGGGACGATGAACTTCGCGGAGGGCGACTACGTGATGACGAACACGCCCTCGATGCTGCGCGAGATGGCGCGGCAGATCCGCGACCTCGGCGTCCGCCCGGAGATCGAGGTCTTCGACACGGGCCATCTCGTGTTCGCGAAGCAGCTGATCGCCGAGGGCCTGATCGAGGAGCCGGCGATGCTGCAGCTCTGCATGGGGGTCCCGTACGGCGCGCCTGACGACCCGGGGACATTGCTCGCGCTCGTGAACCAGCTGCCGACGGAGTGCAACTTCTCCGCGTTCGCGATCGGCCGTATGCAGCTCGCGTATGTCGCGCTCGCGCCGATCCTCGGCGGGAACGTGCGTGTCGGTCTCGAGGACAACCTCTGGCTCGAGCGCGGCGTGAAGGCGACGAACGGACAGCTCGTCGAGCGCGCGGTGGCGATCCTCGAGGCGATGAACGTCCGCGTGCTCGGCCCGGCCGAGACGCGCGAGAAGCTCGGCCTCGCGCGGCCCTGATGCAAGTCGCACTGATCGGCGGCGGAGTCATCGGCGGCGGCTGGGCCGGACGGTTCGTCGAGAACGGAATCGACGTCGCGGTGTTCGACCCGCATCCGGAGGCGGAGCGCCGCGTGCGCGAGACCCTCGAGAACGCCGAGCGCGCGTGGTCGCGGCTGACGCTGGCGCCGCGAGTGCGAGGTGCCGTGACCTTCTCAGCATCGCTCGAGGACGCCGTGCGCGACGCCGATCTGATCCAGGAGAGCGCGCCGGAGGACGAGTACGTCAAGCGCCGCGTGCTGGCGGAGATCGAGGCGCATGCGGCGGCGGGCGCGCTCGTCTGCTCGTCGACCTCGGGCCTGCTCCCATCCCGGCTGCAGGTCGACATGCGTCATCCCGAGCGGTTCGTCGTCGCGCACCCGTTCAACCCGGTCTACCTCCTGCCGCTCGTCGAGCTCGTCGCGGGTGAGCGCACCTCCGAGGACGCCGTCTCGCGGGCCGGCGCCGTCTACGAGTCCGTCGGCATGCGCCCGCTGCGCGTCCGGCACGAGATCGACGGGTTCGTGGCCGACAGGCTCCTCGAGGCGCTCTGGCGCGAGGCTCTGTGGCTCGTCCACGACGACGTGGCGACTGTCGAGGAGATCGACGACGCGATCCGCTTCGGTGCCGGGCTGCGCTGGGCGCAGATGGGGACGTTCCTCACGTACCGGATCGCGGGAGGCGAGGACGGCATGCGCCACTTTCTGGCCCAGTTCGGGCCTGCGCTCGCGTGGCCGTGGACGAAGCTGACCGACGTGCCCGAGCTGACCGACGAGCTCGTCGAGCGCATCGCGGCTCAGTCCGATGCACAAGCGCGCGGGCTCTCGGTGCGCGAGCTCGAGCGGATCCGCGACGACAATCTCGTCGCGCTGTTGCAGGCGTTGCGCGCGAACCGGTACGGCGCAGGGGAGACGCTCGCCGCGCACGAGGAGCGGCTCTTCGCGGCTCCAACCCGAGTCGCGGTCGACCCCGAGCGACCGGTACGGCTCTACGAATGTGCGGTTGATCCGGCCTGGGTCGACTACAACGGCCACATGACCGAGGCGCGCTACGGCGACGTGCTCGCGTACGCCACGGACGCCTTTCTCCGCCACGTCGGCCTCGATGCGGCCTACCTGGCGGGCGGTCACAGCGCCTACACCGCCGAGACGCACATCCGCTATCTCCGCGAGGCGGCAGCGTTCGAGTCGCTCGCCGTCGAGACGCAGGTGCTCGGTGCCGACGAGAAGCGCCTTCACCTCTTTCACGAGCTTCGTCGTGTGCCGGGCGAGGAACCGCTCGCGACGGGCGAGCACCTGCTCCTCCACGTCGACACCGAGGCCGGCAAGGTCGTCCCCTGGCGCGAGCCGCTCGCCACCGCAATTCGCGCAGCGGCCGAGGCTCACGCCGCGCTCCCCCGCCCGGAAGCGGCCGGAAGAGCCGTGGCCGAGAAGCCCTTGTAACAGTCTGTTGCAAGCGCTGTTTCAGGCGCTGACCAGGGCGACTCCGAGGACGACGACGACCGCACCGGCCATTCGGGCCATGCCCACGCGTTCGTGCAGGAGCGGGACGGCGAGGGCGGTGGCGATCACGACGCTGGTCTCCCGCACCGCCGCGACCGACGCCGCCGGCGCGCGTGCGAGTGCGGCGAGGACGAGGATGTAGGCGCCGAACGTCGCCAAGCCGGCCGCCGCGTTCGGGAGCACGATCGCCGCCCGGACGGGCGACCGGCCGCGACGAGCGAGCGTCACCGCGACGAAGACGAGGGTGACCGGGATCATCGAGAGCTCCTGGTAGACGACGGGCGACGCATGCTCGATCCCGCGCTGGTCGAGCAGCGTGTACGAGGCGATGCCGACACCGATTGCCAGCGCGAGCGCGAGGTCGCCGAACGCCGCTGGGCCGCGGACGCCGCGCACGAGGAGGACGCCGCCGGCCACGAGCACGACGCCGGCCACCTGCGTCGCGGTCGCGCTTTCGCTGAGGATCGCGAGTCCGCCCACGAGGACGAGCACCGGCGCCGAGCCACGCGCGATCGGGTACACGAACGACAGCTCCGCCCGGCTGTAGGCCGTGGACAGCAGGAAGAAGTAGGTGAGCTGCAGGAGAGCCGTGACGACGAGGAAGGGGATCACCTCGGCGTCCGCCTCCCACGCGAGCGCCGCGACCGGCGCGAACGCGACGACGCCGACGACGAGCGCGACCGCCGTCGCCGCCTGCACGTCGGGCGCGCGTGCCAGCAGCAGGTTCCAGAGCGCGTGGAGGAAGGCCGCGCCGAGTGCGAGAGCGAGCGCCGAGGCGGGCATCCCAACCGCACATCCAACCAGGGGACCCGGCTTGGGGCACGATCCGCGGGCAGTGATCGCCTCTTCGCCCGCCGAATCGCGCTCGCGCGCGCTCGAGGAGCTGTGCTCGCGCCGCTTCGACCTCCTCGTCGTCGGCGGGGGGATCATCGGCGCGGCCGTGGCCGCGCACGCCGCGCGGATCGGGCTCGCCGTCGCGCTCGTCGAGGCGAGGGACTTCGCGGGAGGGACGTCGAGCGCATCCTCCAAGCTCGTCCACGGCGGTCTTCGGTACCTCCGCCTCGGAGACGTGCGCCTGGTGCGCGAGGCGCACCACGAGCGGCGTGTGCTGACGAAGGTCGTCGCGCCGCACCTCGTACGCCGCATCCCGTTCCTGCTCCCGTTGTACGAGAGCGGCCCGTATCGGCCCGCGTTCGTGCAGAGCGGGATCGTGGCCTACTCGGTGCTGGCCCGCTCGCGGCTCAACTGGCTCGTGAACGCGTCGCGGGCACAGGAGCTCGTGCCGGATCTCCGTGCGAGTGGCTTGCGTGCGTGCGCCCTCTATGCGGACGCGACGACGAACGACGCGCGCCTCTGCCTCGCCAACGTCCGCGCCGCGGCGGACGCGGGCGCATGCGTCGTGAGCGGGGCGGAGGTCGTCGCGCTCCGCAGCGCGTCGGGTCGCGTGGCAGGCGCGGACGTGGAGGTCGACGGCACCGGCGTCGCCGTCTCGGCCGCGCACGTCGTGAACGCGGCAGGCCCGTGGGTCGACCGCGTGCGCCGACTCGAAGACCCGCACGCGGGAACGTCCGTGCGGCTGAGCCGCGGCGCGCACGCGATCGTCCCGGGCGGGAAGGACTGGACGGCCGCGCTGACGCTCGTGCAGGACGAGGTGCGCGTCACGTTCGCCGTCCCCTGGTACGACATGCTCCTTCTCGGGACGACCGACGCGCCGTACGAGGGCGATCCTGCGGACGTCGCGCCGAACCGAGAGGACGAGCACCGCATCCTCCGCGAGGCAGCGCTGGCGCTCGACCCCGACCTCGTCAGTGCTGATCGCGTGCGCGCGACGTATGCGGGGCTGCGCGTCCTTCCCGCCGGTGACGGCGAGAGCGTGAGCGCGCGCCGCGAGACGGTCTTCAGCCGCGGCCCGGCCGGGATGCTGAGCGTCGCCGGCGGAAAGCTGACGACGTACCGGCGGATCGCGCTCGAGGTGCTCGAGCGCCTTCGTACGGATCTCGGACTGCATCGGCTCGACACGCGCCCGTGGCCGCTACCTGGCGCGGTCGGCCTCGACGACGTGCGGCTCCCAGTCGAGCTCGAGCCGGACGTCCGCGCGCATCTCCAGCACCTCTACGGCAGCCTCGCGCCCGAGGTTCTCGCCTCTGCGCTCGACGATCCGTCGCTGCTCGAACGCCTCCACCCGGGCGGCCCCGATCTCGCCGCCCAGGCGCGCTACGCGGTCACGCACGAGTGGGCGCGAAGCGCTGATGACGTCCTGCGCAGGCGGACGACCGTCTTCCAACGCGGCCTCGAGGACGACGACACGCGAGCGCGCGTCGCGCGTTTCTTCTAGACGGCGACGTGGTCGAGCCAGCGCTCGAAGAGCTTCCGCCCCGAGGCGCGCATCCCGTCGGCGTTCTCCTCGATCGATGCAAGGAACGCCGGCGCCCCCGCGGTACCGAGGGTGCGCTCGAGCGAGGCGACGTACTCGGGCACCTCTGCCCACTCCCGCGCCATCTCGGCGGAGACCTCGAGATGGAACTGCACGCCGTAGGCGCGCTCGAACCGGAACGCCTGGTTTTCGTACGCCGGCGAGGCGGCCAGGCGAGCCGCGCCGTCCGGAAGATCGAAGGTGTCGCCGTGCCACTGCAGGGTGACGAGGTCGCCGTCGAACTCGCCGAACACGGGGTCGGCGCGACCCTCCTCGGTCAGGTCGACCGGGAGCAGGCCGACCTCAGGTAGCGCGCCCGCATAGACACGGGCGCCGAGCGACGCGGCGAGCAGCTGCACCCCCAGGCAGACGCCCCAATAGGGCGTTCCCGCTCGCACGGCCTCGCCGATCGCCTGCTTCTCCTCCGTCAGCCAGGGCAGCTCCGCATCGTCGTTCGCGGACATCGGCCCGCCCATGGCCACGATGGCGTCGAAGTCGCGCCAGTCCGGAAGCGGCGCGCCCTCGTCGAGCTCGACGCGGCGCAGCTCGGCGCCGCGCTCGCGAAGGACGTCCTCGAAGACGCCGGGCGGCTCGCAGGCGATGTGCTGTAGGACCAGGACGCGCACGAGCCGACAGTAGATGCTCGGGCGGGAGGGGGCAGCCGCTCCCGCCCGAGGCTTCTCCGCAGATCGGAGATCCGCTAGCGCGGATCCCCGATCGCGCCAACCCCTGAAGCACACCGGCTTCGCCCGTGTGGTCGTGGACGTGCCTCAGCGAATGGCGAAGCTTCCGCGCATGTCGTCGGAGTGCGGCGTGCAGACGAACGTGAAGCGACCTGCGCCGAGCTTGAGGGTGACGGTCTTCGTCCCGACGAAGTCGACCCCGGTGAGCGCCCGGCTCACGCCGGGGCCGCGCATCGCGAAGTTGTGCTCGTCCGAGCTGTCCCTGACGGTGATCGAGTAGGAGCCGCGGGGCAGCGTCGACACGCGCTTGCCCGTCGTCGTCTTCAGCGAGATCGTCGCTCCCGGACCGACCGTGCCGACGAGCTTCGTCGGAGCGGCCTGTGCGCTCACGGCCAGAGCCAGCGCCGCCGACGCTGCGACCACGAGGCTCACGAGGCCGACGCCGAATGCCTTCACCCGCGGTGTTGCTGAACGTGTTGCTGAACGTGTTGCTGCAGTCATCGAGATCTTCCTTTCAGTCGATTGCGAACATCCCGACCGTAGGCGCGGCGCTGCAACGCTCCGGTTCGCGGCAGCCGAAGACTCGACGCAGGAACGGCAAAGAATCGGCAGGGCTGCGCGAGCGCCCAGTGAGACGCTGCCGCGTCCCTATCCTGACTCGCGGTGCAGCGGCGCAGGCTCCTTCTGGTCGAGGACGAGGTGGCGATCTCCGAGCCTCTCGCCGACGCGCTCGAGCGCGACGGGTTCGAGGTGCGCGTCGCGGGGACCGCCGCGGCCGGACGCGAGCTCCACCGCAGCTTCGCGCCGGATCTCGTGCTCCTGGACGTGATGCTCCCGGACGGGAGCGGCATGGACGTCCTGCGCGACGTCCGGGCCTCGTCGCGGACGCCGGTGATCATGGTCACCGCCCGGGGAGAGGAGCTCGAGCGGGTGCTCGGCCTCGAGCTCGGCGCCGACGACTACGTCACGAAGCCGTTCAGCGCCGCCGAGCTCGCCGCTCGTATTCGGGCGGTGCTCAGGCGGGCGGGATCAAGCTCCGACGCGCCACCCGGCGAGACTCTCGCCGTCGGTGACGTCCGGATGGAGCTCGAGCGGCACGAGGCGCTGCACGGCGACGAGCGCCTCGACCTGACGGTCAAGGAGTACGGACTTCTTCGCGTTCTTCTCGAGAACGCGGGCAGGGTCGTCCGCCGCGAGCAGCTGATCGAGAAGGTCTGGGACACGACCTGGTTCGGGTCGACCAAGACCGTGGACGTTCACGTCAGCGCGCTGCGCAGGAAGCTCGGCGACGACCCGGCCGATCCGCGCTACATCCACACGGTGCGCGGGGTGGGCTTCCGCTTCGCGTCGCCGGCCGAGCTCGAATGAGCTTCCGGACGCGGCTGCTCCTGGCTGCGTTCTACATCCTGACGGCCGTCGTGATCGCGCTTGCCGTCCCGCTCGCGCTGACCGTCGAGCGGCGGGCGAGCTCGGACTTCGAGACGGCTGTGCTGGGAGATGCGGCGGTGCTCGCGGCGCGCGTGGCCGACCTCGTTCCCGGGAGCCCCGCCGAGCGTCGCACGATCCGCGCGCTCGTTGGAGAGAGCGTCGACGCCGGGACCGAACGCGTCGTCGTCACCGACGCAGCCGGAAGGGTGGTCGTCGACAGCGCCGGCCTCGCGCGCGTCGGAGTTCCGTACGCCGGCCCGACGCGGCCGGAGCTCCGCGAGGCTCTCTTCCGCGGCCGGATCGACACACGCCGCCGGTTCAGCGAGAGCCTCGGCGAGGAGCTCCTCCTCGTGACCATGCCGGTTGTCGACGAGGGGCGCGTGGTTGGCGCCGTGCGCGTCTCGGCGAGCACCGCAGACATCGCCTCCGACGTGCGCGAGAGCTGGCTCGCACTGACGCTCCTCGGGCTCGTGGTCGTGGCCTCCGGCCTCGTG
>DASQLF010000125.1:0-13069 GCA_035630135.1 Gaiellaceae bacterium
CGCGACTCGACTCGGTCACCTCGAAGTAATCGCCGACCTCGAGCCCGCACACGGAGCGGCCTTCGATCCGCTCGACCGTCACGCGCAGGTCGTACAGCCGCATCTCGGTCACGGCGCTGACGATAACCACCTGGTCACCAGGGCCGTCGCTAGGGTGCCCTCTTCATGAGCGAGATCGCCGCCACTCGCACTCCCATGCGGGACGGGGACGTCAACCCGTGGCTGGTTTTGGTGCTCGTGTGCATGGCGCAGTTCATGGTCATCCTCGACGCGACGATCGTGAACGTCGCGCTGCCGTCGATTCAGGCAGACCTGGACATGTCGGACGCCGACCTGCAGTGGGTCGTGAACGCCTACGCGCTCACGTTCGGCGGGTTCCTGCTCCTCGGCGGCCGCGCCGGAGACCTCGTCGGACGAAAGCGCATCTTCCTCGTAGGCGTCGTCGTCTTCACGGTGGCCTCGCTCCTGAACGGGCTTGCCCCGAGCTCGGAGGCGTTGATCCTCTTCCGCGGCCTGCAGGGACTCGGCGCGGCCCTCGTCGCGCCCGCTGCGCTGTCGATCATCACGACGACGTTCGCCGAAGGTGCCGAAAGGACGAAGGCGATGGGCGTCTGGGCCGCGATCGCCGTCGGCGGGGGTGCCGTCGGCCTCGTGCTCGGCGGCGTTCTCACGACGACCCTCTCGTGGCCGTGGATCTTCTACGTGAACATCCCGGTGGGAATCGCCGTCTTCATCGCGTCCATGCGCATCGTCCCCGAGTCGAAGGACGAGCAGGCCCACAAGAGCTTCGACGTCGCGGGAGCCGTGACCGTCACCGCCGGCCTGCTGGCGCTCGTGTACGGAATCGTGAAGGCTCAGGAGAAGGACTGGGTGTCGCTCCACACCGGAGGATTCTTCGCGCTCGCGACTGTCCTCCTGGGGGCGTTCGTGGTGATCGAGAGGCGTTCCGTGGAGCCGCTCGTGCGGCTGGGGATCTTCCGCGTAAGGACGGTACGCGCGGCGAACGTCGTGATGTTCCTGGTCGCGGCCGGCCTCTTCGCGATGTTCTACTTCAACACGCTCTACCTGCAGCGCGTCCTGGGCTACACGGCGCTCGAGGCGGGTCTGGCATTCCTCCCGTTCACGGCCGGGATCATCATCGGCGCCGGGCTCTCGCAGGGGCTCGTCGCGAAGCTGGGCGCGCGTGAGGTGCCGCTGATCGGAATGCCGCTGGCGATCGTCGGCTTGCTGCTCTTCGTGCGCCTCCAGCCCGACGGGTCGTACCTGACCGATCTGCTGCCGGGGATCATGCTCGCGTCGATCGGGATGGGCATGACGTTCGTGCCCGTCACGCTGATCGCCACGAGCGGCATCTCGAATGCCGACGCAGGGCTCGCATCGGGCCTCTACAACACCTCGCAGCAGATCGGCGGGGCACTCGGGCTCGCGATCCTCGCAACGCTGTCGGTCGACGCGACCCAGGACACGCTCCTCGGACTCGGTCGCGAGCCGCAGCCCGCCGACCAGGCGCAGGCACTCGTGGACGGCTTCCACGTCGCGTACCTCGGAAGCGCGCTCTTCGTCGCGGCAGGCTTCGTCGCACTCCTCTTCCTGCTCCGGCGCGAGGACGTGGTCGCCGTCGGCGAGGGCGAGGCAGCGCTCGGTTCAGCAGCCGGCTAGCGGCCAGCATGCCCACGCTCGGTGCGATCGCGCGCGCGTGGGGGCGGATCGGTGTCATCGGATTCGGAGGGCCGCCGGCGCACATCGCGCTCCTGCGCGATCTCGTCGTCGAGCGGCGCCGCTGGCTGCGGCCCGAGCAGTTCGAGGACGGGCTCGCGGCGGCCAACCTCCTCCCCGGGCCTGCGTCGACGCAGCTCGCGATCTACACGGCCTGGAGAACGGGCGGGCCGGCAGGGGCTCTTGTGGGCGGGCTTGCGTTCATCGTCCCGGGCCTCATCCTCATCGTTGCGCTCGCGGCACTCTTCCTCGGCTCGCCACCCGACTGGATCAGAGGCGCCGGAGCCGGTGCGGGTGCCGCCGTTGCGGCGGTGGCGGTAGACGCGGGACTGCTGCTGCTGCGGCCCGCGTGGACGCGCGTCGAGCGCGCGCCGCGCTGGAGGTTCGTCGCGTACGTCCTCCTCGGCGCCGCGTCGGCAGCGACACTCGGGGCCTGGCTCGTCGCCGTGCTCGCGATCTGCGGGCTCGTCGAGCTCGGATGGCGAAGGGTGCGCGTCGGCGGTCTCTCGGTCGCTCCGTTTCCCGTGCTCGCCGTCGTGGTGGCGGCGAGCACCGGCACGCTCGCCGCGCTCGCGTGGGTCGCCTTCAAGGTGGGCGCGCTCTCGTACGGCGGCGGCTTCGTGATCATCCCGCTCATGCAGGCCGACGCCGTCGAGCGGTACGGCTGGATGACCGACCCGGAGTTCCTGAATGCAGTCGCGCTCGGACAGGTCACGCCTGGCCCGGTCACGCACACGGTGGCTGTCGTCGGCTACGCGGCGGCCGGAGTCCCCGGAGCCGTGCTCGCCGCGCTCGTCGCGTTTGCGCCGTCGTTCGCATTCGTCCTCGTGGGAGCGCGGCGCTTCGACCGCCTGGTCGCGAATCGGGACGTGCGAGCGTTCTTCGACGGAGCGGGTCCGGCGGCGATCGGGGCGATCCTCGGCTCGGCGGTCCCGCTCGCGCTCGCCCTGCAGGAGACCTGGCAGTGGGCGGTGCTTGCCGGCGCAGCGGTGGCGCTGCTCGTGCTGCGTCGCGGCGTCGTCCTCACCTTGCTCGCGGCAGGCGCGGTCGGCGCCGTCGCGGTGGTGCTCGGAGCTCCGCTCGGCGTCTGAGCTGGTGCCTACGCGGTCTCGAGCGCCGCTCGGGCGTCCTCGACCTGCTCGCGCCGGGCCTTCGTCAGCTCCTGCACGAAGATCTGGATGGTCGCGGCGAGCGGCACCGCGGTGAGCGCGCCTAGCACACCGAGCAAGGCACCGAACAGCGTGACCGACACGATGATGAAGAACGCCGAGAGCTGAACCGCCTTGCCCTGGATCTTCGGCGTGAGCACGTTGTTCTCGAGCTGCTGATAGCCGAGGACGACCACGAGCATGATGAGCGCCGCCGTGAGCCCCTCCTCCGCCCAGAGCGTGGGCACGAGGACGAAGCCGGCAATGGTGGCGCCGATGTTCGGGATCATGTCGAGCAGTCCCGCGATGACCCCGAGCGCGAGCGCGTAGCTCGACCCCAGGAGCCAGGCAGTCGTCCCCTGGATCGTCCCTGCGATCGTCGCGATGACGATGACGCCGATCGCCCAGCGCGAGATCGTCTCCGTGACGCGCTCCCACACGTGCAGCCAGCGGGCGTCGTCGCCCGGCATGAGGACGCTCGTCAGTGCGCGCTTGAGGTTGGCGACGTCCGTGAGCAAGAAGAGGCAGATGAAGAGGATCGTGAACCCGGCCAGGAAGACGGTGAAGAAGGTGCCCGCGATCCCGAGAACCGCGGAGATCGCGTCAGGGACGGAGACGGAGACCTGCTCGGCGCCCTCCTGGACGTTCTCGGCCGCGCCCGACTCGCCCAGCCACCCGGAGAGCTCGTCCGAGGTGCGCAGGTCCTCGATGATCGCCGGCAGGTCCTGGAGGAGGTCGCGAACGCTCCCCACGAGCGGCACCAGGAGGAGGAGAAGCACTCCGGCCACGACGAGCGCCGTCCCGAGCACTGTGACCGTCGCCGCGAGCCCGCGGGACATGCGCGTCCGATCCATCACGAAACGGACGGGGTACTCGAAAACGAAGGCCAGGAAGATGCCGATGAACACGACCAGGAACGTGTCGCCGATCGCGGCGAACGCCGCCATCACCCCGATCGCAGCGGCGACGATGAGCACCGTGCGCATGGGCAGGATCAGCTCGGTGCGGCGCGACTCACGCGATTCCACCGTGAGGACTCTAGGAATCGGGGCGGTCGGATCGGGCTAGGCTGGGCCCATGGCGGGGTGGGACGACGTGCGGGAGATCGCCCTGTCGTTCCCCGAGGTCGAGGTGTCGGGCGAGGATCGCATCGCGTTTCGCGTCCGCGGCAAGCTCTTCGCCTGGGCCGCTCGGGAGCGCGACGGCGGCGGCCTCGGTATCCGCGTCGACCGTGACGACAAACAGCTGATCCTCGACTCGAACCCCGACGTCTACTTCACGAGCCGGCACTACGACGGCTGGCCCGGTGTCCAGATCCGGCTCGAGGCGATCGACACCGAGGAGCTGCGGATGCGGCTCGAGGACGCGTGGCTCATCCAGGCGCCGCAGAAGCTGGCTGCGTCGTACGTGGCCGAGAACGACTAGGTCGCGTCGGCGACGAACTTGGAGATCGCCGCCGTGAACGCGTGCCGGCTCGACTCCCACGCGTAGAACATGTGGCCGCCGCCGAAGTGCTGCACGGTCAGCCGATCGGCCATCTGCGGGTCGAGGCGCATGAGGTTCCGCAGGCGGTCGCTCGCGTAGTACGGCGTGACGAGGTCGTACTGCCCGTGCGTGATGAAGGCATGCATGTGCGGGTTCAGGGCCATGCCGTAGCGGAAGTCGTCGGTGGCGCCGGGTGGCGGTGCGAACGCGTGCGACTCGGAGTCGTCCTTCCACGCGAGGTTGACCTCGTAGGAGAGGAGCGTGTACTCGCGATCCGTCTCCACGCCGATCTCCGAGCGCAGCATCCGGTTCACGGCCATCGTGTACGCGGGGCTGATTCCCGACAGCGTCGGGTCCGGCCAGGAGAACTCGACTCGATCCGGGAACGGGTCGGTCGCGGTGATCGTCGAGTCGTAGAGGCCGAGAACCCTGCGCTCGTCGCGCAGGAGCTCGCGAACGAAGGTGAGGATTCCGACGCGGCCTTCGCCTCGCTCGACCAGGTCGGCGGGCAGGCCGATGAGGTCGGCGAGTCGCCCCAGGATCCGCGCGCGCTCCTTCGCGGGCATCGACGCGCCCCGCGTGAGGAACGCCGTGTAGTCGCCGGTCGCGAACTCCTCGGAGTCGCGGAAGACCTTCTCCGGCGAGGTGCTCTTGCGGAACGCTCTGGAGCGGCCGTGATGGAACGCGGCTGCGGCCATCGTGGGCACGCGGTCCAGCCAGCCGAGGACGTCGTAGTCCGTCGGATTGAGTGGCGTGATCTCGAACGCCGGGGAGATGAGGATCGCGCCGCTGAGCCCGATCCCGGCCGTCTCCTGCACCATCCGGGCGAGCCGGCCTACGCGATAGCCGCCGTAGCTCTCACCCGCGATGAAGACAGGAGAGCCCCAGCGGCCGTTCTCGGACAGCCAGCGGCCCATGAACTCGCACATCGACTCGAGGTCGCGCTTGTAGCCGAAGTACTCCTTCGGGTCGGGAGCGTCGTCCGGCTTGCCGCCGTCCTTGCCGTCGCCCTTCTTCTCCGGCTCGATGATTCGGCTCCACCCCGTGCCGACGGGGTCGACGAAGACGAGGTCGGTGAACGCGAGCCAGGACGACTCGTTCTCGACGAGCCGCGCGGGAACCGTCGGCAGCGTTCCGTCCACGGGGAAGTCGACCCGTTGCGGGCCGACGGCTCCCATGTGCAGATACGCGGACGACGCGCCGGGACCGCCGTTGAACACGAAGGTGACCGGCCGTGCGCGGTCGTCGCCCGTGGCGACGTAGGCGGCGGAGAAGATCTCGGCCGCGGGCTTCTCCTTCTTGCGGAGCACCGTCCAGTTCCCGCTGGCGGTGTACGAGATCGCCTTGCGGCCGCGCCCCCACGACGCGGACGTCTCGGCGCCCTTGGGCGGCTCGTGATCCTTCTTCTGCTCGTTCGTCTCGTCGTTCTTCTCGTCGGCCATGGGCGCGGAGGCTATCGACTTCACGCTAGAACCCGCTCGTGGAGATAGGCGTCTTCACGTTCGCGGACGTTCGCGCGGGCGAGAGCTTCGAGCAGCGGCTGCGCGAGGTCGTGGAGGAAGCGGAGCTCGCCGACCGGGTCGGGCTCGACGTCTTCGGCGTCGGCGAGCACCATCGGACGGACTTCGCAGTCTCCGCGCCGGCCGTCGTCCTCGCGGCAATCGCGACGCGCACGACGCGGATCAAGCTGACGAGCGCGGTCACCGTGCTGAGCTCGGACGTGCCGGTGCGTCTGCACCAGCAGTTCACGACACTCGATCTCCTGTCGGGCGGCCGCGCCGAGATGATGGTCGGCCGCGGCTCGTTCATCGAGTCGTTCCCGCTGTTCGGACTCGACCTCCGCGACTACGACCGGCTCTTCGAGGAGAGGCTCCTCGAGCTGCTGCACATCCGCGAGACGGGCGAGTCCGCTACCGGTCACGGCGTGTTTCCGCGGAGCGAGAAGCCGTACCCGGTGTGGGTCGCTGTCGGCGGAACCCCCGAGTCGGCCGTGCGGGCCGGGATGCTCGGGCTGCCCATGGCGCTCGCGATCATCGGCGGGCAGTCCGAGCGGTTCGTCCCCTTCGCCGAGCTCCATCGCCGAGGCGCCGCGCAGGCCGGCCACGAGCCGCCGCGCCTGAGCATCAACTCGCACGGGTACGTCGCCGAGACTGCCGAGCAGGCGCTCGACGAATCGTTCCCCTACGTCTCCGCCGCCATGGACAGGATCGGGCGCGAACGCGGGTGGCCGCCGATGGCGCGCGCCGACTACGACGCCGCGGCCGAGCTGCGCGGCGCGAACTTCGTCGGGGCGCCGGAGCAGATCGTCGAGAAGATCCTCTTCCAGCACGAGCTCTTCGGTCACGACCGCTTCCTCGTCCAGTTCACGGTCGGCGGCATCCCACACGAGCAGATCCTTCGCTCGATCGAGCTCCTGGGCCGCGAGGTCGCGCCGGCCGTACGTGCCGAGCTCGACCGGCGGGCCGGCGCGGGCTAGCCTCCGCGCCGTGGGAGCCGAGCGAGCGGTGGTGGTGCGTCCCGGCGAAGGGCACCGGGTCGAGAACGTCGAGTTCCTCGCCCGCTCGCTCGACACGGAGCGCTTCAACCTCGCGATCGTCACCATCGCGCCACGGCGGCCAGGGCCGGAGCTGCACGCGCACGAGGCCGAGGACGACTCGTTCTTCATGCTCGACGGCGAGCTCGTGTTCACGGTGGACGGCGACGAGGTCGTTGCGGACGCGGGAACGTTCGTCCTCGTCCCGCCGGGCGTCCCGCACGCCTTCGAGAACCGCACGGACGAGCCGGCGAGATTCCTGAACGTGCACGCGCCGGCGGGATTCGACCTCAGGCTCGGTGGCTGAGCCCTTGGGCAGCGAGCGCTTCGAGCGGGTACCGCTCCTCTTCGGGCCGTCGCCAGTGCATCGGCTCGGGCGGCTGAGCGAGCACCTGGGCGGTCGCGTCGAGATCTGGGCGAAGCGCGAGGACTGCAACTCCGGGCTCGCGTACGGCGGCAACAAGGTGCGCAAGCTCGAGTACCTCGCGGCGGAGGCGCTCGCGCAGGGCTGCGACACGCTCGTCTCGATCGGTGGCGTGCAGTCGAACCACACGCGGCAGGTCGCCGCGGTCGCCGCACGGCTCGGCCTGCGCTGCGTGCTCGTCCAGGAGCGCTGGGTCGACTGGCCGGATGCCGTCTACGACCGGGTGGGGAACATCCTGCTCTCCCGGATCATGGGCGCCGACGTTCGACTCGACCCGTCGGGCTTCGACATCGGAATCCGCAAGAGCTGGGAGGACGCGCTCGCGTCCGTCGAGGAGAGCGGCGGGAAGCCGTACGCGATTCCGGCCGGCGCGTCGGATCACCCGCTCGGCGGACTCGGCTTCGCGCGTTGGGCGGACGAGGTGGCCGAGCAGGAAGCAGAGCTCGATGTCTTCTTCGACACCGTGGTCGTCTGCTCGGTCACGGGCTCGACCCAGGCGGGGATGGTGGCCGGCTTCGCCGCGCAGGAACGAGAGCGCGCCGTACTCGGCATAGACGGTTCGGCCACCGTCGAGCAGACCTGGGCCCAGATCGCCCGCATCGCACGGTTCACGGCGGACGCGATCGAGCTCGGGCGCGACCTCGACGACGCCGAGATCGTGCTCCTCGACGACTGGCACGCGGGCACCTACGGAATCCCGGACGAGAAGACGATCGACGCGATCCGGCTGTGCGCCCGGCTCGAGGGCATGCTCACGGACCCGGTGTACGAAGGGAAGTCCATGGCTGCGCTGATCGACCTCGTCGAGTCGGAGCGCATCGCCCCGGGCTCGAAGGTGCTCTACGCCCATCTCGGCGGACAGCCCGCGCTGAACGGATACGCCGGCGCGTTCTAGCGCCAGGGATGGTCCACCGGTCACAATGAGCCACTCGTGACAAGCGTCGTTCAACCCCTCGAGGAGGCGCGCGCTGCCTCCGCCCGGCAGGCCTGGCGTGCCGCGTACACGGCGTTCGTCGACGCGGATCGGGCCGAGCTCCGCGCCGCCGACCTCGAGAACTACGGCGAGGCCGCGTGGTGGAGCGGCAAGATCGACGAGGCGATCCGTCTCCGCGAGAAGGCATTCGCCGCCTATACCGCGGACGGGGACACGCTCGGCGCGGCCAGGCTGGCGATCACGCTCGCGTGGGACTTCGAGGGAAAGGGGTCGTTCGCGATCGCGGGCGGCTGGATGGCCAACGCCGAGCGCCTCCTCGCCGACGCGCCCGAGTCGCCCGAGCACGCGCACCTGCTCCTGACCCAGGCGCTCACGGTGATGTTCGAAGGCGAGCTCGAGCGTGCGCTCGAGCTGTTCGACGAGACCTACGCGCTGGCGGAGCGCGTCGGCAGTCGCGACGGCCAGATGCTCTCGCTCTCGGCCAAGGGCCGCACGCTGATCAAGATGGGGCGCATCGACGCCGGACTCGCGCTGCTCGACGAGGCGACCGCGTCGGCGATGTGCGGCGACCTGCGCGCGCACTCGGCCGGCCTCGTCTACTGCATCACGATCAGCAGCTGCCAGGACGTCGGCGACTACCGCCGCGCCGGCGAGTGGACGGAGGCGGCGAACCGCTGGTGCGACACGCTCGACGTCACCGGGTTCCCCGGCGCGTGTCGCGTGCACCGTGCCGAGGCGATGCGCCTGCGCGGCGACTGGTCGGACGCGGAGGCGCAGGCGCTCGCCGCCTGCGACGAGCTCAAGGACTTCGACCAGATGATTCCTGCGGCCGGTCACTACGAGGTCGCGGAGATCCGCCGGCGCCGCGGTGATCTCGCAGGAGCCGAGGAGGAGTACCGCGTCTCCAGCGAGCTCGGCCGCGAGCCGGAGCCGGGCCTCTCCCTCCTCCGGCTCGCCGAGGGCAAGGTGGAAGCCGCACGCGCAGGGATCCGACGCTCGCTCGTCGAGGCGACGGAGCCGCTCTTCCGCCTCCGGCGACTTCCCGCCCAGGTCGAGATCTCGATCGCAGCTGGAGATCTCCCTACCGCTCGGACGGCGGCGGACGAGATCGAGACCATCGTCGACGCCTACAAGATCGGCGACCGGCGCGCCGCCGCGTTCGACGCAACGGTGCACTTCGCGCGCGGGCAGATCCTGCTGGCGGACGGGGACTGGCACGGCGCGATCGCGGCGTTGAAGCATGCGCGGATGGAGTGGCAGGGAGTCGGCGCGCCCTACGAGACGGCTCGCGTCCGTGCGGCGCTCGGAACGGCATACAGGCGAAGCGGCGACGAGCACGGCGGCACTGTGGAGCTCGAGAATGCGCTCGCGACCTTCGAGCGACTGGGCGCCGTGCCCGAGGCGGCGCGGATCAACGAGCAGCTCGGCCGCGGCGAGACGCGGCGCACCTTCCTTTTCACGGACATCGTCGACTCGACGAGGCTGCTCGACACGCTCGGCGACGACAAGTGGCAGCGCCTGCTCGCGCGACACGACGAGCTCGTGCGAGACGCGATCGCGGCGAGCGGCGGCGAGGTCGTGAAGCAGACGGGTGACGGGTTCTTCGCCTCGTTCGAGAGCCCGAAGGCGGCCGTCGAAGCAGCGGTCGCGATCCAGCGCGCGCTTGCCGCCGAGATCGTCGCGCCCGACGTCAGGATCGGCGCGCACGCGGGCAGCGCATTTCGTACCGAGGGCGACTACGGGGGCCAGAGCGTCCACGTCGCCGCGCGGATCGGCGCCGCGGCCGGCGCAGGGGAGATACTGGTCAGCGCCGACACGCTCGACGGCGCTGGCGCCTCGTTCCGGCTCTCGGCTCCACGCTCAGAGTCGCTCAAGGGCGTGGAGCAGCCCGTCGACGTCGTCTCGGTCGACTGGCGCTAGGTCATCCGCACGTTGACGGCGAGCGCCCGAGGAAGCGGAGCGTTCCCCGACAGAGTCCGAGCGCGGCTCGGCGCTGGTACGCCGTGGTCGCAAGGAGACGATCCTCGGTCGGGTTCGTCATGAACCCGAGCTCGACGAGGATCACGGGCACGTCGGCCCAGTTGAAGCCGGTGAAGTCGGAGCGCTCCTGCAGCCCGCGGTCCGGGAAGCCGAGCGCGGCGCGAACGTCCCGCTGCACGACGCGCGCCGCCCGGCGGCTCTCCGCGTAGACGTCGTCCGTCCATCCACGGCGAAGTGCCGGGTACAGCGTGTGCGTGCCGCGCGCGGACGAATCGGTGGAGCCGTCCGCGTGGACTCGCAGGAACAGCGCAGCGCCCGCACGATTCGCGATCCGGGCGCGCCCGATGTTGCCCATGCTGGTGCCGGCCGTCCGCGCTCGCGTTAGCACGACCCGGACGCCGGCCGCCTCGAGCAGCGTGCGCAGCCGCAGGCTCACGCGCATCGTCAGCTCCGCCTCGCGCAGTCCGCTGACGACACCACTCGTCCCGCCGCCGTCCTTGATCTTCCGCGTCGCCGAGCCCGGGCCGATCGGCTCCGTGTCGGAGTTGGCGCGGAGGTCGTGGCCGGGGTCGATCACCACGACCGCCGCCTGCTGCCCCACTGCCGAGGGAACGAGCACGAGCGCGAGGGCGCAGAGCGCGAGCGGCAACCGCACGGCGTCTCAGGTGGACGAGCGCGCGAGCTGGGCCAACGCCGCACGCGGTCCGATCGTCGCGGCGCGCCGCGTGTCCGTGGCGCGCAACTCGAGCGCGAAGCGATACGCGCGCCCCGGGTCGTAGATCGCGCACGGATCCTTGCGGCACGGAACCATCGAGAGCTTTCGGACGCGGTTGCCCGCCGAGTCGAAGAAGACGATCGTCAGCGGCACGAGGGTGTTCTTCATCCAGAACCCTCCGGTCGTCGTCTGCGGGAAGACGAAGAGCATCCCGTCCTGCGGCGCCTGCGTGCGGTTCATGAGGCCGCGTGAGCGCTGCGCCGAGGTCTTGGCCACTTCTGGCCGGAACGTCACGTTGTCGAGACGGAGCACCGCGACCGCGTTGCCAGACGCTCCCGCTCCGGCCGTCGCCAGCAGCGAGCAAGCGAGCACGCACACACCTGCGACGAGACGAGCCCGATTCACGCCGCACAGGGTAGGCAAACGGAGCAGCGGCTCGGGTAGCCGCTCCCTGAGCCCCAACCTCGCGTCGCCAGGCGAACAGGTGTGGCTAGACGACGGTGACGGCGACGCGCTGCACGGCGTTGTTGACGTAGCCGCCCACGTTCCACGGCGGTATCAACGGCTGCTCGTCGCCGGCTTCGTCACGCGCGCGGCAGCAGAGTTCGTACTCCCCCGGCTCGGCCTGCCACGTGTAGTGCCACGCGCGCCAGGCCCAGCGGCCAAGCGCCGCGTCGCCGAGCTCGGCGGACGACCACGTCGCACCGCCGTCCGCGGAGACGTCGACGGCCGCGATGGGCGAACGACCCGACCAGGCGCGGCCGGTCAGCTCGCACGGCCCCGCCTCGACCGCGCGTGCGCGACTCATGTACTCGGGTATTCCCGGCGGCACCATCAGCGACCGCGGGGCGATCGTCGTGATCGGCTCTCCGACCTCGCCCTCTTCGCGGCGAACGCGGTACGAGTGGCGCATCTGGTACCCGGTGAACGGCTCGTCGACGAGCGAGATGCGCGAGAGCCACTTCACGCTCGTCATCCCGTACCAGCCGGGTACGAGCAGGCGCAGTGGGAAGCCGTGCTGAGGGGGAAGCGGGACGTCGTTGACCTCGTAGGCGAGGAGCGCGTCGCTTCCGAGTAGCGCGTCGACCGAGAGGCTGCGCTCGTACGACTGCTCCTCTCCGCCCTCGACCCCGCGGTCGAGCCCGGTGAACACCGCCTCGAGCGCGCCATCCCGCACCCCCGCGTCGTCGAGGATCTCCGCGACCCGCACGCCACGCCACCGCGCGGTGCCGACCGCCTCGAGGATCCAGGGCTGGCTGACGACGCGCGGTTCGATGTGGATCCGGCCGTTGCCCGCGCACTCCATCGTCACCACCAGCTCGGCCGAGTCGCGAGCGCGCAGATCGTCGAGCGACAGCGAGAGGGGGCGCTCGACCAGCCCGTCGACGGCGAGCCGCCACGAGCCTGGATCGACCTCGGGAATGTCGTAGTGGGTGAGGAGGTAGTGCAGGCCGATCGGCGTGACGTCCCAGCGCAGCGCCTCGAGCGGTAGCGCGTGGTTGCGGGCCGCGAGCTGGAGCTCCTGGACGCTGATCGTCTCGGTCACGTCCACGCACGCTAACGGCTGCGTCGCGGGGTCGTTCTGCTTGGATCGAGACGTGCAGCCCGACCGCGTCCTGACGAGGCCCTTCGCGCTCACCGTGCTCGCCGAGTTCGCGACCTGCATGTCGATCGGGATGCTGCTCGTGATCCTCCCGGTCTACGCGAACGACGAGCTCGGCGCGGGCAGCTTCGCCGTCGCGCTCGTGATCGGGGCGGTCAGCCCGATGATCCTCCTCTCGCAGCCGCTCGCCGGACGGATCGGTGACCGCAAGGGCCGCCGCATCCTCGTCGTCGCCGGTGCGCTGATCGCCGGCGTGAGCGTCGCTGCCTACTCCTTCGCGGGATCGCTGGAGCTCCTCATCGCGTTTCGTCTCTTCACCGGGCTCGGCGAAGCGATGCTGCTCGTCGGTGCAGCGACGATCGTCACCGACCTCGCGCCCGAGCACCGGCGCGGGGAGGCGCTCAGCCTCTACAGCCTCGGTCTCTGGGGAGGGCTCGCGCTCGGGCCCATCCTCGGCGAGGCCGTGCTCGGCGACGGTCGCTTCACCGAGGTCTGGCTCCTCGCGGCGGGCTTCTGCTTCCTCTCTGCGGC
>DASQLF010000126.1:0-5497 GCA_035630135.1 Gaiellaceae bacterium
CGGCCGCGGGCAACCTCCCTCGCCCGAGGGAAACCGAGGGTGAGGGGATTGACGGCTCCTGTCGCGCTCGTAGGTTGCGAGCGATGACCGCCCGTCGGCGTACCGCTGTACTCGTGCTGCTCGCGCTCCCGCTCGTGAGCGTTCCGATCGGTCTCGCAGCCGGCACGCCGAAGGAGACGCTCGACGGGACACTGCGCACCTGGCACGGCGACACGTTCTCGATGCCGGTCGACGTCGGCGCGGGCGTGGACACGACCGTCGCAGGGGTCGTCCCACTCGAGGCTGCGGGCGAGGATGTGCAGAAGCTCGCCGGCCGCAAGGTGCGCGCCCACGGCGAGAAGCACAACGGCGTCTTCGCCGCGACGGGTGGGCTACAGGCCACCACCGAGGCCACGACAGCCGCGGTCAGCGGCCCGAAGTCGGTTGCGGTGCTCCTCTTCAACTTCTCGAACAACACGGCACAGCCCTGGACTCCGGCATACGTGCGCGGCGTCGTCTTCGACAACTCGAACTCGGTCGACGAGTACCTGCAGGACGCGTCGTACGGGCAGCTCTCGCTGAACGGCGACGTGTACGGCTGGTACACGATCGACGCGTCGAACGCGGGCTGTTCGTACACGACGTGGGCGAGCCAGGCGCGGTCGAGGGCCTCCGCCGCGGGCGTGAACCTCTCCGCCTACCAGTACGTCGTCTACGCGTTCCCTTCCGCCTCGAGCTGTGGCTGGGCCGGGCTCGCTTACCTCCCGGGAACGTCGAGCTGGATCAACGGGGCGATGACGCTGCGCGTGGTCAGCCACGAGGTGAGCCACAACCTCGGCGTCCACCACGCGAGCACGCTCTCGTGCACTGACGCAGGCACGCGGACGACGTTCAGCGGGAGCTGCTCGCAGAGCGAGTACGGCGACCCGTTCACGGTGATGGGCAGCGCGTCGACCCGCCACCACGTCAACTGGCACCGCGCACAGCTCGGCTGGATGCCGGACGTGCAGACGGTGACCACGAGCGGGAGCTATCTCGTGGCGCCGGCAGAGCTCGCGGGCTCGCCGCGGCTCGTTCGCGTGGCGCGTGGAGACGGCACCTACCTGAACCTCGAGTTCCGGCAGCCGTGGGGCATCTTCGACGACTTCGCGGCGAACGACCCCGTCGTGAACGGCGTCTCCGTCCGCATCGCGCCCGCGACCTCGAGCATCGTGCAGTCGAAGCTCGTCGACGCGACGCCTGCGACGACGACGTTCGCCGACGCCGCCCTCGCCGTCGGCAAGACCGTGGTCGACCCGGCGACCGGTGTCTCGCTGACCACGGTCTCGGTCGGGCCGGGTGGCGCGTCGGTCTCCATCCAGTTCCCCGGCGGCGGTGACACGCAGCCGCCGACCGGCCCCGCGTCCCTCTCTGCGTCGGCGACGAGCTCGTCTTCAGTCCAGCTCTCGTGGCCGGCGGCGAGCGACGACGTCGGCGTCGCCGGGTACCGGCTGTACCGCGGCGCGACGCTGGTCGTCGACCAGCCCGGCCTCTCGTTCCTCGACACGGGTCTCGCCCCCTCGACGACGTACGCGTATCAGGTGCGCGCCTATGACGCAGCCGGCAACGTCGGCGCTCCGGCCTCGGCGAGCGCGACGACACCGGGGACGGGCGACACGACCCTGCCCTCGGTGCCGGGTGGGCTCACGGCATCGGTCCAGAAGGGCCGCCGTGTCGCGCTGGGCTGGAACCCGTCGTCCGACAACGTCGGCGTGGTCGGCTACGACGTCTACCGCAACGGGACGCGGATCGCCGGTACGACCGGCACGGCGTACACCGACCGGCCGGGACGCGGGACGTTCACATACCAGGTGCGTGCGCGAGACGCGGCCGGCAACGTCAGCGGGCTCTCGGCCGGCGTCACCGTCACGACCTGACCTCAGCGGCCTGACGACCGCATAGGGTCTCGCCATGCGAGACCCGGAGGCGAGGGCCTACGTTCGGGTGCTGGTGCTGGCAGCTCTGCTCGGCGCGCCGGTCGCGTTCGCCGCCGTGCTGTTCCAGACCGCGATCCACGACGTCATCCATCTGGTCTGGGAGGTAGTCCCGGAGGAGGCCGGCTGGAGCGAGCCCGCCTGGTGGTACGTCGTGCTCGTGCCAGGGCTCGCGGGACTGCTCGTCGCCGCCGCTGTTCGCCTGCCGGGCCACGGCGGCCATTCGCCGCTCGAAGGGCTCGGCGCCGACCCGATTGCCCCGGTCGAGCTTGCGAGCATCCTGCCGGCGGCGCTCGCCACTCTCGGGCTCGGGCTCGTCCTCGGCCCCGAGGCTCCGCTGATCGCCCTCGGGTTGGGTCTCGGCGCACTCGCAGTCAGGCTCGTACGACTCGAGGGAACGAGCGCGCAGCTCCTCGCCTTTTCGGGCGCTTTCTCGGCGATCGCCGCTCTGTTCGGTGGGCCGTTGATTGCAGCCTTTCTCCTGTTCGAGGTGACCGCGGCGAGCGGAAAGATTCCGGCGCAGCAGATCGGACGCGCGCTCCTCCCGGGCTTCGTGGCTGCGGGGACGGGAGCGCTCGTCTTCACCGGTGTCGCGGGCTGGGACGGCCTGCATCAGGAGAATCTCGCCCTGCCCTCGCTACCGGCCTATGACAGCGTGAGGGTCAGCGACCTGGCCTGGTGCCTGCTGTTGGCGGCTGTCATCTCGGGCGTCGTGGTCGCGACACGCCACCTGGCCCATCGGGTCGCCGCGCAGTCCGTCACCGGGCCGGTTCCGCTGCTCGTCGCCGCCGGCCTGCTCGTCGGCGCAATCGCGGTCGCCTTTCGCGCGACCGCTGACCGGCCCGTCGATCTCGTCCTGTTCTCCGGCCAGTCCGAGCTGCCGGACGTCGTGGCCGAGGGTTCGGTCGCGGTGCTCGTTCTGCTCGTCGCGGCCAAGGGTCTCGCGTATGCGCTGTCGCTGGGCGCTGGATTCCGGGGCGGGCCGGTGTTTCCGGCCATCGCGATCGGGGTGGCTGCCGCGATGGCTGGCGCCGACCTTCTTCCCGGGCTCCATTCGACGCCGGCCGTGGCGACGGGGATCGCCGCCGGTACCACCGCCGTGCTGAGGGTCCCCTTCACCGCAGTCCTGCTCGCCACGCTCCTCATGGGCGACTCTGCGTTCGACGTCGCTCCGATCGCGGTGCTCGCGGCCGGGGTCGCCTGGCTCGTCGCTACGGCACTTCCCAGCCCGGAGGATCGCGCTGCGGCCAGGCAAGCCGAGGCGGCCGCGGCGACCGCGTCTCAGCATCCCTGAGCGTTACTTCGGCTCTGCTTCGAGCTTGTAGCCGACGCCGTAGCGGGTCTGGATGAAGGTGTGCAGCGGCGCGCGGCGGTCGACCTTCTCTCGGAGCTTGCGGACGAACACGTCGACGGTGCGATCGCGGTGAGTCGCACGCCTTCCCCAGACCCGCTGGAGCAGCTCGTCTCGCGTGAGAACGCGTCCTTGCTCGCGGGCGAGGGTGTAGAGGAGACGGAACTCGGTCGGCGTGAGCTCGGCGCTCGTGCCGTCGACGTACGCCTGGACGTTGTCCGGGTCGAGCCTGAGCTCTTCTATGCGGATCTCGTCGCCGCGACGCGGCTCGGCCTCGCTGACGCCGCGGCGCGCGGCGGCTCGGACGCGGGCGGCGAGCTCCTTCATCGAGAACGGCTTCACGAGGTAGTCGTCCGCGCCGATCTCGAGGGCATGCACGCGGTCGTGCTCGGTACCGCGCGCCGAGACGACGACGATCGGCGTGCCGATGCCTTCGTCGCGCGCCTGCTCGATCACGCGCCATCCGTCGATCCCCGGCAGCATCAGGTCGAGCACGCAGACGTCGGGGCGTTCGTAGCGCAGCCGCGCGAGGCCCGTCTCGCCGTTCGCGACGCCGACGGCGTCGAAACCTGCTGTCTCGAGGTGGCGAGCCATCCCGCGGGCGATGACGTCGTCGTCCTCGATGATCAAGACCTTCGCCATTCGGCGACACCATTGTGGCCGCCCCGAGGCTTCCGGGGGCGGCCACATGGTGACCGTCTGGTAACCGGACGGTAAATGCGGCCGATGCTCTAGCCGTCCGCCTCGGTGTCGGCGTCGGCGTTCTCGCCCTCGTTCTGGTCGGGCGAGACCTCGACGACTACATTGACCGTCTCGCAGCCGACGACCTGTGTCCGTGGCCGCTCCTCGCGCAGGATCCAGGCCTTGTCTCGGCCCGGTCCGCACTGCAGCAGGTCGACGTCGCCATCGGGAGCGAGCGCGTGCAGCTCGTCGTCCCCGTTTCCGCCGAAGACGCGGTCGGCGCCCCAGCCGCCGTACAGCGAATCCCCACCCTCGCCGCCCGAGACGTCGTCGGGCCCCTTGTTGCCGGAGACCCTGTCGGGCCCGTCTCCGCCGTGGAGCTCGTCTCCGTCGGAGCCGCCGTACACGCGATCCGGCCCATCCCCGCCGGCGACGAAGTCGTTCCCGTGCCCCCCGTACGCAAGGTCGGCGCCGTCCGCCGCGCGGACGCCGTCGTTGCCGCTCCCCGCCCGGATGTCGTCGCCGCCTGCCCGCGCGTAGACGAGGTCGTTGCCCGCGAGCGCCGAGATGCGGTCGGCGTCCTCGGTGCCGCGCAGCGTGTCAGGGCCGGACGTTCCGACGATGACGGCCGCTGCGGCGACCGTCGCCGTGGTCAACACACCCGCCGCTACGAGCGGCGCGAATGCGATGCGCTTCATGCTGTTCTCCTTTCCGCTGACGCATCCATTCACCGATTTGTGTGTTCGGACGACGTGAGCGCGAGGCAAGCGCTTCGCAAGACTTCTGTTAGAACCGCAGCGGTGACGGACGCCGACGCGATCCGCGGGCGGATCCTCGTCGAGGAGAGCCGCGAGGCCATCGTCGTCCTCGACGACGCGGACCGCGTGCTGCACGCGAGCCGTCGCGCGCGCCAGGCGGTCGACGGCCTGCGTGAGGGTGCCCCGCTTCCGGCCGACCTGCTCACGGGCGAGCGCGGGGTGATCCCGCTCGTCGTCCCCTACGAGGTGAACGGTCGGCGTGAACGGCTCGTCTACCTCTCGCGCGAGGGCGACCTCGCTGCGTACGAAGAGCTGCGAGCCGGCTTCACCGCAGCCGTCTCGCACGAGCTGCGAACGCCGCTCGCGCGTCTGCTCACCCTCCTCGAGACGACCACGCTCCCAGGCGAGGACGTGCCCGCGCTCGTCGAGCAAGCGCGCGGGGAGATCGACCAGATCACGGAGCTGATCGACGAGGTGCTCTTCCTCAGCGAGCTCGAGTCGGGCGCGCGGGTGGTCGCTCTCGGCGCGACGCCCGTGAAGTCGGTGCTGGAGGAAGCCCTCGACGAGCTCGGCGAGCGCGCGGCCCGTTCGGGGCTGGAGCTGCGGCTCGAGTGCGACGACGACGTCGAGCTCGCGATCCGCCCGCGAATGCTCCGTGTGGTCGCGCGGAATCTCGCCGAGAACGCGATCCGCTATGCCGGCCCCGGCGCGACGTTCACGCTCACCGTCGCGCGCCAGAACGGGACGGTGGTCGT
>DASQLF010000127.1:0-2279 GCA_035630135.1 Gaiellaceae bacterium
CAGCTCACGGCGAAGGACTTCAAGTCCGACCAGGAAGTCCGCTGGTGCCCCGGCTGCGGCGACTACGCGATCCTGAACGTGATCCAGGGCTTCATGCCCGAGCTCGGTCTCTCGCGCGAGCGGATCGTCTTCGTCTCCGGGATCGGCTGCGCGGCCCGCTTCCCGTACTACATGCAGACGTACGGGATGCACTCGATCCACGGTCGCGCCCCCGCGATCGCGACCGGGCTCGCGGTGACGCGGCCCGATCTCTCGGTCTGGGTCGTGACGGGGGACGGCGACGCGCTCTCGATCGGCGGGAACCACCTGATCCACGCGCTCCGCCGCAACGTGAACCTGAAGATCCTGCTCTTCAACAACCGCATCTACGGGCTCACGAAGGGGCAGTACTCGCCGACGTCCGAGCTCGGCAAGGTGACGAAGTCGACCCCGCTCGGCTCACTCGACCACCCCTTCAACCCGCTCTCGGTCGCGATCGGCGCAGAGGCCTCGTTCGTCGCGCGCGCGATCGACACCGACAAGAAGGGGCTGACGGAGGTGCTCGGCGCCGCGGCCCGACATCGTGGCTCCGCGTTCGTCGAGATCCTCCAGAACTGCAACATCTACAACGACGGCGCGTTCGCCGTCGTGCGGGAGGAGAAGCAGAACCGGATCTACCTGCAGCACGGCGAGCGCATCCGGTTCGGGGAGGAGGGCGAGCGCGGAGTGCAGCAATACCCCGACGGCTCTCTCCGCGTGGTCGACGTCGAGGAGGCGGGCGAGAACTCGCTGCTCGTGCACGACACGGCACATCCGCAGGCGAGCCTGGCGTTCGCGCTCTCGCGGATCACGTACGAGACCCATGGCGCCGTGCCGCTCGGCGTCTTCCGGGCGCTCGAAGGGCCGGTCTACGACGACCTGATGAGTGAGCAGCTGGAGGCGGCGAAGGCATCGCGGGGCGACGGCGAGCTCGCCGCGCTGCTCCACTCCGGCGACACCTGGACCGTCACCTAGTTCGGGCAGGCTACGCCTGACCCCGTCTTTAGGTCTCGCGCAGGAAGCGGACGATCCGCTCGGCGATCTCCTCGCCCTTCTCCTCCTGCAGGAAGTGCCCCGCGCCCCCGACGATCTCCGCCGGGCCAGCGCCTGGGATCCACGACGCCATTCGCTCGGCCGCAGCCGGCGTGAAGATCGGGTCGGAGTCGGAGAAGAGCACGAGCGCGGGCCGGAGCCACTTCTCGAGTGCGGCGCGCGTCGCGATCATCTTCGCGGCGCTCGGGTGGTCGAGCTCCGTCGGCACGAGCTCGGGGAACGCGAGGACGCCCGCCTTCGACTCGGGTGTCGGGAACGGCGCGTTGTACGCCTCGACGACGTCCTCGGCGAGCTCGGTCACGGCCGTGATCTGGATGAGCTGGCCCGGCACCAGGTCGGTGCCGACACGGCGCACGAACTCGCGGAAGCGCAGCCACTCGTCGGACGGCGCGCGGCCGGCTCCGATGCCGGTGTTCAGGATCACGAGCCGCGTGACGCGGTCGTCGTGCTCGGCTGCGAGGCGCAGCCCGATCGGCCCGCCCCAGTCCTGCACGACGACGGTGACGTCGCGCAGGTCGAGCTCCTCGACCAGGCGCTCGATCGACGCGCAGTGGAAGTCGTAGGAGTAGTCCTCAATCCGCGTCGGCTTGTCGGAACGGCCGAAGCCGAAGTAGTCGGGGACGACGACGCGCGCAGCTCCGGCGACGATCGGGACCAACTTGCGATAGAGGAACGCCCACGTCGGCTCGCCGTGCAGCATGAGCACCGGGCTGCCCGAGCCCTCGTCCAGGTAGTGCATGCGCAGGCCGTCCTGCTCGAGGTAGTGGGGCTCGAATCCGTAGTCCGGGAGTCCCTCGAAGCGCTCGTCGGGCGTGCGGTACGCCTCCATGGGACTCAGCCTACGACGGGCTGGCCGTCCCGGGCGAGACGCTCGATCAGGTCGGCGGCTCTCGCGGTGCCGGGAGACGCCTGTACTCGCGCCGCGATGGCGCCCATCCGCGCGTGGAGCGAGTCGTCGGCGAGTAGGTGGTCGATCGCGTCGAGCAGCTCTCCGTCCTCGAACTCGTATGTGGCGAGGCGGATCCCGAAGCCGGTCTCGGCGACGCGTTGCGCGTTGTCGTACTGATCCCAGAAGAGCGGTAGCGCGATCATCGGCTTGCCGAAGTGGAAGCACTCGGTCGTGGTGTTGTTGCCCCCGTGGGTGATCACGACGTCGGCGAGTGGCAGCAGCGCCGGCTGGGGGACGACGTCCTGGCCCCACATGTTGT
>DASQLF010000128.1:0-9067 GCA_035630135.1 Gaiellaceae bacterium
TCAGGCGCCGCTCGCGCTGACGATCTCGGGCACCGGATCGGTGGCGTCGAACGTGCCGGGCCTCTTGTGCACGACGACGTGCACGACGACGTGGAACAGCGGGCAGCCGGTGTCGCTAGTCGCGACGCCGGCCGCGGGTACCCGGCTCATCCGCTGGGGCGGCGCCTGCTCGGGCGCGGGCGTCTGCAACCTCACTGTCGCGCCCGGCGCCTCCGTGAGCGCGACCTTCGGCCCGGCAGTGTTCCGGCTGAACGTCTCCGTCGCCGGAAGAGGAGCGATCCGCAGCTCGAAACCCGGCATCACGTGTCGTCCGCGCTGCTCGGCGTCGTTCGCCTCGTTCAGCCCGGTCCGGCTGGTCGCGACGCCGGCTCCCGGCTGGAAGCTGCGCTCGTGGAGCGGGGCCTGCCGCGGGTCGCGGGGCACCTGCACGGTGCCGATGACCGCCGCCGCGAGCGCGCGCGCCACGTTCGTTCGACGGTAATCGCGGAGGGGCGATCAGGTAGCTTCCTTCGTATGCACGACGTCGTGGTCGTCGGGGCTGGATGCGCCGGCATGCGTGCCGCCATCGAGGCCTTCGACACCGGAGCCAGCGTCGCTGTCGTCTCCAAGCTGCACCCGACGCGGAGCCATTCCGGAGCCGCGGAAGGGGGCATCAACGCTGCTCTCGGCAACACGGCGGAGGACAGCCCGGAGACGCACGCGTTCGACACCGTGAAGGGCTCCGACTACCTCGGAGACCAGGACGCGATCGAGATCCTCGCGAACGACGCGCCGGGCGACATCTTCCAACTCGAGCACTGGGGCTGCGTGTTCTCGCGCAACGACGAAGGCAAGCTCGCGCAGCGGCCGTTCGGCGCAGCGGGCTCGCCGCGAACCGTGTACTCGGCCGACATCACCGGCCACGTGCTGATCCACGTGCTCTACGAGCAGCTGATGAAGCGCGAGGAGCAAGGGCCGCTCGAGGTCTACGAGGAGTACTTCGCCTGGCGGCTCGTCATGCAGGACGGCCGTTGCGTCGGCGTCGTCTGCTGGGATCTCGTCCGCGGGGGCCTGAAGCTCGTGACGGGCAAGTCGATCGTGCTGGCGACGGGAGGCATGGGCCGGATCTACCGCGCCACCACGAACGCGTACGCGTGCAACGGCGACGGGATGGCCATGGCGCTGCACGCCGGCCTCCCGCTCAAGGACATGGAGTTCATGCAGTTCCACCCGACGACCCTCTTCCCGAGCGGCGTCCTCATCACCGAGGGCTGCCGCGGCGAAGGAGGCTTCCTGATCAACCGCGACGGCGAGCGCTTCATGGCGCGCTACGCGCCGAACGCGCTCGAGCTCGCCTCGCGTGACGTCGTCTCGCGTTCCGAGACCACCGAGATCGAGGGCGGGCGAGGCGTCAACGGCTCCGTGCTGCTCGACCTGCGGCACCTCGGGCCGGAGCGGATCATGTCGCGGCTTCCCGGCTCGCGCGAGCTCGCGATGACGTTCGCGGGCGTCGACCCGATCTACGATCCGATCCCGGTTCGGCCCGGCGCCCACTACCACATGGGCGGCGTCGCGACCGACAACTGGGGCGCCACCGAGGTAGACGGCCTCTACGCGGCCGGCGAGGTGGCCTGCGTGTCCGTGCACGGCGCGAACCGCCTCGGCGGCAACTCGCTCATGGAGACGATCACCTTCGGCCGGCGCGCCGGCCAGGCGGCGGCGGAGGCCGCGCAGGTCTCGCGAAACGGCGGCCCGATCTCGGACGCGCCGCTCGCCGACGCCGAGCGCGACCTGAAGACACTGCTCGACCGCACCGAGGGCGAGCGCCCGTGGAAGATCCGCGACGAGCTCGGTGCGTCGATGCTCGAGAACTTCGGTGTCTTCCGGTATCCAGATCGCATGGAGAGCCAGCTCGAGACGATCCAGGGCCTGCGCGAGCGCTACCAGCACGTCGTCGTCGAGGACAAGGGCGACATCTTCAACACCGACCTCACGCAGGCGCTCGAGCTCGATTCCATGCTCGATCTGGCGTGGGTGATGGTGCAGGCAGGGCTCGCGCGGGAGGAGAGTCGCGGTGCGCATTCCCGGCCCTCCGACTTCCCCGAGCGGGACGACGAGCGGTTCCTGCACCACTCGATCACGCGCTGGGAGGATGATGCGCCCGTGCTCTCCCGCGAGGACGTCCGCATGACGAAGTACCAGCCCGAGGTCCGGAGCTACTGATGCAGGTCGCGCTCAAGATCTGGCGCTACGACGCCGTCAAGGGCGAGCGTGCGCTGCGCGAGTACGAGATCGACGCGCCGGAGGAGGCAACGCTCCTCGACTGCCTGGACATCGTCAAGGATCAGGTCGACGGCTCGCTCGCGTACCGCAAGAGCTGCCGGATGATGATCTGCGGCTCGTGTGGCATGCGCATGGACGGCGCCGCAGTCCTCGCCTGCCAGACCCGGATGTACGAGATCGCGCGGGCCGGGCAGGTGCCGGTGATCTCGGCGATGGGGAACCTCCCGATCGTCAAGGACCTCGTCGTCGACATGGGGCCGTTCTGGGGCAAGATCCGGGCCGTCAAGCCGTGGCTCGAGCCCGGCTACGCCGACCCCGGCGACAAGGAGCACGTCGTCTCGCAGGAGCGGATGGACGTGATCCACAAGGAGTCGCTCTGCATCATGTGCGGCTGCTGCGTCTCCGAATGCAACTCGATGGAGGCAGATCCGGACTTCCTCGGCCCGGCTGCTCTCGCGAAGGGCATGCGCTTCGTCGGTGACCCGCGGGACGAGGCGACCGTCGAGCGACTCCAGTCGTATTCGGGCGAGCACGGGATCTGGGATTGCACCCGCTGCTACTTCTGCAACGAGCGCTGCCCCAAGGGCGTCGACCCGCGCGACGCGATTGCGAAGCTCGGCGCGGAGGCCATGAAGGCCGGCATCGACTCGGACATGGGCGCGAAGCATGCGAAGTGGTTCGTGACCTCCGCCAAGACGACCGGCTGGCTCCGCGAGACCGAGCTCGTGCCGAAGACGCAGGGCATCGCGAAGTCGCTCAAGGAGGTCAAGTTCGCGATGGGGCTCTTCAAGCACGGCAAGGTGCCGCCGCCCGTCCCGCCGCACGTCGCCAAGCACGTCGGCGAGGCGCGCGCCCTGTACGACCTCGTGCAGGAGCAGGGCCGCGACGGCTACGACGGCATCGCGCAGACCGAGAAGGCGCTCGGCCACCTCGAGCACGGCGACGGTGACGGCGAGGCGGCAGCGCGGGGGCCGTACGGGGACGGCTCCTTTGCGAAGCCGTTCCTGCCCGGGGAGGAACCGGAGGTATGAGAACGGTCGCCTACTACAAGGGCTGCCTCGCCTCGCTCTCCGCAAAAGAGCTCGACACGTCGACGCAGGCTCTCGCACCCAAGGTCGGGCTCGAGCTGATCGAGCTCGAGGCCGTGACGTGCTGCGGTGCCGGCGACATCCACGAGGCGGAACCCGACTACTACCTCCACCTGAACGCGCGCATCCTCGCCTACGCCGAGGACACAGGCGCAGACACGCTGATGACGATCTGCAACGTCTGCACGCTGAACCTGCGCCAGGCAAACCACGCGCTGCAGAACGACGCCGAGCTGCTCGCGCGCGTGAACGAGAACCTCGTGACGGTCGGCGCGCCGCCGTACTCGGGCGCCGTCGACGTCGTCCACTTCCTCTGGCTGATCTCGGCCGGGGAGGGGTACGAGCTGCTCCTCGGTGCCGCGCACCGCGGCCTGAAGGGGCTCAAGATCGCCCCGTTCTACGGCTGTCAGATCCTTCGTCCCTCGAAGCTCCTCGGCTTCGAGGATCCCGACAAACCCGAGTCGCTCGAGCGGATCATCCGTGCCTGTGGCGGCGAGCCGATCGACTACCCGGCGAAGATCAAGTGCTGCGGCTTCCCGATCATCCAGGCCCGTGAGGACGTCGCGCTCGCCGAGCTCATCCAGCCGATCGAGCAGGCGCGCGAGGCCGGCGCCGACGCGATGGTCACGCCCTGCCCGCTCTGCCATCTCTCGCTCGACGCCTGGCAGTCGAAGCTCAAGAAGCAGACGGGCAAGGACTTCCAGATGCCGATCCTCCACCTCTCGCAACTCGTCGGAGTCGCCGCCGGGCTGGATGCGTCCGAGCTCAAGTTCAAGCGCCACGTGGTCTCGGTGGCGCCCGTGACCGACAAGCTCTCCGTCTGACCTGGATTCTGGTCGCTCTCGCCGCCGTGATCGCGGCGGTCGCCGTGTGGTCGTGGTTCGAGGCTGGATGGCTCAGGAAGCGAGTGCTCGAGGTTCGGTTCGAGAACATTTCGCCGGAGCTCGACGGCGTGCGTATCGCGCATCTCTCGGACTTCCACCTCGGCATGCCGTCTCGCGGCTCACACGCGGTCCGGTCAGCCGTCGACTGGGTGCGCGAGCGCCGGCCGGATCTCGTCTGCATCACTGGCGATCTGGTGTCTCGCCGCTCTGGAATGAGGGAGCTGGAGAGACTGCTCGATGAGCTCGGCCCGTGCTTCGTCGTCCTCGGCAATCACGACTTCGCCGACAGCCGCGACCCCTTCTCGCAGCGGGTCGACCCCGAGGCGATCGCGGCGCTCGGGAACGTGACCCTGCTCGGCGACGAGTCGGTGGAGATCGAGCTTCGCGGAGAGCGCGTTCAGATCGTCGGCGTCGACGCGCTGTCGTACGCCGCGCGGGTGGCATCGCCGCACGCGCTGGCGGACGAGACAACGGCTCTGCGGATCCTCCTCTGCCACTTTCCGGGAATCGTGCGGAGGATCCCGGATGTCTTCCAGCTGATCCTCGCGGGCCACTACCACGCAGGGCAGATCGTCGTGCCGTACCCGGGTGGGCGTCTCCGGCTCGCGCACCTGCGTGCGCGCGACGTCGCCGGTGTGTACGAGTACGGTGGCACGCGGCTGCACGTCTCGCCCGGCCTCGGGACGACCTTCGTGCCGTTCCGGCTCTTTGCGCGGCCCGAGGTCACCGAGCTCGTGCTGCGAGCCTCCCGCGAAGACTCCTGAAGGCGGTCACGTGCGCGACGACGCGATGGCGATAGCATCGGCGTCGTGGAGAGCCCGGTCATCTCGAACGACGTCCTCGCTCGCTACGCGGGCGACGCCGCGCTCGAGGCCCCCGGCGTCTCGGGCCTGACGCGCGACGCAGCCGAGGTCGTCGAGGGTGACACGACCGTCGATGTCGACGTCCACGTCGAGCTGGCGTGGGGTGCGGGGGCAGAGTCCGTCGCGAGCGACGTGCAGCTGCGGGTGACGGACTACCTCGAGCGCATGGCGAACGTGCGCGTCGGCTCGGTCGACGTCGTCGTCGAGCGAGTCGGAGCGCCGCCCGCGAAGCGATGACCTCCCGGCTCGCCGGCCTCACTGGCGCGACCCTCCAGACCGCGCCAGCGGTTTGCCAGACATGTGTCTGGTGGCAGACCCGCGGCAACCGCGAGCCCGACAAGCGCAAGTGGTCGGAGCGTGCCGAGGAGGAGTGGGGGGCGTGGGGGACGGTCTACCGCGACGACGACGGCCGCGTGCTCGGGTCGATGCAATACGGGCCCTCGTCACTCTTTCCGCGCGCGGCCGACCTCCCGGCCGGCCCGCCGTCCGGCGACGCCGTACTCGTGACGTGCGCGTACCTGCTGACGGACTCGCAGCCGTGGATCGAGCAGTCGCTTTTCCTCGCCGCGATCGGGGAAGCCCGCGACAAGGGAGCACGCGCGCTCGAGGCGTTTGCCTACCGGTACCGGGAGGGGACGAGCGCGGCGGAGCGGTTCCTCGTGCACCGCACCGTATTCCCGCGCGACTTCCTGGCCGACTTCGGCTTCCGCACGCTGCGCACCGCCGGCCGCATCGAGCTCGCGCGCCTCGACCTCGGCGGCCTCCAGCCTGCGGAGGAGGGCACGCGTGAGAAGGTTCTGAGCGCCGTGCGCGAGGCGTTCACGCCGGCACCGGCACCGGCCCCTCCCGGCGGCAGCTAGGAGGCGACGCGCGCGCCGACCGCCAGCTCGGCGATCTGGATCGCGTTCAGCGCGGCGCCCTTGCGCAGGTTGTCGCACACCAGGAACAGCGCGAGGCCGTTCTCCGAGGCGCGGTCGGCGCGGACGCGCCCAACCACCACGTCGTCGGTGCCAATGGCAGCATCGTGTGCTGGGAGCTCCTCGAGGCGCAGGCCGGGGGCGCTGCCGAGGATGCGCTCGGCCTGCTCAGGCGAAAGCGGCGATTCGGTCTCGACCCAGACGGCCTCGGCGTGACCGATCACGACCGGGACGCGGACGCAGCTCGCGCTCACGGGCAGTTCGGGTAGCTCGAGGATCTTCCGCGTCTCCTCGCGCAGCTTGACCTCCTCGTCGAACTCCGATCCGTCGAAATCCCAGTCCATGCGCAGGCGGTGGTCGTCCGGCTCCTCGCCGCGCAGGGCGTCGATCGCGTTCGTTCCCGCGCCGGAGACCGACTGGTACGTCGCGACGCGGACGCTCCGGATCCCGGCTGCCTCGTGCAGCGGTGCGAGCGTCATCGTCAGTGGGATCGTGCAGCAGTTCGGGTTCGCGACGATGCCGTCGTGCTCGAGCGCCCGCCGCCCGTTCACCTCCGGAACGACGAGCGGGATGCCGTCAGTGAGTCGGAACGCGGACGACTTGTCCACGCAGAGCGAACCGGCCGCTGCCGCCACGGGCACGAGGTCACGGCTCAGTGCGGTCCCGACCGAGAAGAGACAAACGTCGAGGTCGCCGGCACCGAGCGCGTCCACCGTCGCCTCCTCGACCTCGTGACCGCCGACCGAGGTACCGATCGAACGGCTCGAAGCAAAGGCTCGAACGTTCCCATGTCCGCGGCGGGCGAGGTACTCGAGCGTCACCCGTCCCACGGCGCCGGTCGCGCCGACGACACCGATCCGGATGTCGGGATCCACGATCGCGTCAGTGTACGGACGTGACACGAAAGAACCCCAAAAAAACACTGAACCGGCTGACCCGAAGGCCCGCCGGTTCAGTGGGTGCAACCTATGCGCCCCGTGGGAGAGATGCAACCCCCACCTGGACAAAAAGACGCAATTTGCGCGAAAAACCCGGAGTTACATCTCCCGCCGGCCCGCGAGGGCTCGACCGAGCGTCACCTCGTCCGCGTACTCGAGGTCTCCACCGACCGGCAGCCCGCTTGCGAGACGCGTCACCTGGACGCGATCGCGGAGCCGATCCGCGAGATAGGCAGCCGTCGCCTCGCCCGTCATCGTCGGGTTGGTCGCGAGAACCACCTCGGTGACGCCGTTTGCGTCGACTCGACCGATGAGACCGTCGATGCGGAGGTCGCCGGGCTCGACGCCGTCGAGCGGCGACAGGGCACCGCCGAGGACGTGGTACAGCCCCCGGTACTCGCCGGTCCGCTCGACCGACACGACGTCGACGGGCTGCTCGACGACGCAGATCACCGTCCGGTCGCGACGTGCGTCCGCGCACACCGCGCACAGCTGCTCTTCGGTCAGGTTGCCGCATTCGCGGCAGAAGCGGACGCGCGCCTTCACCTCCTCGATCGCACGGGCCAGCTCGAGTGCGTCCTCCGGCGGGGTCGAGAGCACGTGGAATGCGAGGCGCTGAGCCGTTCTCCGCCCGATTCCCGGAAGTTTCGTGAGCTGCGTGACGAGGTTCTCGACGGCCGGGCTCAGCACGCCCGCAGACTAGCCGTCCGTTTCGGACACGCTCGCGGCGCTACGCCTTGCGCGCGACCCAGATCTCTTCGCTCGGCCAGCGACGCGCCCACTCGATGGAGACGAAGTCGAAGCGCGGCTGCGTCCCGTGTGGGGGTCGCAGCTCGACGAGCCGCTCCACGCTGAAGCCGAACGAGTTCAGGAGCTCGATCCAGCTCCCGTGCGTGAGGTGGAACTCCACGACGCCGTCCGGATATTCGCGCACCGGGCTCGTGAAGTAGTCGCGCAGCAGCCGGTCCCCGGCGCGCTCGCCGTCCGCGGGCGTGCATGCCATGAGCAGCGGGCTGTTCGTCACGAAGATGAGCCCGCCGCCCGGACGAAGCAGGCGGTCGGCCTCCGCGAGCCAGCGGTGCGGCTCGCACCACAGGCTCGCTCCGTACTCGGAGACGGCGAGGTCGAAGCTCTCCGTGTCGTACGGCACATCCTCGGCGTTCGCGTGGATGAGAGGGAACGACAGTCCGAGCTCTTGCTGCAGCCGCGCAGCGACGTCGAGCTGCGTCCGTGACACGTCGACGGCCACGGGCCGAAGACCCGCACGGGCGAGCCACGACGAGACGGAGGCCGTTCCACAGCCGAGCTCGACGACGTCGGCTCCGACCGGGATATTCGTCAGCAGGCCAAGGTCGGACTCCGGAACGCCCCAGATCCCCCAACGCAATTCCTTCTCCGTCCACGCCTTGCGCCCGGTTGCGGTGTAGTGCAGCGCCCAGCGATCCCAGGCCGCCCGGTTCTTCTCGACGTAGTCTGGCGGAACCGGGCCGACGCCGACGGACTCGGGTGGACGGGCCTCGTCTGTGCGGGCGGCCGCCTGGCGGGATGTGGATTTGACGCGGGTCGCCATGGTCACACGCTAGCGGCTTGTACCCCGTCCGAGGGATTGCGTACCCAGGTCACGGACGACTGTCAGCCGCCGCGACGGGGCGTCCAGCGAGTCGACCCACCGGACGCGCTGCGCACCTCGGCCGGAACCTCCTCGAGCCGGGCCGGAGTCGGCACTTCGGCCTGCGGTCGTGCGGGCGTGAAGTACTCGTCGGCCGAGTAGACCGAGTACCCCTCGTCGATCTCGGCGCCAGTCGCGACGAGGCCGAGAACGGGGGCAGGGCTCCGCCGCAGAACGCGCGCTAGCTCCTGCAACGTCGGTCGCGTGAGGGTGCCGAGGCGGGTGATCAGCAGCACCGCATCGACCTTGCCGGTGAGCGCGATCGAATCGCCCGTCGCGAGGATCGGTGGAGCGTCGACGAGCACGATCTCGGCATGGTTGCGGAGCGTGTGCAGGGCTTCGGTGAGGCCGCTGCTCTCCACGAAGGCGGCGGGCTCGACACGCGTGCGACCGGTCGTGATGACCTCGAGCCGTCCCTGGCCCACCTCCGACGTGCCGATCGACGC
>DASQLF010000129.1:0-4809 GCA_035630135.1 Gaiellaceae bacterium
GCAGCTCGCCGGCTAGACGGCAACGGCCAGCTCGGAACGCCGTTCGCGTGCGAGCACGTCCGCCAGCGCTTCGACGCAACTCGCGTCGAAGAGCTTTCCGGCTCCGGCGCGGAGATGCTCCAGCGCACGCTCGTGCGTCCACGCCTCGCGGTACACGCGCTCGGAGATCAAGGCGTCGTACACGTCGCACACCGCGAGGATCGCGACATCGAGGGGAATCGGGTCGCCCGCAACCGCGCGCGGATAGCCGGAGCCGTCGAAGCGCTCGTGGTGGCCGCGCACGAGCCGGAGCACGAGCGGCGAGAAGCCGCCCAGCTCCTTGAGCAGCGACTCGCCCGTGTACACGTGCTGCATCACGACGTGGTACTCCTCGTCCGTCAGCGCGGCGGGCTTCTTGAGGATCGAGTCGGGCACGACGAGCTTGCCGATGTCGTGGAGGAGTCCGCCGATGGCCAGATCGCGAAGACGTCCCGGTGAGAGTCCCAGCTCGTCGCCGACCTGCGCCGCGCGCAACGCGACCCGGCGCGTGTGCTCCTCCGTGTAGGCGTCCTTCTCCGCAAGCTCGGCGAGGAGCGCGCGGATGTGGGATCCGAGGAACGACTCGGCCTCGACGACGAGGTCGGCGCCGCCGAGGTCGCCCAGCAGCGGCCGCGACCGCGCCGCGCCGCGCCGGAGGTCGTGCGCGACCGTGAAGCCCACGGCGGCGATGCCCACGATCTCGAACCCGTGACCGAGCCACCAGCCGAGGTCGCGGAAGTCGAGGAGGAGTGCCGCCGGGAGCGCCGCCGCGAGCCAGACGATGCCGACGGCGACGAGGAGGTCGGCACCGCGCTGTGTCAGCCGGTACGTGCGGATGGCGCGCCAGAAGAGGACCGCGTAGAAGGCGAGGCCGGCAGCGAGGACGATCCACGCAGCCGTGCTCCGCGGTTCCGGTACGGAGGGCACGAGACCGGGCTGGACGATCGCTGCGATCCCCAGCCCGAAGATGAAGACGACGCCTGCGGCGAGAAGCCACAGCAGGGGCCGGACGGCTGCAGGTCGGCGAAGAGCAGAGAGCGCGCCGAGCGCGAGGATCGCACCGCCGATCGGCAGCGTCGCTCCACCCGTGAACGCGGCGACGCCTACCTCGTCGACGAAGACGCCCGGCGTCGCGAGCCCGTGCAGGCACAGGAGCGCGGCCATGACCGAGAACGCCGAGCCGACCAACACCGCGTAGCCGTCACGTTGACGCGCGCCCGCGATCGTGAGCACGACTGCGCAGAGGGTCGCGACGCCCGCACCGACGGCGACGCCGCCGAAGTGCACCCAGCCGCCGAACAGAACCTGTTCGCTGCCGACGAAGTGGAGAACCGCCACCGGCACGATCGCGGCGAACGCGGCCAGCGCAAGCAACGGGACGCTCCGTCCTGCCATGCAAATTCGTATCGGCAACGGCCGACGAGCCTTGAGTGGGAACGGCCTGACTCAACGTCGAGTGGACCGGGGCCGATAGGACAGGTGTGAGACCGCTCGCGAGCTCACAGCCGCCGCGCTGCCTCGATCCCGACCAGCTTCGCAGTGCCTGCGAAGGAGCCGAGCGTGCCCTGCGCCGAGGAGGCCGGGGCCGCCATGCCATCGACGCGTGCTTCGCCGCGCTCGTTGCCGGCGTCGAGGGTGAGCTGTTGGCGAGCGCATACATCAAGGAGCACGACCGCCTCTGGCTCGTCACCCAGCACGGCTATCCGGAGGTGCTCGACGGGTTCGGCTTGCAGCGCGGCGTCATGGCGCGCGCCGTGCGCACCGGCGAGACGCAGTTCGTCGACGACGTGAGCAGCGACCCCGACTTCCTCGAAGCGACGGACGGGATCCTCGCGGAGGTCACGGTCCCGTTCGGCTCGGAGTCCTCGGCCCAGGGTGCGATGAACGTCGAGACCGTGGGCGTCACACTGCCGCCGGAGGCGCCGGAGATCTTCGAGCCCCTCGCGCGCGCGCTCGGCGAGCGGATCGGCGAGATGCGCGACGCGCTCGACGTCGACGTGGCCCGGCTGGTGCGGCTCTGCGTGCATGCGAGCACGCTTCGAGGCTCGACGCAGATCGCGGAGTTCGCCGCCCGAACGGTGGGTCGCCTCCTCATGCTCGACTGCGTGCAGCTCGACCTCCGCTCGCGCGCCGGGAAGTTCGAGTTCGCGAGCTTCTGGCGCCGCGACTCGTCAGGTCTCGGCCCGCTCGCGACGTCGGACGTGCAGGAGCTCGCACTGCTCGAGGACGCGACGGGCGTCGACGCCGCGTATCACCTCTTCGACATTCGCCTGACGGAGGTCGGCGACGAGCAGCTCGCCGCACCCTGGATCACGTGGTTTCCGCTCACGGTCGCGGGCGCACCCGTCGGCGCAATCGTCGGGCGCTCGGCGACACGACCGGACTTCGAGCACGAGCGGGTCGAGGGCGCGACGCTGTTCGCGCAGCACACAGCGGCGCTCCTCGACGTCTCCCTTGCGCTCCGCCGCGAGCAGCGAGCCGCGGTGACGGACTCGCTCACGGGCCTTCTCAACCGTCGCGGCTTCGACGAGCGGCTGAGCGACGAGATCGGGCGCGCGTTTCGTGCCGACACCGGCCTCACGCTCGTTCTCGCCGACTGCGACGACCTGAAAGCGATCAACGACCGCGGCGGTCACGAGCTCGGCGACCGCGTGCTCGAAGCCCTGGCCCGCTGCCTCGAGAGCTGCAAACGGGCGGAGGACGCCGCGGCGCGGATCGGAGGAGACGAGTTCGCCGTCGTGATGCCCGGAGCGACGGCGGAGTCGGGTCACGACTTCGCGCAGCGGCTGCGAACGGAGCTGCGCACGCTGTCGTTCCACGACGCGACGCGCGTCGAGGCGACGTTCGGCGTCGCGTCGTTCCCGGGCGACGGACGGACGGCCGACGACCTGCTCCGCTCGGCGGACCGTGCGCTCTACGCGTCGAAGCCGGACAGCAAGGCGCGCGCCGACGCGGCGTGACGCGAGCTAGGCAGCGGCGACGCCGAAGCGCTTCTCAGCCCGGTCGCGCGCGCGTGCAGCCTCGACCTCGCGGTCACGTGGCGGAGCGCTCGTGACGAGCTCGGCCAGCAGGTGCCGAGTCACGTGGGCGACCTCCTCGACCGCGCGCTCGAAGACTGCTTCGTTCGCCTTCGACGGCTTCGTGGAGCCGCTGACCTTGCGGACGTACTGCAGCGCGGCGGCGTGAACCTCGTCCTTGCTCGCCGGCGGCTCGAAGTTGTGGAGCGTCTTGATGTTCCGGCACATCGATATACCTCCTATGTCGTCTCTGCGAACGCCATCAGCTCGCGTCGCAGCTCCTTGATCTCGTCGCGCAGCTTCGCCGCGTATTCGAAGCGCAGCTCCTCCGCCGCGAGGTACATCTCCTCCTCGAGCGTGATGACGAGCTTGTCGAGCTCGTCGCGGGACATCCCCTCGACCTCGGCCTTGCCCCGCCGGCGGCGCGACGACGGAACGTGCGGCGACTCGAGCGAGAGGAGCTCGGAGATGTCGGAGACGCCCTTGACGATCGACTCGGGCGTGATCCCGTGCTCCTCGTTGTAGGCGATCTGGATCGCGCGTCGGCGTGACGTCTCCTCCATGGCGCCGACGATCGCCTCGGTGCGCTTGTCGGCGTACAGGATGACCTTCCCGGCCGTGTTGCGGGCAGCGCGGCCCGTCGTCTGGATCAGCGCCGTCTTGCCACGCAGGAAGCCCTCCTTGTCGGCGTCGAGGACGGCGACCAGCGAAACCTCGGGGAGGTCGAGGCCCTCGCGCAGCAGGTTCACGCCGACGAGGACGTCGTACTCGCCCAGGCGCAGCTCGCGAATGATCGCGATGCGGTCGAGCGTATCTATCTCCGAATGGAGGTAGCGCGCACGGACGCCCGCTTCGAGCAGGTAGTCGGTCAGATCCTCCGACATCTTCTTGGTGAGCGTCGTGACGAGCACACGTTCGCCGGCCTCCTCGCGATGGCGAATCTCGTTGAGGAGGTCGTCGATCTGGTTCTTGGTCGGACGCAGCTCCATCTCCGGATCGACGACGCCGGTCGGGCGGATGAGCTGCTCCGCGACGACCTTCGAGCGCGAAAGCTCGAACGCGCTCGGAGTGGCGGACACGAAGACGAGCTGCTTCACCTTCCCGAGGAACTCGTCGAAGCGGAGGGGCCGGTTGTCGAGCGCCGAGGGAAGCCGGAAGCCGAAGTCGATGAGTGTCTGCTTGCGCGAGCGGTCGCCCTCGTACATCCCTCCGAGCTGCGGCACCGTCTGGTGCGACTCGTCGACGAAGCAGACGAAGTCGTCGGGGAAGTAGTCGATGAGCGTGAACGGGTGAGAGCCGACCGGGCGGCCCTCCAGCGCCCGCGAGTAGTTCTCGATCCCGTTGCAGAATCCGAGCTCCTTCATCATCTCGAGGTCGTACTCGGTGCGCTGGCGGATCCGGTGTGCCTCGAGCATCCGCCCCTCGTGCTCGAACCTCGCGACCTGCTGCTCGAGCTCCGCGCGCAGGTCGTCGATCGCGCGCTCGATCGTAGGGCTAGACGTGACGTACTCGGTCGCCGGCCAGATGACGAGGTTGTCGAGATGCGAGTAGACCTCGCCCGTGAGCGAGTCGAAGTGCGTGATCTGCTCCACCTCGTCGCCGAAGAACGACACCCGGTACGCCGTCTCGACGTTCGCCGGCTGGATCTCGACGAGGTCGCCTTTCACCCGGAAGCGACCGCGCCCGAGCACGGTGTCGTTGCGCACGTACTGGCTCTCGATGAGCTTCCGCAGCACCTCGTCGCGATCCTGGGTCTCCCCCACGTCGAGGATGA
>DASQLF010000130.1:0-3453 GCA_035630135.1 Gaiellaceae bacterium
CGAATCTGGCCGACGACGCGACGACGCTCGTCGCAGGACCGTGGATCTTCCAGGTCTGGGCACGCAGGACCTGACTCAAGGAAACCGCACGACGACACGGCACGCCGGGGCGCCGCGATGCATGCACTCCGGCTCCTCGACCTCGAGCGTCTCGCCGTACACGCGACCGGTGCCCTCGACGAGGCCGCGCAGCATCGCGCAGATCCGGCGCGGTGACGTGTAGACGATCTCGAGACCGTCGGCGCCCAGATCCGTGACCGCCAACTGCGGCGGCCGCGCGTCCGGCAGGGCGACGCGAACGACGTCGTGGATCGGCGTCTCGACCGTCAGCAGAAAGTCCCGCGCCGTCGGCGAGATCCGGAAGAGCACCGAGTACAGGCGCGCGAAGGTGGTCGCCGCCGTGAAGACGCCGAACTCGAACAGGATCTCGTCGGCGGACGCGCCCGTTTGCTCGCATGCGCGTTCGAGCAGTGCGAGGAACTGCTCGTCGGGATACGCCTCGCTCAACGTGTACTGCGGCTCTCCCTCCGTCACGTCGTGCGCGACCTCAGCGCCGTGCTCGGTCAGGAGGTAGTCGCGAAACGACGCGAAGATCAAGCCGTGCACGCGGTCGATCTTACGACCGCGGCTAGCGCATGAGGACGCCCCCGTTGACGTCGAACGTCGCGCCGGTGACGTAGCCCGCGGCGTCGGAGACGAGGAAGGAGACGAGGGCTGCAACCTCTTCCGCGCTGCCGAGGCGGCCGACGGGGATGTCGGCGAGCTTCTCGCGCAGACGCTCGCGCAGCACCTCTCGCGCGAGCGGGCCGTCGATCGCGGCCGGCGCGATCGCGTTCGCGGTGACGCCGTGCGGTGCCAGCTCGGTGGCAGCTCGGCGGGTGACGGCGACGACGCCGGCCTTCGACGCCGCGTAGTGGACACCCGATCCACCGCTCGAGGCGAACGCCGCGTCACTCGCCAGGTTGACGATCCGACCCGCGCCGCGGTCGCGCATGCGCTCGCCCACGACACGGCAGCCGAGGTACGTGCCGCGCAGGTTCGTCGCGAGTACGTCGTCCCACTCGGCGAGATCGATCTCGAAGAACGAGCGGAACTCCGTTCGCGCCGCGTTGTTGACGAGGACGTGCACGTCGTCGAGCTCCGCGACGAGCCGCTCCCACGACTCCAGTTCGCGCACGTCGTGCTGGAACGCGCGCGCACCGAGCTCGGCGGCGACTCGCTCGGCGCCCTCGACGTCGATGTCCGTGAGCGCGACCTCGAAGCCGTCCGCGGAGAGACGCCGCGCGATCGCCTCGCCGATCCCGCGCGCCGCCCCCGTGACGATGGCGACGGGCACTATTCGACCTCGACGGCATCGCCGAGCGCGACGTGCCCGCGCTCGACGACCTCGCACCAGACGCCGAACGGCAGCGGCTCGCGCGTGGGGACGCCACCGCGATACGCCGATATCGCGTCGAGCGTGTTCAGGTCGCGGATGCCGGAGTCGGGATCGCGCGTCGTGACGGCGCAGCGCCCGACCTTCTCACGGACGACGACGACGGCATCGCCGAGCCGCACGCGCTTGTCGATCCAGCCGTCCTCGGCGTGCGGCTCCACACCGTCGATGCCTACCGTCATCCGGAAGCGCCGGCCGTCGACCGGCTCCTCCGCCCCGCTCGCTGCTCGCAGGGCCTCGAGGGACGCGGTCGAGACGAGCGACGCGGGTGCCATCCGCCCCCGGTCGACGCCGTCGCCCTCGCGTTCGGTCCGCGCAACCCGCAACGGCTTTCCCGCGAGTTGGGACAGCGCGTCGTTCCAGGGCCCTTCGACGAGCCTGCCCTCCACCGGCCGCCCGTAGAAGATCGTCTCGACCCGCTCGCCGAGCGTCACCTCCCCCTCGACCGTCGTGTCGTCCGGGAACCGGAGGAGCAGCCGCCCGTCGTCGACGGCCGGTCGCACCGTCAAGAGCTGCGGCACGCGCTTCGCGTTGGCGAGTGCGCCGTCCTCGTCGATCACGTAGAAGCGCCGGTCGCCGCGAACGCCGGTCGTCTCGAGCTCGATCGAGTCGACCGTCTGGAGTCGCATCGACTTGACCGGCGCGACCGAGAGCCAGGCGACGCTCCCGATGGCTACTCGACCTCGACGTGGATGCGCTTCTTCGCGTCCTTCAGGAACCCGCCCTCGCGCTGCGCGCGTATGGCGAGGATCTCGGAGAGGATCGAGAGCGCGGTCTCCTCCTGCGTGTCCGCCCCGATGTCGAGGCCGCACGGGCCCATGATCCGTGCGATCGCGTCCTCGGACACGCCGGCCTCCAACAACCGCTCGCGGCGGCGCTCCTGGTTGCGGCGTGAGCCGAGCGCGCCGATGTAGAAGGCTTCGGTCTCGAGCGCGCCCTGCAGCGCGGGCTCGTCGAACTTGTCGTCGTGCGTGAGGACGACCATCGCCGTCTGGTGGTCGGGCTCGACCTGCGCGATCGCCTCCAGCGGCCACTCGACGATGAGCTCGTCGGCCGACGGGATGCGCTCGCGCGTCGCGAACTTCGCGCGCGCGTCGGCGACGATCGTGTGCCAGCCGAGGAGCTTCGCACCGCGGCAGAGCGCCTCGGCGGTGTCCACGGCCCCGTAGACGAAGAGACGCGGAGGCGGCCCGTACCACTCGGCGAAGACCTTCGAGCCGTCGAGCGAGAGCAGCTGGTTGCGGCCGCGCCGGATCAGCTCGTCGAACTGCGCGACGGCGTCGTCCAGCCCCTCGCCGACGGTCTCACCCGACTCCAGCACCAGCACTTTCGTGCCGGCCTCGTCGCCCTCGATCGCGGTGAAGAGGATCCCGCGCTCCTCGGACTCGCGCAGCTCCGCGAGCCGGTGGATGAGTCCCACTACTCGACCCGCTCGACGAAGACGTCGATCTCGCCGCCACAGGGCAGGCCCACGCTCCAGGCGAGGTCGTCGTCGATGCCGTACGAGACGAGCTTCGGCTCGCCGGTCTCGAACACCTGTTGGGCGTGCTCGAAGACGTCGCTCTCGACGCAGCCGCCGGAGACCGAGCCGCACATCTTCCCGGACTCGGAGATCGCGAGGCTCGCACCGATCGGGCGCGGTGCCGAGCGCCGGGTGGCGACCACGGTGGCCACGACGACCTTTTCGCCCTGTTCCTTCCACTGGTCGATCTCGGGCAGGATCTCTTTCACGCTGCGTGCCTCCTTTCGATGCCGGCCAGGATCGCGCCGAGCTCTTCGAGACTGCGGAGATTATGGCCGGGCAGGAACCGGTCGACGAACGGGAGCGCCGCCCGCATTCCGCCCGCGAGCGGCTGGTACTCCGGATTGCCCTTGAGCGGGTTGACCCAAACGACGGCGAACGCGGCTCGCGCGAGCTTCGCCATCTCGCGGCCGACGAGGTCGGGGTCGTCGCGCTCCCAGCCGTCGGAGACGATGACGACGACTGCGCCCCGCGTGAGCGCGCGCCTGCCGTAGAT
>DASQLF010000131.1:0-3480 GCA_035630135.1 Gaiellaceae bacterium
TACGCCGCGACGAAGGCGGCCTGGACGTCGTCGCGAACGGCATCGTTGTCGAGAAGCGTGTTGTCCACGTCGACGAAGAAGACGACATCGGCTCGCGTGCTCACGTCGACATCCTCTCCCAAAGGCACAGACACGACGGCATCCGAGGCCGAGGTGAGCGAGCTCGAGGTCGGCGAGGCGAGCTGCGACGAGGCGCGACCACGATGTCTGTCACCGTCTGGATCGAGTCGAGCTAGCCGCGCCGCGAGCGCCGGCCCGTGGCCACTCGGCCGCGGCCGAAGGCGTCGATCCGGCCCCAGCGGCCGGGGATGTCGAGCAGCTCGAGATGGCCGATCGCGCTCGGCAGCGCCGGGTCGACGACGAGGTGCTCGCCGTGCGGTTCGAGCCCGAGCATCGTGCGCAGGAGGAGTAGCGGCGTGCCCGTCGACCATGCCTGCGGGCTGCACGCGGTCGGGTACTGCACCGGGTACTTCGTCTGCTCGCGCGGATAGCCGCCGAACGCCTCGGGCAGGCGACCGTCGAAGAACGCCGCCGCGTCGAGGATCCCGGCCGCGATCTCGGCTGCCTCGTCCTTGAAGCCGTAGCGGCGCAGGCCCCACGCGACGAAGGAGTTGTCGAAGGGCCAGACCGTGCCCGTGTGGTAGCCGATCGGGTTGTAGCGCCCTTCGCCCTCCGCGAGCGTGCGCACGCCCCAGCCCGAGAACAGGCGCGGGCCGAGCAGGTGGCGCGCAACCGCTTTCGCCTTCGCCTTGTCGACGATGCCGCTCCACAGGAGGTGCCCGTTGTTCGACGAGAGGGCGTCGACCTTGCGCCCGTCCTGGTCGAGCGCGAGCGCGAAGTACTCCCCGTCCTCGACCCAGAAGTCGCGGTTGAAGCGCCTCTTCAGATCCGCCGCGTCCGCTGTCAGGCGCTCGGCGAGCGCCGCGTCCTTCCAGATCTCACGCGCGAGCCGCGCTCCTCGGACCTTCGCGTCGTACGCGTAGCCCTGCAGCTCGCAGGTCGCGCGCGGGAAGCCCGGGAGCTTTCCGTCGCGGAACGAGATCGAGTCCCAGGAGTCCTTCCAGCACTGGTTCTCGAGCCCCGACTCCTCGTTGCGCCGCTGGTACCAGACGTAGCCCGTGCCCTGGAGATCGGCGTAGTCGTCGATCCAGGCGAGCGCGGAACGCGCTTCCACCTCGAGCTCGCGCACGAGCGCCCGGTCACCCGTCCAGCGCTCGTACTCGTCGAGGAGCACGACGTACAGCGGGGTCGCGTCCACGGAGCCGTAGTAGGGCGAGTGCGGCCGCTCCTCGAACGCGGTCATCTCCCCGTACCGCATCTCGTGGAGGATCCGGCCGGGATCCTCGTCGCGGAAGTCGTCGGAGCGCACGCCCTGCCAGTCGCCGAGCGCGCGCAGGGTGGTCGCGGCGAGCTCGGGCGTGAAGGGCAGTGCCTGCAGGCTCGTGAAGATGCTGTCGCGGCCGAACATCGTCATGAACCACGGCAGCCCGGCCGCCGGCAGCGCGCGCCCTCCCGCGATCGGAGGCGAGAAGCGCAGCGCGGCGAGGTCGACAAGGCTGCGGCGGTAGGTCGCCTCGAGCGAGCTCCAGTCGCACTCGATCCGCGGTGCACCGCCGAGCCAGCGCTCGAGGTCCTTGCGCATCCGCGCCTGCGCGCGCTTCGGGTCCGAAGCCTTGAGCGGCGCCTGGCCGGCGCCGGCTTTCTCCGTGAGCACGTCGATCTCGGTCGACCACTCGCCGTGCGCCGGGATCCGCACGCTGAAGGTGAGACCGTCCTTGTCGAAGCGGGCGCGCTCGCTCGCAGTGATCGCAGTCGCGCGCTCGAACGTCTCGCGCGTGTAGCCGAGCGTGAGCTTGCGACGCTCCACCTTCGCCGTGTACGTGCCCTTCTTCCGCAGCGCGTCCTTCACCTCGAAGAGATCCGCGAAGTCGCAGCCGGCGTCGATCCGAACCTGGAGGGACACCGCCTGGTCGGCGTGATTCAGGATCGTCAGCTCCTCGTGGAAGCCGTTCGAGACCGAGCGCTGACGGATCACCGAGAGCTTCGCGTCGATGTACACCGTGCCCATCCCGGGCACGAGGAAGAAGCGGGTGCGGAAATACTCGAGGTCGTCGACCGAGAGCGGGTTCAGCCGCTCGCCGTCCACCGTGAGCACCCAGCGCGAGAGGAAGCGGGTGTCGAACGAGAAGAGTCCGGTCGGATCGGTCGGCGACGCCTCGATGTCACCGCGCTCATCGCACACGACGAACGTGTTGCCGTCGAGGATCTTGACGAGGCCGTCGTTCACGCTGCGCTCCGGCGCCGAGGTCGCCCCGGGAACAGCCGTTGCATGCGCACGAGCAGCCGCCAGTCGCCTTCCACCTCGAGCTCTCCGCGCAGGACCGCCGCCACGGCGTTCAGCCGCCCGGCCACGACCTTGTCGAACACGGCCTTGTCGGCCCGAAGGACGCACGAGGCCTCTCCGGCCCCCGTCGACACCGAGATGTCGCCTCGGTCGACCTCCACGATCCAGTGGCGCGTCCGTCTCCCGTCGACGATGTCGAACCGGGTGGAGCCGGTCGCCTTGCGCAGGAGCGGCTCGTGGCCGCGGTCGGCGAGCTCCTCGAAGAACCGTGCTGCCGGATCGCTCGCTCGCTTCACCATCAGGAAGACACTAGTGCCGCCGGCTACCCGGCGCGGCTGCCGACGAGGGTCGGAGTTCCGGTGACGAGCGCCGAAACCGAGTGCGCTCGCGCGGGCACGGCGACCGTGCAGTCGACCGGAAGCGACGCGAGAGCGAGCGCGTCGCGGTGAAGCGGCGACCCGCCGGGCCGCGCCGGGACGAGCACGAGGTCGTCCTCGCGGGCCAGCGCTGCGAGTGCTTCGCGGCGCGAACGGCCGTCCCCGATCGCCTCCGTGTCCTCGCCGACCTGCGCAGCGACGTCCCGGGCCACCTCGTCGGACGGAGCGATGACGACGGCGCGTCCGCGAGCGCCGCTCGCAGCGATGCCCGCCAGTGCAACTGCCAGGTCACGCTCCGCCGCGTGCCCGCCGATGTCGTCCTCGTCGAATGCGAGCACGACGCGCCTGTAGTCGGCGCCAGCGGTCAGCACCGTCAAGACGGGGACGTCCGCGATCGCGACGAGCTCCGCGTGCTGGCCACCGAGAACGACATCGGCGGCGAGCGCCGACCGACGCCAGCCGGTCAGGACGAGCGTGACCCCGTGCTCGGCCACGATCGCTTCTATCGCCGCAGCCGCGGACGTGTCGACCCGGACGATCGAGGACGCCTCGGCTCCGACGGCCGACGCCACCAGCTCCCCTTCCCGGGCGCGGGCGCGGGCGTCGTCGAGCTCTCCGGGCCCGGCAGCGATCGCGCCGACGAGCACGTTTCCGCCCTTCGCCATCGCGAGGCGCGCCGCGAGGCGGATGACCGCTGGATCGGCGATGTCGACGGGCACGAAGATGTTTTCGGCGAGACGCTCGCCCTCGACCGCCGGC
>DASQLF010000132.1:0-10301 GCA_035630135.1 Gaiellaceae bacterium
TCGGCGCAGATCGCGCCCAGGACGTCAAGGTCGTCTCGCTCGAGCTCGTCTAGCCCTACGCCGCAGCGATCCGGTCGGCGAGCTCACGCGAGATCGCGTGCTCGCCCGATGCCGTGCGCACCGTGACGGGGCCGCCGAAGGGGGCCTGCGCCAGCATCTCGACGCCCGCGTCCGGCACGAGGCCGAGCTCGCCGAGGTAGCGGAGGAGCTCCGGGTCGCCGTCCGGGATCCGTGCGACCGATGCCTGCGTCCCCGGCTCGAGGTCGAGCAGAGACCGGCTCTCGCCGTGGACGAGCCGCAACTCGCGGTCGGGGATCGGGTCCCCATGCGGATCGTGCGTCGGATAGCCGAGCTCGGCGTCGATCTTCGCCTCGAGCTCTTCCGACAGCGCGTGCTCGAGGAGCTCGGCCTCGGCGTGCACCTCGTCGAGCGAGAGGCCGAGCCTGTCCACGAGGTAGCGCTCGAGGAGGCGGTGGTGGCGGAGCACCTCGAGGGCGCCGAGCCGGCCCTCCTCGGTCAACGCGACGCCGCGGTAGGGCAGGCGCTCGACGAGACCGAGCTCGTCGAGGCGCTTGGCCATGGCCGTCGCGGACGGTGCGCTCACGGCCATGCGCCGCGCGAGCGCTGAAGTCGTGACGCGCTCGCCCGATGACTCGAGCACGTAGATCGCCTTCAGGTAGTCCTGGACGGCGACGGTGAGATCGGGTGACGGACTTCGCATCGGGAGCGCCTTAGGTTACACTCCGATTCGGAATTAGGCATGTCTAAAACACGACTGACCCGAGGCAAGCTCCTCGCCGCGGCGGCGCCTCTCGCGGCGGTCCCGCTCATGGGCAAGCTCGCTTTCGACGACGCCGCAGTCGCGGGCCCACACGACCACATCGAGCCCGAGGACGCTCGCGGGCTCGTTCCCGGACACCACAGCGCGATGGGTCACGCCGCCATGATCGGCGAAGGCGCGCCCGCGGTCGGCGGCCCGAACGACCTCGACGCACTCCTCTACCCACCTCCGGCGCGCCCGTATCGACCCGGGCGGGTGGCCGAGTACGAGCTCACGGCGACGGACGTCGAGCTCGAGGTCGCGCCGGGCGTCTTCTTCCCGGCGTGGGTCTACAACGGCACCGCACCCGGCCCGGTGATCCGCGCCACGGAGGGCGATCGCCTGCGCGTGAAGTTCGTCAACGCCGGCTCCCACCCGCACACGATCCACTTCCACGGCATTCACCCGACCAACATGGACGGGGTCTTCGAGATCGTGCATCCGGGAGGAAACTTCACGTACGAGTTCGAGGCGAAGCCGGCGGGTCTCCACCTCTACCACTGCCACGCGACTCCGCTCAAGAAGCACATCCACAAGGGCCTCTACGGTGCGTTCATCATCGACCCGAAGGAGCCTCGGCCCCCGGCGCAAGAGCTCGTGATGGTCATGAACGGCTTCGACACGGACGCCGACGGTGGGAACAACTTCTATACCGTCAACGGCCGCTCGTTCTACTACGCGAGGTATCCGATTCGCGTCAAGCGCTCGGAGCTCGTGCGGGTCTACCTCGTGAACGTCACCGAGTTCGACCTGATCAACTCGTTCCACCTGCACGCGGATTTCTTCCGCTACCAGCCCACGGGCACGGGCGAGAACTGGGAGTACACGGACACGGTGATGCAGTGCCAGGGCCAGCGCGGCGTGCTCGAGATCTCTTTCGCGAACACGGGAACGTTCATGTTCCACGCGCACCAGTCGGAGTTCGCCGAGCTCGGCTGGATGGGGTACTTCCAGGTGGTCGACTGATGGAAGCTCAGTCGGCGGCACCGGGTCGCAGCCGGCTCGACTGGCGCGTCTGGGCCGTCGTTCCCGTCCTTCTGCTCGCGATTGCCGTCGGCGCCGTCGTCACGAGCGGCACCTCGCTCGCAGAGCTGGTCGGTACGAACCCTCCGCCCGCCGACGAGTTCGACATCAGACGGGTCGAGTTCTCTCCGGGCGAGATCCGGATCACGGTTCGCAACCCGCAGCCCGACGACCTCACGATCGCGAACGTCAATGTCGACGACGCGATCGTCCCCTTCACGGTCGACGGGGCGACGACGATCGGAAGGCTTCGCTCGAGCACCGTCGTGGTGCCGTACGACTGGGTCGACGGCGAGCCGATCACCGTCGGCGTGACGAGCCACAGCGGGATCGAGACCGTCGAGGAGATTCCGGCCGCGATCGAGACGCCACAGCCGTCGGTCGACAGCTTTCTCGGCTACGCGCTGATCGGCGTGCTCGTCGGTGTGCTGCCGGTCGCGCTCGGCTTGCTCTGGCTTCCGGCGCTTCGGCAGGCAGGCCCCGTCTGGCTGTCCGCGTTCATGGCCTTCACGGCCGGGCTCTTGTCCTTCCTCGGGGTCGAGGCGTTGTTCGAGGCGTTCGAGCTACAGGCGGGCCTGCCCGCCTCGCTCGGCGGGTCGGGCCTCGTCCTCCTCGGCGTGGCGCTCAGCTTTCTCGGGATGACTGCGCTCTCGAGTCGGCTCACACGCGGCTCGGCCGCGACCGGACTCACGCTGGCCCTGCTCGTCGCGATCGGCATCGGGCTGCACAACCTCGGTGAGGGCCTCGCGATCGGCGCGTCCTTCGCCATCGGCGAGCTCCAGCTCGGCGCGTTCCTCATCGTCGGATTCATGATTCACAACGTGACCGAAGGGCTCGGAATCGCGACGCCCGTCGCGAAGACCAAGGTCACCCTGCTCGCACTCGCCGGCCTCGCGCTGATCGCCGGAGCGCCGACCGTCCTCGGCGCGTGGGTCGGCGGCTACACGTCGAGCGACGTGCTCATCGCGCTGTTCTTCGCGATCGGCGCCGGCGCGGCGTTCCAGGTCGTGGTCGAGGTCGGGCGCTACGTCGTGCGCAACGCGCCCGGCGGGTTGCGGTCGGGTCACGTCATCGGCGGTTTCCTGCTCGGAATCGCCGTGATGTACGTGACCGGCGTCCTCGTCGCCTGAATCACCGCGTTCGGCACGCAACGGGTGCTTAAACCGGTGGCAACCCGACCTACTTTCGACCCGGTCTATAACCAAACGGTCATGGCGCCGCCACGCACGCTGTCGATCGTTGCCGCCCTCGTCGGCTCGGCGCTCCTCGGGGGCCTCGTCGCGGTCGGCGCGGTTGCAGGGCTCGGCGGTCTCGATTCGACGACAACGGTCGTCACGGAGACCTCGGCGACGGCGTCACCGCGACTCGCCCCCGCGTCCGCCGACGGGATGAGCGTCAACCAGATCTACGAGCGCGCTGCTTCGGGTGTCGTGCGGATCAACGCGAGCTCGAACTCCACCTCGACCGATCCGAGTCTCGCTCCCGGGAGCTCTCCGCTTCCAAGTGTGCCGCAGTCTTCTGCACTCGGCTCGGGCTTCGTCATCGACAAGTCCGGTCACATCGTCACGAACTACCACGTCGTCCGTGATGCGGGCGCCGTCACGGTGAGCTTCTCGAACCGCGACACGGTGCAGGCCGAGGTGGTCGGCACCGATCCGTCGACGGATCTCGCCGTCCTCCGGGTCGACACGGCGGCAAGCGCGCTCACCCCTCTGCCGATGGGTGACTCCGATGCCGTCCTCGTGGGTGACCCGGTCGTGGCCATCGGCAACCCGTTCGGGCTCGACCGCACCGTCACGTCGGGAATCGTGAGCGCGCTGCAGCGCCTCATCCAGGCGCCGAACAGGTTCACGATCGACCACGTCATCCAGACCGACGCGCCGATCAACCCGGGCAACTCCGGCGGCCCGCTGCTCAATGCGCGCGCCGAGGTGATCGGCGTCAACACCCAGATCGAGACCGGCACCGGGACGAGCGCGACGGGCAACGTCGGGATCGGGTTCGCCGTGCCGGTGAACACGGTCAAGGACGTCGTCGCCCAGATCCTCCGGACGGGCCGCGTCGCCCACGCCTACCTCGGCATCCGCGGGCAGGCCGTGGCGGAGGACGTGGCCGACACGTACAACCTGCCGGTCGAGCATGGTGTTGTCGTCGAGGACGTCACCTCGAGCAGCGCCGCCGCCAAGGCGGGCTTGCAAGGAGGCGAGCGTGAGGTCGTCGTTGCCGGCGAGAGCTACGTCCTCGGCGGCGACATCATCGTCGCGTTCGACGGCAAGCAGATCACCTCGATCGAGCAGCTTCGCGATGCGATCTCCGGCAAGAAGCCCGGAGACAAGGTGACTCTCGTCATCTATCGCAACGCATCCAAGCAGAGCGTGACCGTCACGCTCGGTCGGCAGCCCTCTTCCCCCCAGGGCTAGCCGCGAGCACGGCCCCGGTGCTTCCGGGGCCTGCTCAATCCATCGGCAAGGAGTCCGACCGCCTGCCCGGACTCCTTGCCGACCTTCCTTGCCTGCGACGATCCCTGGAAGGCGTTCGCTGTCGCGACCGCGTTACTGCTTCGACTCGACGTCCGCGAGATTCGTCTTGGCGAGCGCCTCGTCCGTGAGCGCGTATCCGCGGTCGATCAAGGCCCTCTTGACCTCGAGTGGCCAGTCGCTCTCCGCCTTGAAGCTCGCGTCCAGGTTCAGCTCGCCGGACGTCGCGCGCACGACGACCGCGGGCACGTGGCGGTCGTGCCGGAAGGGGAACCGCGCGGCGGAGAAACGCGCCTCGAGCTCGGCGCGGAGGGCTCGCCGCCGCCAGGGTGGTGCCGCGGCGACAGCCACTTCGAGCACGTCTTCCCTGAGCTTGCGGAGCTCTTCCACGGAGGTGTCGCGCTCGCTGGCGATGCGCTCCTCGACGACCGCGTTTCGGGCGAACGCGACGCGCATGAGTCGGACGATCAGCTCGCCGTAGTGCGCAGGCTCGCCGCGTGACGCGCGCTCCTGCGCGAGCCGCACCTCGGCGAGCAGCGCCCTGACGGGTGGAACGGCGCGAAAGCGCTCGAGGCGCTCCCGTGTCCGCTCGAGGTAGGCGGACGTCGTCGGCGGATAGCTCGGGACGTAGCGAAGAGCCGCGATGGCCGCGACCTCCGGATTGCGGTACGCGGCCTCGAAGGGGAAGTTGCGCACCCACCCACCATCCGTCGCGATCCGGCCCTCGAGCTGGATCGGCAGTACGAGACCGCTGATCGCGGCGGAGGCGAGGACGGCTCGGCCCATGGTCTCGGGGTTCGTCGTGTGCGAGCCGTAGGCGAGCTCGAAGTCTCGCGCCTCGTCGCCCGCGGGATTATCGCCCACGTCGGTGGCGTAGACGACGAGCTCGACGTCGGAGCGCGCGAGCACGTCACCGAGCTCGGCGGGCGAGCCGATCCGGTCTGCGACCGTCTTCGGCAGCGTGTAGTCGTGGAGCCCGCCGGGGAACTGCCAGACGGCGCGAGGGCGAAACGCATCCTGCGGCTGGAGCTCGAGCAGGAAGCTCTCAAGCTCGTCCAGGCGGTCGAGCGCGGCCATCGCGCCGGCGAGCGCGCCCGCCGAGGTGCCGTAGATCCAGCCGATCCGCGGCCACAGCGGCGTCTCCGCGAGCCTCTTCAGGAAACCGAGCTCGAGCAGGATTCCGTTGATGCCGCCGCCCGAGAGGACGAGCGCAGCGTCGCGGCGGTCGGTGTCGGGCACGAGGCTATTGTGCCCCCGTGGAGTCGGAGCTCCGGCGCGGGACGACCGCGCTCTTCGACGTCGACCTCAGGTCGGACGAGGAGTTGTGGGAAGACGACGACGACACCGACCGTAGTGGCTGGTTCTGCGTGCGCACGGATCCGTTCCCGTGCCCGGCCGAGGGGTGCACGTTCGTCGCCGACTTCATGACCGCAGCCCATCTCGTGCTCGTATGGGAGGAGCGCGACGACCCGAACCTGCTCTGGCACGCACAGCGCGCGAAGGAGGTCGGGCGGAACCCGCGGATCGTGGGCTACGAGAACGGGTTCGGCCCGAGCGCTTCGTACTACGCGTGGGAGGCCGCGGGCCGCCCCGTGCACGGCGTCAGGCGCTGACACCGGCGTTCGGTTCTTGACGGTGTCGTAGACACCGCCGATACTCCCTGGATGGTATCGGTGGCAGCAGGGTTCCAACCCGCCGGGCGTGCGCCTGCACCGCCGCCGCTCGATGTCGTGCAGGACTTCGTCAACTCCGAGATTCCGGTGTGGGCGGTCGACGACCTCGCGACGCCCGACGCACTCGCGAGCTGGCTGCGGGCGCGCGCGCTGGTGGCGGACGGAGACACCGTCGACGCGAGCGCGTTCGTCCGCGCACGAGCACTTCGCGAGGTTCTGCGCGAGCTCGCGAAGCGAAACACACGCCGCGCGGAGTCGGACGAGGCCCTTCGCGCGGAGTTCGCGTCGATCGCGGCCGAGACTCCCTTGCGGTTTTGCCTCGGAGAACGCGGCGACGTTCGTCTGGAGCCGGCTGCCGACGGCGTGAACGGGGCGCTCGCCGAGATCGTCTCGCGCGTCTTCGAGGCACAGTCGTCGGGTGCGTGGAGGCGACTCAAGTCGTGCCCCGGGCCGCACTGCGGCTGGCTCTTCTACGACGCCTCCCGCAACGCGTCGTCGACCTGGTGCTCCATGTCGATCTGCGGCAACCGCACGAAGACGAAGGCGTACCGCAGCCGCCGGAGGCTCGCGGAGTGAGGTCGGCGACGGTCGTCGTGGAACTCGCCTGGAAGCGCCTGCGCCGGCGCGACAGTGGGGCGCTCATGGCCGTGCTCGGGCTCGTCGTGGCGACCGCCGTGCTCGCGGGGGTGCTGGCCGGCGTCACCGTCGCCGCCGATCGCTCGACGGCGCAGGCGATCGAGCGAGTGCCTGCGTCGGAGCGATCGGTGCGTGCGGCCTGGTTCGGCATCCCGGGTGGCTCGAGTGAGGAGCTCGACTCCCTCGACGACGCGGTGGGCAACGTGTTCGACGACATCGGGCTCGAAGGGCCGACCCCGCTCGTCCTCTTTCGGGAGAGCACGATCGCCGGGCGGTTCGTCGGACTGACGGCGGCGGACGGCGTCGCGGAGCACGTCGTCCTACGGTCGGGCCGTCTTCCGCGCGAGTGCACGCCCGCTCGTTGCGAGGTGCTTCGCTTGCGCGGGCGTGGGGCGCTGCCGAACGCGCCGGGTCTTCGCCTCGTGCAGGTCGGCGAGGCGAGTCTGACCTCGCGCCAGCTGTACGGCGACTTCCTTCTGTCGGACGATGCGGCCGTCGCCGATGCCACGGTGCCGCCGGAGCTCGGGCAGACGGCCGAGTACCATCGGCCCGCTCCGCCGCCACTCGTCGTCGCCGAGGGCCGTGAGGCGCTCGCGAAGGCTCCGGTGCTCGCGCGCACCTATCGCACCTACGCGTGGGTCTGGCCGATTGCGCCGGGTGCTCCTCGGCTGTGGGACGTCGAGCGACTCGTCGATCGCAGCGAGCGAGCGCGGCTCGAACTCACCGAGCGCTCGACGTCGTTCGGCGTCGATGTTCCCGTCGAGGAGCTGCGCGAGGCCGAGCGCTCGGCGGAAGTCGCCGGGACGCGCCTGCTCCTGGTGGGCGGCGAGGGCGCCGCACTCCTCCTGGCTTTCACGATCCTGGCCGCGCGCGGAATGCGGCGCGACCTCGAGGCGGCCAGGCGGCGCCTCACGTGGTTCGGCGCGCAGCGCTGGCAGCTGTGGATGCTGACCGGCGTCGAGTCGGGCGCGGTCGCGTTCGCCGGCGTCGTGCTCGGCTGGATCGTGGGAATCGGCGTAGGAGCGCTGGTCGCGGCGGTCGCCGGGGCCCCTGTCGCGGCCGTGCTTCGCGAGAGCGTGCTCTCACCCTTCGGGCTCGTGCTCGCCGTCGCCGCGGCCGTCGTCGCCGCGCTGCTCGTGTGGATCACGGTGTCGCTGCCGACTCGTGAGGGCGCGCGCTTGGGAGCACTCGACGTGGCGTTGTCGCTCGTCGCCGTGATCGTGGTGGTGGCGCTCGTCGGGGGCGCGGCGGACGAGGAGCAGCTCGCGCGCGGAGAGGGACCCGCGCTGTTGCTCCTCCTCATGCCCGGGCTCGTCGCGATCGGTGCAGCCCTCGCGGTCGCGCGGGTGTTTCCCGTGCTCGCGCGACTCCGTGCCGATCGCGGCTCACGGCGGCTGGCATCACGGCTCGCCGCCGTCGGGCTTGCGCGGGGGCCGGGTGCAGCCGTGGCAAGCGTTGCATTCCTGACGATCGCGTTCGCGGTCGCGCTGCTCGCCGAGGGGTACCGGGCGACGTTGACCCGCGGCGACCGCGAGCAGGCGGCGTTCGCCGTGCCGCACGACGTGGTCGTCCGCGAGAGCCTCCAGAACCTCGTCCGCGTGTTCGACGCGGCGCCGATCGAGCGGTTCGAGGCGCTCGCGGGGGAGGGCGGCGCAGCTCGTCCGGTGTTGCGCATCACGGCCGGCGTGGGGCGCGCCGAGCGCGTGAGTGGGGTCACCGTCCTCGGTCTCGACCGCGCAGCCATCGAGGAGCTCGGGATCTGGCGCGACGAGTGGACGGACGGGAGAGGGCGGTCCGAGCTGGCGGCGCTCGTGGAGACCGACGCCCCTGCCGAACTGCGCGGACTCGATCTCCCGGACGGCCGGATCTCGTTCAGGGTAGGGCCAGGTCTCGTCTCCCTCGCGGCGGTCGTGCGCACTCCCGGCGGCGCTTTCAGGAGGATCGAGCTGGGCGAGGCGGACGCACGCGCAGCGACCACCCTGTCCGCGGCCGCACCGGCCGGGTCGCTCCTGACCTCCCTCGAGATCGTTCCGCCGCCTCGGCTGATCGAGGGCGGCGCGGATGCGGGCACGGGTTTCGTCGCCACGGTCTCCCTGGCCGGTCCGCAGGCACGGCGGCTCCGGAACTGGGTTTCGGTCGGCGGCTCCACGATCGTCGAGACCCCGGCGGGGGTGCGGGTCCGTGTGCCCCTGACCCTGCTTCGCAGCTCCGGCCTGCGCGCTGCGCAACCGACCGATGCCGCACCGCCCGCCGTACTCGTCACGCCGCGGCTCGCCGAGCTCGCCGGAGGTGTCGGCGAGGTCGTTCCCCTGCAGGTGGGCGGCGGGTCCGTGGCTGTGCGCGTCGTGGGAACGGTCGACCGGTTCCCAGGCACGACGGACGATGTCGTGATCGGCGACCGCGTCGCACTCGGGACAGCCGTCAACACGGCCTCTCCCGGCGCGGCACGTGAGAACGAGGTCTGGCTCGAGGTCGCGCCCGAGCGCTCCGGCGAGGTCGCCGACGGGCTCGTGCAGTCGCCGTTCCGCGTGCTGGAGGCCACCGTGCGCGCCGACGTGGAGGACGAGGCGCGCCGCGACCCGCTGGCGTACGGGACGCTCCTCGCGCTCGTCGGCACGGCCGCCGTGGCGCTCCTCCTCGCGGCGCTCGGTCTCACGCTCGCCGTGCGCTCGGAGCTGCGCGACGACAGCGGCGAGCAGTTCGACCTCGAGGCGCAGGGCGCCACGCCGGCGTTTCTGAGGAGCGTTGTGCGAGCACGGGCGGCGACCGTCTCCGCGGTCGGGCTCGTGGGCGGGATCATGACCGGACTCGCGCTACTCCTGCTCGTCACCCGCGTGGTGACCGTCACGGCTCGCGGCGGCGACGCGGAGCCGCCTCTCGCCGTCGTCGTGGATCCCCTCCTGCTGGCGTGCGGTGTCGCGGCTTTCGGGGTCGTTGCCGCCCTGCTGGTCGGAGCGGCCACGCGTCACGCGTTCGCGGGCGAGCGCGGGCCTGCGTATCGGGAGACCGACTGATGCCACCGCTCGTCGACGCACGCGAGCTCTTCGCCGTCTACCCCTCGCAGACCGGCGGCGTGGCGGCGCTGCAGGGCCTCACGCTCTCGGTGGAGGAGCGGGAGATCTGCGTCGTGCTCGGCCCGAGCGGGTCGGGGAAGACGACGTTCATGCGCGTGCTCGCCGGGCTGGCCCGCCCATCCGCCGGCTCGCTGGTCGTGGCCGGAACCGACGTTCCGAACGCATCGGCTCGCGAACTCGGTGCCTATCGGCGCGACGTCCTCGGCTATGCCGACCAGCACTACTGGCGAGCGCTCGAGGGCGAGCTCACCGCGCAGGAGCTCGTCGCGCTACCGCTCTCCCTCGCGTCGGTGCCGACGGAGCAGGCGGCTGTGCGAGCGCGGGAGCTCCTCGAGCGCGTCAGGCTCCTCGACCGGGCCGACGCGCTTCCGCGAGAGCTGTCGGGCGGCGAGCAGCAGCGCATCGCGCTCTGCGCCGCGCTCGCGAACGGTCCCCGGCTGCTCATCGCGGACGAGCCAACCGGCGACCTCGACGAGGGCTCGGCGCGGGAGGTGCTCGCGCTCCTGGCCGAGCTCGTGTCCGAGGAGGGATCGTCCGCGCTTCTGGTGAGTCACGATCCCGCGTCCACGGAGATCGCGGATCGCGTGGTTCACATCCG
>DASQLF010000133.1:0-21784 GCA_035630135.1 Gaiellaceae bacterium
TCGTCGTGGAGAGCGCGGAGGAGGCCCTCGCCGCGTACCGCGAGCTCGTCGCGGATCCGGGGCAGGCGGAGGCGATGGGCCGGCTCGCGCGCGAGCGCGTGCTCGACGAGCACACGTATGCGCACCGGGCTCGCCGGCTGCTCGGCCTGGTCGGGCTCGAGGCCGGGGTCACCGCGTGATCGACACACCGCTCGTCGCGGTCGTGCCCGCGTGGAACGAGGAAGGCGCGATCGGGCGGGTGATCGACGAGATCAAGGCGTTCGATCCTGCCGCGACGGTCGTCGTGGTCGACGACGCCTCGACGGACCGCACGGCCGAGGTCGCCGAGGAACGGGGCGCGACGGTGCTCCGGCTGCTGTTCAACGTCGGAATCGGCGGTGCCGTTCAGACCGGCCTCCGGTACGCGCGCGACGAGGGCTTCGAGATCGCGGTGCGGCTCGACGGCGACGGGCAGCACGACGCGTCGGAGATCGTGAAGCTCCTCGGGCCGATCCGCGCTGGCACCGCCGACATCGTCATCGGTTCGCGGTTCGTCGAGCCCGGCGGCACCTATCGCGCCCCGTTCGCCCGGCGGCTGGGTATCCGCATCTTCGCGCGCCTCGTCTCGTTGCTGGGCGGGCAGCGGGTCACGGACACCACATCGGGCTTCGTCGCGCTGAGCCGGGCCGGGATCGACCTGTTCGCGGTCGAGTACCCGCACGACTATCCGGAGGTCGAGGCCACGCTCGTCGCGTTGCGCAGCGGCCTGCGGCTCACGCAGGTACAGGTGCAGATGCGTGAGCGGGAGACGGGGACGTCCTCGATCACGTTCGTCCGGTCGCTCTACTACATCGTCAAGGTCATGCTCGCCCTGCTCGTCGCCAGCCTGCGCCGATATCCCCGTCTCGAAACGGTTCGACGGTGACCCCGATCCGCGCGTCGATCGCGGGGGCCGTCGCCTCGCTGATCCTGATCCTCGTCGTCGTGGAGCTCGTCCGCGGGCGCCGGCTCAAGGAGCGCTACGCGCTCCTGTGGCTCGCCACCGGCGTGGTGCTGCTGGTGCTCTCGGTCTGGCGCGAGGGCCTCAACACGCTGGCGGGATGGTTCGGCGTCACTGGGTATCCACCGGCGGTGCTGTTCGCCGTCGCGACGCTGTTCATCTTCCTCGTGCTCCTCCACTACTCGACGGTGATCTCGCGGCTGACCGACGAGAACGTCGACCTCACCCAGAGGATCGCGCTCCTCGAGGAGAAGCTCAGCCGGGTGCCACCGCCGCCGGACTGAACGCGAACACGTCCCCGAGGGCCGGATCCCCGATCCAGTTCGTCCCGACGCCGATCCGGTACGTGGCCCCCGCCGGGCCGCCCGCGTCGAGGTACTCGTTCTCGCTCACCGACTCGAGCAGCGTCCCGATGAAGTAGCACGACTGGGCCGGATGGCCATCGGTGTTCTCGCACTCGGCATCTGCGCCTTCCGTGCGATACACGCGATAGAAGACGTCCGCGCGCCAGGGGCCGTCGTCCCACGTCAAGCGGTTGCCGTCGGGGCCGCGGTCGACGCGGAGTGCCACGCCCTCGTCGACTGCGGTCAGGATGAAGTTGCCGGCGTCGTCCTGCGTCAGCGCGTGATCCGGTCCGTCGACCGGCGACGCGGCGGCGATCGCGACCGCGGGCAAGGCGACCGTGAGAACCGCAGCGACGGCGATCCAGCGGAGCGCGACCGGCGGGGACGTGGGCGTACGGACGCGCTCACCGAGCCTCCGCGCGAGGGTCGGCACGAGCAGCGGGATGGACGCGAAGAGGAGTAGGTACGCGGGCCACGCTGGCATGAGCAGGCGCCAGAAGGAGCCAGAGTCGATCGTGGCGCGCGTCGAGAACCCCTTCACCAGGAGGAACGCTCCGAGCCACCCGGCGAGGAGCGCGCCGATTCCCCCGCGGCGTACGCGCACGACCGCCAGGAGTCCTGCGAACGGTGCCCACTGCGCGACGCGCACGCTGAAGAACACCTCGCGGATCGCGTCCATCTGCGTGAGCCAGTGGTCGACGTTCAGCTCGACGTAGCTGTCGAGGTCGACGGAGATCGCCGTGGTCGCCGCGCCCATTGCGAGCCGCGTCTCCTCGAGACTCAGACCCGGGATCCCACCGAGTCCCTTCTCCTTCCAGAACGAGAGGACGAGGAGCGACGGGACGATCGCGGCACCGAATGCGATGCCGTTCTTGAAGCGACGCGCTACGAGGTAGGCGAGCACGGCACCGACTCCCATCAGCAGGTTCGGCGGCTTCATCGCAGCCGCGGCACCGAGGAGGAGCCCTGCGAGGACGGCGTCGTGGACGTGCTGCGTGTCGAGGGAGCGCACGACGAACACGGCGGCGGCAAGGACGAGCACCATCGAGGGATAGTCCGACAACGCGGTCAGGCCCAGGGCCTGGGGCAAGAACTGCTCCCAGCGCTCCTGGTAGCGGTCGACGAAGAGCGGGATCGCTGCGAACGGCGCAACGATCCAGAGGAGCGACGCCCAGTATCCGAGCAGCCGCCCGCCGATCCGGCTCGCGAGGTCGTAGATGCAGAGCAGGGCGATCGGGCCGAGCACCAGCACCTGCAGCAGAACCATCGGCGGGAGCGCTTGCACGTAGGTCGGCCCCGTGACCCACATGATCGGCGTGAGCGCGTACGACCAGACGTATCCGAGCTCGGTCGGAGGAAGCTCCAGCTGTCCGAGCAGCCACCCCTGCGTCGCGAGCCAGATCTGGTCGCCGCCCTGGAACCACACCCAGCCGTTGTGCTCTGTCCTCAGCGCGAACACGAGCGTGGCCGCGATCTGCAGCCCGGCGAGGGATCCGACCACCGTGCGTGGCCGCTCGAGCAACCGGTCGATCGTTCGCCCGCCGAAGCGGGCCGCACTCGCCGTACTAGCGGCTACCGACACCGACGACGGCCGAGCGGTACCACGCGACGGTGCGCTCGATTCCCTCGCGCAACGGGGTCTGCGCCTCGAAACCGAAGAGCGCGCGTGCCCTCGAGCCGTCTACGCTTCGCCGAGGCTGTCCGTTCGGCTTCTCCGTGTCCCACGTGATCGTGCCCGAGAACCCCGTGATGTCAGCGATCAGCTCGGCGAGCTCACGGATCGAGATCTCGCGAGCGGCTCCGAGGTTGACCGGGTCGGGGCCGTCGTAGCGATGCGACGCCAGCACGAGCCCTTCGACGCAGTCGTCGACGTAGAGGAACTCCCGCGTGGGCGAGCCGTCGCCCCACAACACGACCTCGCCGTCGGACTCGACCATCTTGCGGATCAATGCGGGAATAACGTGTGACGTCTCGAGGTCGAAGTTGTCGCGCGGCCCGTACAGGTTGGTGGGGAGGAGGAAGATCGCGTCGAGCCCGTACTGGTCGCGGTACGCCTGCGCGCCTACGAGCACCGCTTTCTTGGCGACGCCGTACGGCGCGTTGGTCTCCTCCGGGTAGCCGTCCCACAGGTCGTCTTCGGAGAACGGCACCTGGGCGAACTTCGGGTAGGCGCAGACGGTCCCGACGATGACGAGCTTCGGCGTCGAGTGCAGACGCGCCTGCTCGAGCACGTTGGCGCCCATGGCGAGGTTCGCGAACCAGTAGCGCCCGGGGTTCGCGCGGTTCGCGCCGATCCCGCCGACCTCGGCGGCCAGGTGGAAGACGAGCTCGGCGTCGGCCTCGCCGAACAGGCGAGCCGTGTCGTCCATCGACGTCAGGTCGTGGTCGGCGCTGCGGGCGACAACGACGTCGTGCCCATCTCCCTCGAGGCGCTCGACGAGGTGCGAGCCGAGAAAGCCGCCACCGCCGGTGACGAGGACGCGGCTCACGTGGTCGTGAGTGGCGAGCCGGTCGGCAGCCAGTCGACGCGCCCGATCCAGCGCTCGCGGTTCTCCGCGTACCAGCGGATCGTGTGCAGGACGCCCTCCTCCCACGAGACGAGCGGCTGCCAGCCCGTCTCGGCGGTCAGCTTCTCGTGTCCGACGCGGAGCGCCATCACCTCGCTCGAGCCGGGGCGATGCCGGGAGGCAGTCGTGACGATCTCGCGGTCGCCGGGCCAGAAGCCCTCGGCCTCGCCGACGCGGAGTATGAGGTCGACCCAGTCTCCCATCGAGATGTTCGTGCCCTGCCCGTAGACGTAGACGTCGCCCGGCGTCCCGTGCGCGGCGACCGTGAGGTGCCCGCGCACGCCGTCGGTGCAGAAGCAGAAGTCGCGGAGAGGATCGAGCGCGCCAAGCTCGATCGATTCTCGTGTCAGCGCCTGCGTGATGATCGTCCCGGTCACGTAGCGGGGGTTCTGTCGCGGGCCGTAGTTGTTGAACATGCGCGTGACGACGCCGGGGACGCCGAACGCGTCGTGGTAGTTCATCGTCAGGAAGTCGGCGGCGACCTTCGCCGTGGCGTAGATCGACTTCGGGTTGATCGGCGAGCGCTCGTGGAGGATCAGCCCGCCCTTCTCGTCGAAGTCGTGATGGTCGGTCACGGACTCGCGCACGTTTCCGTACTCCTCCGAGGTGCCCGCCGTGTCGAACTTCTCGAGCTCGAGGCCCGTGTCGACGACCGACTGCAGGAGGTTCAGCGTCCCGATTACGTTGGCCGCGATGGTCTCGTACGGCCGGTGCCACGACTCGCCGACGTGGGCCTGCGCACCGAGGTGGAAGACGTACGGGCGGTCGCTCGCCGTCTCCTTCAGCTCGCGCATCAGGTAGTCGACCGACGTGCGGTCCGTGAGATCGGCGAAGTGGATCTTCAGCTGGCTGCGCAGGTGTCCGATGTTGTTCAGCGCGCCGCTCGAGGTGGCGCGCACGAACGCGTGCACGGTCGCTCCGAGACCGACCAGCGCGTCCGTCAGATGGGAGCCCATGAAGCCGTCGGCGCCCGTGACGAGGACGGTTCGGCCCTTGTAGTGCTCGCCGACGTCCTCGCGAAGGGCGTCGAGCGCGTCGTCTGTCCAGAGAGTGTCGTTCGGCATGGTCCGTACGCTCCGCGTCGGTGAGCAAGCGTACAGACTCGTCCGGCCTGGGCTCGCTCGGGCCTGCGGCGCTGACGGCGACGTCGCTCCTCGTCGTGAGCGGCTTCGCGGCGCTCGTCGGCGTGCTCATCGCGCGGGAGTTCGGGCGCACGGACGAGACGGACGGATTCTTCGCTGCCTACGGTGTGTTCGTCGTCGTCGTGACGGCATCGCAGGCGATCCGAGTCGCAGTGCTGCCGTCGCTCGCACGCGCCCGGGAGGATCGGCGGCTTGCCTCCACTGCGGCCGGTTTCGCCACCGCGCTCGGCCTCGTCGGGCTGCCCCTCGTCCTCGTCGCGTTGCTCGCGGCCGATCCGCTCGCGGTGTTGCTGACAGGTGACTCTTCCGAGGTCGCGAGTGACGCGTGCGCCGAGGCGCTGGCCTGGGTTCTTCCGGCCGCCGTCGCACACCTCTTCACAGGCCTCGCCGCGAGCACGTTCGCTGCGCTCGACGACTACGCGACCCCGGCTCTCGGCTACGCGCTCGGGAGCGCGGCCGGGCTGGCGTACATCTTCGCGCGCACGGACGAGGACGGCATCGTGGCCGTCTCGAGAGGGATGGCCGTCACGGCGCTCGTCGGCCTCCTCATCCCGCTCGTGGCGCTCGCCTGGAAGGCGCGCCGAGCCGCCATGCCGGCAGCCGCCGCGCGTCCGGCGGGAGAGCCGCTCTACCGGCGGCTGGCGATGTTCGTCGCTGCCGCGGCAATCCCGCTGTCGCTCCAGCTCGCGTACGTCGTCTCGATCCCGTTCGCCGGACGGCTCGGATCGGGTGCGGTGACGAGTTTCGGATACGCGTATCTCGCGGCGACGACGCTCGCCGGAATCACGGCGTTCTCGATCGGGCTCGTCTCCTCGGTGCCGCTGTCCCGCGTCGAGCTCACGGCTACCGCTGTCGCGCGGCACGTCGTGGCGTCGAGCTGGGTGGCGCTCGTCGTCGTCGGCGCCGCGGTGGGCGCCCTCGCGCTCGTCGGCGCCTCCCTCGTCGAGGGGGTGCTCGGCGACGCCTACGGATCCGAGGTGGGCAACGAGGTCACCCGGCTGATCGTCGTCCTTTCCGCGTGGATCGTTGCGGCCGTCGGCGTCAACGTGACCTTCCCGCTCGCCTTCGTCGCGGGTCGCCTCCGAGCGTTACCGTGGATCGGCCTCGCCGCGCTCGTCGCCCAGCTCGGGCTCGCCTGGATCGGGGTGGAGCTCTTCGAGCTGGACGGGCTCGCGGTATCACTCGCCGTCTCGTCGTTCGTCGTCCTCGCCGCGCTTCTCTGGCAGCTCGACGCCGCCGGCCGAGGGCTGCGCGGAGTCGCCGTCGCGGCCGTCTCGATCGCGGCGCTGACCTGCGCCGCCTTCCTTCCGGCCGGCCTCGTCTCGCGTGGCCTCGTCGGCGCGCTCGTCGGGCTCGTTCTGTACGTAGCGCTCGTAGCGCTCGTCCGGCCACGCGGCCTCACGGCGTCCTGGTCCTACCTCCGCGCGCTTCGCTAACCCGTCTTCCGCCAGCTGAGGCCGGAGCCTCGGCGGTACGCCTTGACGAGCGCGAGACCGGCTCGGGTGCTGAAGACACGGTGGCGCGCCGATGCGACCGCCCGCTCGGTCGGAGGCAGGTAGCGGAACGTCATGTGTCCGCCGACACGCTCGCCCTCCCAGTCGAACGGCGGCAGCTCGTCGGCGACCTTGCGCAGGACGACAGTGCGGTAGCCGACCGAGCGCTCCACCTCCCAGGCCCGCGAGTGCTGGGCGTGGTCGACGACCCCGGTGACCGGAGGCATGTAGGCGTCGTCCATGAGGATTCGGCCGCCGACGGCGAGCCGCGGCCCGACGTGCCACCAGTCGAGGATCGGATAGGGAAAGCCGTGCGCGCCGTCGAGGAGGACGAGATCGAGTGGCGATCCGGAGAGGCGGGGGAGGACGTCGTGCGAGAAGCCGACTTCGAACGCGACGCGATCGCTCGAGACCGCGAGCTCGCGGCATGCATCGCGCACGCGCCCCTCCTCCGCGGCGTCGGGCGTCACGGCGGTGTGGTCGGTGCCGGCCGCGGCGAAGACGATCGTGCTCGCGCCGGAGCCTGTCTCGAGCGTTGTCATGCCGGGTCGAAGCTCGGCCTCGAGCCACTCGAGCGCGGGCCACGCGAGGCCCCAGTACTCGTCGCCCGCTCCGTGGATGCCGGGAGGGGCTTCGCGAAGTCGGTCAGTGAGCGTCGGCATTCGCTACGGCAGCGTAGGCGTCGTCGTGCAATCGCGCCGTTCTCTCCCACGAGAACCGCGCAGCGCGCGCGATTCCCCTGGCGCTCCACTCGGCGGGCCGCTCGAGGATCTCCTCCATCGCCGCGAGCATGTCCTCGACCGACATCGGGTCGAAGAGCCGCGCCCCGTCGCCGCAGACCTCCGGAAGCGACGCGGCGTTCGAGCTTGCGACGGCGCAGCCGCAGGCCATCGCCTCGATCGGCGGCTGGCCGAAGCCTTCGTAGAGGCTGGGGAACACGAGACCGGAGGCGCTGCGGTACAGCTCCACGAGCTTCTCGCGCGACACGTGCCCGAGCGAGCGGACGCCCACCGGCGTCGGGCCCTCGTACGCCGTGAGCACGAGCTCGAGGTCGGGCCGGCGCTCGCGGAGGACAGCGAAGGCGGCGAAGAGGCGCTCGTGGTTCTTGTGCGGCCACGCGCGCGCCGGGTAGACGAGGAAGGGCTCGCGCTGCACCTCGGCCGGCGTGAAGACCTCGTGGTCGAGGCCGAGATGGATGGGGCGCACGCGGTCTTCCGCGATGCCGTAGCGCTCGCTGACGGCCTCGGCGGCGTGCTCCGAGATCGTGATGACGAGGCGACTCTTCCGGATCGACCAGCCGTACACGGCTCGCCGGTACGCGCGCTCCGCGCGCGAGAAGAACTGCGGAAGGAGCTCGTGCTGGAGGTCGAGCACGGTGACCACGGCGGGAGGCGTCGCGAGGCGAGGGATCATCACCGTCAGTGGGAAGTGCACGACGTCGAGCCCGTGCAGCCGTCGGCGCAGACGACGCCCACGCGCGATCCCTTCACTCATCCCGACGATCCGCCCCGGCATCGACGTCGACGCGCGGTACTCGCCGACGACCTCGGCCGGAAGGCCCTCGACGTCACGGGCGATCGACGGCAGCAGGACGCGGTAGGAGTGCTCGCCCACCCGGCCGAGCGAGTGGACGAGCTCGCGCGCGTACGTCTCGCTGCCGCCCGAGATCCGTGGGACGAGCGTCAGCAGGCTGATGCCGACCCGCACCGTGCGAGGCTAGACGGGGGCTTCGCTCGAGCGCGCCACGCGGTAGACGTCGTCGTGCCGGCGCGCAGACTCGTCCCACGTGTAGCCGGCCACGCGCACGAGTCCGCGCTCGCGGAGCTCCTCGCGCCGGCTGTCGGCCTCGAGCATCGCGGCGGCCATCGCCTCGACGTCGGTCGGGTCGAAGAGGACGGCCGCGTCACCGGCCACCTCCGGGATCGCGCCCGCGTTCGAGGCCGCGACGGGGCACCCGCACGCCATCGCCTCGAGCAGCGGCAGCCCGAAGCCCTCGTACAGACTCGGGTACACGAGGCATGCGGCACGTCGGTACAGGGAGGCGAGGTGCTCGGCCGGGACGGAGCCGAGGTTCTCGACGCCCTCGGGGAGAGGCTCGAGCCGGTCGAGGCCGGCGCCGGTGAGGACCAGGCGAAGCTGCGGCCGTGTCGGGCGCAGCGCGGCGAACGCCTCGAACAGGCGTGTGTGGTTCTTGTGCGGCCAGGGCCGGGCGGGGTAGAGGATGATCGGCTCCGGGTCCTCTCCGCCGGTCCTGAACACGGAGTGGTCGATCGCGTGCGGTACGACATGCACTCGCTCGGGGTCGAGCTCGAGCAACTCGACGGCGCGCCCGCGCACGAACTCGCTGGTCACGACGACGGCCGCGGCCCCACGGGCGGCCCGGTCGTACGCGATGCGGCGGAACGACTTGCGCGCCGGCCCGAAGAACTCGGGCAGGTCGCGGTGCTGCGTGTCGTGGAGCGTGACGACCGTCGGGACCTTCGTGCTCGGCGTCGGCACCGTCAGTGGGTAGTGGAGGACGTCGAACTCCTGCACGTGCGACGTGACCGCCTTCGTGCGCCTGGCCGCGAGTGCCATCGTCGCGATGCGCAGCGGCCCACGCGTGCCGACGGGCGGATCCTTCACCTCGACCGCAGGGAGGCCTTCCGCCGCGTCCTTCGCCCGTGCGGGTACCAGCACGGTGTACTCGTTCGTCCCCACGCGCCCGAGCGCGCGGAAGAGCTGGCGCGCGTACGTCTCGGAGCCACCGGACTCGCCGGGTGACAGCGTCAGGAGGGAGAGGCCGACGCGCACACTCTCAGCCTACTCACCGTTCGAGTCAGACATACGCCCAGGCTAGAATCCCCCGATGTCCTCTGGCGACGCCAAAAACGGCGATTCTGCAGGGGTTTCGTCCGAGCCGACCCACGTCGACGTCGAGGAGCTGTTCCGCGCGCTGCGCGAGGAGGTGCGGCGCTCGGGGGCGGACCCCGGTCGCGTCGGCGGCGACGAGGGCGACCGTCGTGCTGCCCGCGCCGAGGCGGAGCGTCTGTGGCCGGTCTCCGCCGATCGCTCGCTGCGGCTCCGCCCCGGCTGGCGCGGTGGCGTCGGCACGCCCGTCAAGGCCGTGCTGCGCAAGCTCATGCGCTGGTACGTCGAGCCGCTCGCGTACGACCAGCGGTCGTTCAACGCCGCTGCCCTTCGCCTGATCGACGATCTCCAGGAGCAGGTCGACCGGCTCGAAGCCGAGCTGGCCGCCACCCGAGGCGAGACGGAGCGCACGTGACCGTCGCCACACCCGTGGCACGCGGCCTCGAGCTCCTGCGCTGCCCCACCTGTCGCGGCAGGCTCGAGGGCGGAGACGAGCTCACCTGCCAGCGGTGCGGCCGGGGATATCCGGTTGCCGACGCCATTCCCAGGCTTCTCGACGAGACCGTTCCGGGCGTGGCCGAGAAGGCGCGCGAAGCCGAGGGGTGGGCCGCGATCGCGCGTGACCAGGGCTGGTACGAGCCCGACGACCACGTTGACGCCGCCCTTCCCTATCTGACCCGTGACCTCGGCTGGGACGACCTCACGTGGAAGGCGAACGAGCACTCTTTCGACCTGCTCCTCGGCCTCCTCGAGCCCGGCATGCGCGTCCTCGAGGTCGGCGCGGCGAAGTGCTGGGGAGCCCGCCACGTCATCGCCGCCGGCTGCACCTACGTCGGGACGGACATTCTCGCCGACCCGAACATCGGCCTCGGGCGCGGCGCTTTCTACGAGCGCGAGGCCGGGCCGTTCCTCCGCGTCCAGGCCGACGGCGAGAGCCTGCCGTTCGAGGACGGCGCGTTCGACGTGACGTACTGCGTCGCCACACTGCACCACGCGCTCGACCTCGGCCGCATGGTCGGCGAGATGGCTCGGGTGACGCGCCGCGGTGGCTACGTCGTCGCGCTGAACGAGGGCACGCGGGCCGTCTACCGCTCGGGTGAAGCACCGGGCCAGGCGGAGGAGCGCGAGTACGGCATCAACGAGCACGTGCACACGCTCTATTCGTACCTGTGGGCGTTTGCCCGGGCCGGGCTCGTCGTCCGCCGGATCGAGCAGGCCGACGGCTACGAGGACATGGCGACACGAAGAATCGGAGGGAAGCTCCTCCGCATCCCGGGGGTCGGCAGGAGCGCCGCGACCTGGTTCACCCAGACCCTGTACGGGTACCAGGGCGCGAGCTTCGTCGCCCGCCGCGTGCGCGGACGCGGATGAGGATCGCCGTCTGCCGCCCGCAGGTGCCGTTCGCGCGCGGTGGTGCCGAGATCTTCACGGATCGCCTGGTCGACGAGCTCCGCGCGCGGGGGCACGAGGCAGACCTCGTCTCGGTGCCGTTCAAGTGGTATCCCGGCGCGCGTGTGCTGACGCAGGCATTCCTCTGGCGCATGCTCGACCTCGACGAGGCCGATGGCGGGAAGATCGATCTCGTCGTCGCGACCAAGTTCCCGTCGTACCTCGTCCGCCATGCCGACAAGCGCGTCTGGCTCGTCCATCAGTTCCGGCAGGCGTACGAGCTCGACGGCACGCCGCTCGGCCAGTTCGGCGACGCGCCGGAGGAGCGCGCGCTCCGCCGCAAGGTGCAGGAGCTCGACCGCCTCGCGCTCGGTGAGGCGACGCGCGTGTTCGCGACCTCGCGCAATGTCGCGACCCGGCTCGAGTCGTCGACCGGCCTCGCTGCCGAGGTGCTCCCGCACCCGCCGCAGGAGCTCGAGTACCGCTGCGCGGGCTACGGGGACTTCGTGCTCTCGGTGAACAGGCTCGACCGGGCGAAGCGCATCGATCTGCTCATCGAGGCGGCGGCCCGCGACTCGGGGCTCGAGGTCGTGATCGCGGGAGACGGGCCGGACCGCGAGCGGCTCGAGCGGCTCGCGCACGACCGCGGGCTCAACGGCCGGGCACACTTCACGGGCCGCGTGTCGGAGGCCGAGCTGGCGGATCTCTACGCGCGCTGCCTCGCCGTCTACTACGCGCCCGTGGACGAGGACTACGGGATGGTGCCGCTCGAGGCGTTCCTCTCCGAGAAGCCGGTTCTCACGACGACCGACGCGGGCGGCCCGCTCGAGGTGGTCTCGGACGGCAGCACAGGGCTCGTCGTCGCGCCGGACGCCGAGGAGATCGCGCGCGCTCTCGGCTGGCTGCGCGACCACCGCGACGAGGCCGCGTCCTACGGCCGGGCCGGAAACGCCATCGCGCGGGAAGTCACGTGGGATCGCGCGATCGGGAGACTTCTCGCGTGAAGCTCGCGTACTACTCGCCGATGCCGCCCGAGAAGTCGGGCATCTCGGACTACAGCGCGCTCCTGCTGCCGGCCCTCCGGGCGCGCCTCGACGTGGAGGTCGTCCCACGCGGTCGCAAGCGCGCTCCGCGCGGCACCGACGCCGCGCTGTACCACGTCGGGAACGACCCGAGCGCGCACGCATGGATCGTCGACGCGCTGCGCAAGCGGCCCGGTGTGGTCGTCCTGCACGACTTCGTGCTCCATCACCTCGTCGCGGGCATGACGCTCGCGCGCGGCGACCGCGAGGCGTATCTCGACGTCATGGAGCGCGAACACGGGGTCGCGGGGCGGCTGTTGGCGTACGGCGTCATGGACAAGCGGATCCCCGCACTCTGGGAGTCGCGCGCATCCGACTTCCCGCTCTCGACGCACGTCCTCGACCACGCGACCGCGCTCGTCGTCCACTCGCGGTACGTGCGCGATCAGGCGCGCGCTGCGGGGTATACCGGGCCGATCGCCGTCGTCCCGCATCCGGCCTGGCCGGCGCCGGCGATCGCGCCGGAACGGGTCGCGGGCGGCACCGTGGTCGCGTGCTTCGGCGTGATCAATGCGAGCAAGCGCATTCCGGAGCTCCTCCGCGCGACCGCGGACGTTCGGCGCGCACATCCCGATCTCACGTTGCTTCTCGTCGGGCCCACGGCGCCGGGCTTCGATCTCGACCGGCGGCTGCAGCGCCTCGGGCTGACCGGCGACGGTCTGGTGCGCGAGCCGTGGGTCGACGAGCGCCGTCTGTGGTCGCTCATGGCGGGAAGCGACGTGCTCGTGAACCTGCGGTATCCCACGATGGGCGAGACGTCGGGCAGCGTCGTCCGTGGGCTCTCGCTCGGCAAGCCTGTGATCGTGAGCGACGTCGGCTGGTTCTCGGAGCTGCCGCGCGACGTCGCGCTCGCGATCCCGCCGGACGAGGACGAGGTCGCGACGCTCACCGCAGCGCTCGAGCTCCTAGCGTCGCGGCCGGAGGTCCGAGCCGCGATGGGTGCGAACGCAGCCGACCTCGCACGGCGCGAGCATGACGTCGAGCGCGTGGCAGACCTCTACGCGGCCGCTGTCGAACGCGCGGCCGGCGACGGCGCAGTCGACGATGCAGTCCTCGACGAGGTCAGCCACGCCGCGGCCGACGTCGGCATCTCGGCGGAGACGGCCGAGGCGAAGGAGATCGCCCGGCGCCTCGCCGAGGTCGAGCTTGGGTAGAGCGCTTCGCAGGATCCCGAGCTGGGCCTTGCTGACGGCGATCGTCGCGGTCTCGACGGTCTTCCGCGCCGTTCTCGCGCGCGACATCGTCGCGCCGTTCATCTTCGTCGACGAGGTCATCTGGTCGGAGCTCGCGCGCGGCATCGCCGACGCGGGCGAGCCGCTCCTGCGCGGCGAGCCCGACCCCGGCTACAGCATCGTCTACCCCCTGCTGATCAGCCCGGTCTACGCGATCTTCGAGAGCCTCCCCGATGCGTACACGGGCGTGAAGACGCTCAACGCCTTCCTCATGTCGCTCGCCGCGGTGCCCACCTACTTCCTCGGGCGCCGCGTCGCGAGCGAGGGGCTGGCGCTGCTCGGAGCGGTGATGGCGGTCGCGATCCCGTCCCTCGCGTACACGGGCACGGTGATGACGGAGAACGCCTTCTATCCGCTCTTCCTGCTCGTCGCGCTCGTTCTCGTCGTGGTGCTCGAACGCCCGACGGCCCTCAACGTCGTTCTTCTACTCGCACTCGTCGGTGTCGCGTTCGCCACGCGCGTGCAGGCGCTCGCCGTCGCGCTCGCCGTCCTTCTGGCGCCTTTCGTGCTGGCGGTCTTCGAGCGGCGGCCGCTCGGGGCGACGGTCTCGCGGTACCGCTGGCTCTACGGGATCGTCGCCGCGGGTGTGGTCGTGGTGCTCGGGGTGCAGCTCGCCGTCGGCAACCTCCTCGGCGCCTACTCGCCGGTCGGCGAGGTCTCCTACGACCTGCGGGAGACCCTCGACTACCTCTGGTGGCACGTCGCGGAGCTGTCGCTCTACGTGCTCGTGATCCCGCTCGCCGCGACGATCGTCCTCGTCGCGAGAGCGCGTTCCTTCGACGTACGGTTGCAGGCGTTCCTCGCGGCGACCGTCTCGCTGATCCTGTGCGTCGTCCCGGTGGTCGCGGCCTTCGCGGCGAGGTTCTCGGACCGGATCGAGGAGCGGAACATGTTCTACGTCGCGCCGCTCCTCTGCATCGCCCTGCTCGCCTGGGTCGAGCGCGGGGCACCGCGCCCGCGCTGGCTCGCCGCAGTTGCGGCGATCGTGTCGGCCGTGCTCGTGACGGCGGTTCCGTTCGACCGCTTCATCACGACGTCGGCAATCACGGACACGCTCATGCTCCTGCCGTTCTGGTCGCTGCAGGATCGAATCGGCGCCGAGTGGATCGAGCTCGCCGCGGCCGGGGTGGCCGTTGCGCTCGCGGCCGTCTTCCTCTTCGTGCCGAAGCGATACGCACTCGTCCTACCGCTGCTCGTTCTCGGGCTGTGGGTGCTCGCCGTGCGGCCGATCTGGTGGGGGAAGCACGGCTTCGAGCAGTTCTCGCAGGGCGCGCTCTTCCAGGGAATCCGGAACGCAGAGCGAGACTGGGTCGACCGCGCGCTTCCGGACGGAGCCGAAGCCGCCTACCTGTGGTCAGGGCGCGTCGACCGGATCACCGTCAGCCAGACCGAGTTCTTCAACCGCGCGATCGGGCCGGTCTACTACGTCGTCGATCCCACGCCCGGTGGGCTGCCCGAGACGCGAGTCGTGTTCGATCGCGAAACTGGGCGCGCGACGCTGCCCGACGGCTCGGCGGTCCGCGACGAGTACGTCGTGGCGGACTCCTCGTTCGAGCCCGACGGCGAGCCGGTCGCGCGCGACACGGGCTGGGGCGTCACGCTCTGGCGCGTGAACCCTCCGCTCGTGGCGGCGACGCGCATCGACGGCCTCTACCCGAAGGACACGTGGTCCGGGCCGGAGGTGACGTACGTCCGGCGTCGGTGCGCCCCCGGCCGGCTGGCGGTCGAGCTGTCCAGCGACGCCAATCTCTTCCTCGAGCCGCAGACGATCGTCGCGCGCTCGGACGGCCGCGTCCTCGGACGCGTCCGGCTGCAGTCGGACGGGAAGGCAGTCCTGACCGTGCCCGTCTCCCCGTTGCCTGGAACGACGGATTGCCGCGTCGTCTACACGGTGTCGCCGACCGCGATCCCAGCCGAGGTGACCGCCGGCGGCAACCCGGACGATCGCGTGCTCGGCGCCCACTTCGACCGCTTCGTGTACCGGCCGACGCGGTGAGGATCGCGTTCGACGTCAGCCCGCTGAGCCATCCACTGCTCGGGATCGGGAACTACATCCGCGGCTCGCTCGGCGGGCTCGTCGAGGCCGCGGCCGAGGAGCACGAGGTCGTGGCCTTCGCGCCGACCAGCGTCCGCGGGCCGGGTCGGATCCGGTCGGCGCTCGAGGGTCTGGACGTCGAGATCAGGACGTGGCCGCTCCCGTTCTCGCACGCGGTTCGCACGGCGTGGAGCGCTTTCGGCAAGCCCTCGGCGGAACGCCTGCTCGGCTCGTTCGACGTGCTCCACTTCTCCGACTGGATGTATCCGCCGCAGCGCGCCGGCGTCCGCGCCACCACGATCCACGATCTCGTGCCCCTGCATCACCCCGACTGGACGACGTCGCGTACGCAGGCGATGCATGGCCGCAAGTACGAGAACGCGGCTGCGACGTGCGGCGTCGTCTTCGTCAACTCGGCCTACACGGGGGCCGACGTGGAGCAGACGCTCGGGATCCCGGGTGAGCGGATCCACGTTGCGCACCCTGCGCCGAAAGACGTCTACCGCCCGGACGGGCCGGCCACGGATCTCGGCGCGCCCTACGTCCTGACGGTCGCGACGCTCGAACCGCGCAAGAACCTCCAGGTCCTCGTCGAGGCCCAGCGCCTCCTCGGCGGCGACCTCGAGCTGGCTGTCGTCGGAGCCGAGGGCTGGGGCGAGCAGCCGCTCCTCGACGGGTCGGGGGTCAGGCGGCTCGGCTATGTCTCCGATGCCGAGCTCGCGCGCCTCTACCGTGGCGCGTCAGTCGTCGCGTACCCGTCGCGCTTCGAGGGTTTCGGCATCCCGGTGATCGAGGCGATGGCGTGCGGCGTCCCGGTCGTCGTCTCGGCGCATGCCTCGCTCGACGAAGCGTCCGGCGGCGCCGCGCTGCGCGCCGATCCCGAGGATCCGGCCGCCTTCGCCTCGTGCATCGAGCATGCGCTCGCCGAGCGGGAGCGGCTCGTCGCGCTCGGGCTCGAGCACGTGAAGCGGTTCTCCTGGCGCGCGGTCGGCGAGATCTTCCTGCGCGGCTACGCAGCGGGACGGCGATGAGAGGCGACCAGGAGATCGTCGTGGTCGTTCGCCGCGGTGGCGAGTTCCTCGTCATGCGCCGCGCGCCGGAGCGGCTCGGCTACTGGAGTCTCGTGGCGGGTGGCATCGAGCCCGACGAGACGCCCGCCGAGGCCGCGCAGCGCGAACTCCTCGAGGAGACGGGCCTGCGTGCAGAGGTGCGTCCGCTGCCCGTCGCGCTCGCGTACTCCCTGCTCGACGACCCCCCAGCGATCCGCGCTCGCTACGCAGCCGGCATCGAGACGGTCACCGTGCACCCGTTCGTCGCCGAGGCCCTGGACGCCTGGGAGCCCGAGCTCGACGCCGAGCACGACCTGCATCGCTGGTGTGACCTCGACGCTGCGCTCGAGCTGCTCTTCTACGAGACCACGCGCGATGCCGTCCGCGCGGCTGCTCGATGAGGGTCGGTATCGACATCGCGCCTCTCGTCCAGACCCGCGCCGGGACGGCACGGCACGTCCGCGGGCTGCTGGCCGCGTTGCGCGACCGGCCCGATGTCGAGCTCGAACTCCTCTCCTTCGGGGGTGCCGGGCGTGCGTCGAGCGTGACCCGGGACGCGCTCTGGTACCCGGTCGGCCTCGGCCGCCGCGCTCGCGGTCTCGATGTCCTGCACTGCACGACGTTCCGAGGGCCGGCGAACTCCGGTGTCCCCACCGTCCTGACCGTCCATGACCTGGCGATCCTGCGCGCGCCCGAGGTCTTCCCGCGCTGGCACCGACTCTACGGCCGCTTCGGCGTCGAGCGCGTCCTCCGCGGCGCCGACGCGATCGTCGCGGTCTCGGCGTTCAGCCGCGACGAGACGGTCGCGCTGGTGGGCGTTCCGCCCGAGCGCGTCCGCGTGATCCAGCACGGGGTCGACGCGGTCTTCACGGCCGACGGCCCGCGAGCTGAAGGGGACTACGTGCTGGCGGTCGCCACGCTCGAGCCCCGCAAGAACCTGGCGCGGGCCGTCGACGCAGCGCGCGAGGCGCAGGTCGAGCTGCGAGTCGTCGGTGCGCGGGGCTGGGGCGGAGTCGAGGTCGAGGGCTGGGTGGGAGAGATCCCGGACCATGAGCTCGCGGCGCTGTACCGCGGCGCCCGGTGCGTCCTCTACCCGTCGCTGTACGAGGGGTTCGGCTTGCCCGTGCTCGAGGCGATGGCGTGCGGGACGCCCGTCGTGACGTCGGTCGCCACGGCGATGGAGGAGGTCGCCGGCGGCGCGGCTGTTCTGGTCGATCCGCTCGACGTCTCGGCCATCGCGGCGGGGATCCAGGAGGCCGGCGAGCGCCGCGACGAGCTCGTCGCGGGAGGGCTCGAGCGCGCTTCGCAGTTCACGTGGGAGCGGGCCGCGGACTCGGTCGTCGAGCTCTGGGAAGAGCTCGCGTGAAGCTCGTCGCCTTCGACGCGGACGTCCTCGGCCGGCGCCGTACCGGGGACGAGACGTACGCGCTCAACCTCCTCCGCGAGCTCGGCGCGCTCGCGGAGGAGGCAGGCATTCGGCTCGTCGCGCTCACGCGCCGCCCGGATCTCGTGCCTCCCGGCGTCGAGCCCGTGGAGCTGTCGACTGCGTCGCAGGAGCTGCGCATGGCGTGGGCGCTCCCACGCCTCCTCCGCCGGTTTCGCGCCGACCTCGTGCACACGCAGTACGCGGTTCCGTTGCGCTGCCCGTGTCCGGCAGTCGTCACGGTGCACGACGTCTCGTACGCGCGCGGCGGCGAGCTCATGGGCCGGAAGGATCGGCTGGTCTTCGGGCGCGTCGTGCCGCGCGCGGTTCGGCAGGCAGCCCGCGTGCTCACGGTGTCGGAGCGGACGAAGTCGGACCTCGTGCAGCTCTACGACGTGCCGCCGTCACGCATCGTGGTCACCCCGAACGGCGTCGACCCCGCGTTTGCCACGAACGAGAGCCCGAGTGTCGATCAGTTACAAGGTCGGTACGTCCTCGCGGTCGGCGCGATCCAGCGGCGGAAGAACCAGCTCGCCGCTCTCGCAGCTGCGAAGGAAGTAGGCCTTCCGCTCGTCGTGGTCGGGCCGGCGAAGGACGCGGCGCTCGCCGAGGCGCTTCGCCGCGCTGGCGCGCAGCTCGAGGGCTACGTGGAGACCGCACGCCTCGCCGATCTGTACCGCGGCGCCGCGTGCCTCGTGCAGTCGAGCCGGCACGAAGGCTTCGGGCTGCCGGTGGTCGAGGCCATGGCCTCCGGGACGCCGGTCGTCGCCGTCCCCGACCCGGCGCTTCGAGAAGTGGCCGGAGAGGCTGCGATCTTCGTCGACGAGAGCGAGCTCGCCGAGGGGATCCGCCGCGCGATCGCGGAGCGCGAACGCTTCGTCGCTGCGGGGCTCGAGCGTGCACGATCGTTCAGCTGGCGGGCGAGCGCCGAGAAGACCCTCGCCGTGTACCGGGAGATACTCGGGACGTGAAGGTCTCGGCGATCGTCGTCTCGCACGGCCACGCGGACGAGCTTGCCCAGTCGCTCCCCGCACTCGTCCCGCAGGTCGGCGAGACGCTCGTCATCGCGAATCGCCCCGGCTCGGTGCGTGACGTGCCGGACGACGTCCGCGTCCTCGAGAACGTCCGACCGCTCACCTTCGCCGCGAACGTCAACCAGGGCATCGCGGCGACGACGGGCGAGTACGTCGTGGTCGCGAACCCCGATGCGATCGCCGCTCCCCTCGCCGTCGCGACGCTCGTCGACTTCGCAGACGCGCATCCGCGCTGTGGGATCGCTGGCCCGCAGATGCGCTGGCCCGACGGCACCTGGCAGCCGTCCCGCCGGCGATTCCCGACCGTGCGAGGCACGATCGTGCGGCGGACGCCGCTTCGCCGCCTGCGGTCGCCGTACGAGACGCAGCGTGAGCACTACGAGCTCGACGAGCGGCCGACCGAGCCCGTGCAGGCCGACTGGATGCTCGGCGCGTTCCTCCTCCAGCGGCGAACGATGCTCGAAGAGATCGGCGGCTGGGATGCCGGCTATCGCCACTACTGCGAGGACATCGACCTCTGCTATCGCGCGGCGCGAGCCGGCTGGGAACGCTGGTACGTGCCGTCTGCGGTCGTCACGCATGCCTACGCGGCCGTGATCGATCAGCAGTTCCTCTCGCGCCACACGCTCTGGCACGCGCGCGGGATGGCGCGCTTCGTCTGGAAGCACCCGGAGCGGCTCCTCGCGCTGTGAGTGACAAGGGCGGCCAGTACGCGCGGCAGGCGGCCGACTGGACGGAGAGTGCTTATGCCGACGTCACCGCGTACCTGGCACACCGCGCCGAGCTCATCGCGTCGCTCGGGCCGAGCCTCGCACCGGGCGACGAAGTACTCGACCTTGCCTGCGGGGACGGCGGTCTCGGAGAGGCTCTGCTCGCCCTCGGCCTTCGCTACCGGGGTGTCGATTCGACGCCCGAGATGGTCGCCGCGGCGCAGGCGCGGCTCGGCAAGCGCGCACCCGTGGACGAGGGCGATCTGAACGACTACGTCCCCCCGGCCCCGGTTGCCGCGACGACCGTGTTCCGCGCGATCTACTACGCACGAGATCGGCGCGCCTTCTTCGCGGGCGTTCGCGAATACACGACGCGCAAGCTGGTGTTCGACCTGAACCCGCGGCAGTACCGCGTCGAGGACGTCGTCGGCGATCTTCGCGCAGCCGGGTTCGGGTCGGTCGAGCTGCGCCCCTTCTTCGTGCCGCAGACGGTGTCGTTCCCTCGTGCCGTGCTCGCCGCCGCCAAGGCCCTCGAGCGCACCGGGCCGCTTGCGCGCCTCGCGCTCCGCGCGCGCTTCACGTACCTCGTGTCGGCAGTCCCTCGCTCACACCGGCCGCGAAAGCGGCCGCTTTAGGGATTTGCGCGATCCGCGTTCGCGCGAGCGGATGCGGATCTTGCGCGGCGGGATCAGCCGAACAACGGCTCGAACCCGGCGCGCTCGATCACCGCGCCGAGGCGGCGGTTGTCGCTCCTCGAGGGGTCGACCTCGCGCGGAATGAAGGTCGGCGCCAAGGTGATCTCCATCCGCCACGGCACCTTCGGAGGACTGAGCGTCGTCCCGCTCGCCTCGCAATCGGGTACGTCGAATCGGCGCGTCTCCGTGACCTGCTCGATGCGCGGCTGATTGTCGGGCCCGATTCCGACCGGCCCGATCCGGACGGTCACCTTTCCGGTTGTGCGCACACTCGGGTCGGGGCACCAGCGCGTGCTCCGCGCGAGGCGCACTACTGCGAGTCCGGGCTCGTCCTGGGACACGTCGTAGCGCGTGTACGAGGCCCGCGCGACGGGATCCTCCGCCTTCCCGATCATCCAGCCGTCCGATTCGCGACCGACGAGGGCGTCCTTGAGCTGCACGGGGCCACCGTCGATCCGGTAGAGAACGGCGTTCTCACGCTCTGCGACGACCGGTGCCTGGAGCGTCACGCCGTTCACGGCAAGGACGTATTGCGTCTCCGGAACCGGGGTTAGCGTGCCGTCCACCGCGTCCAGGTCAGGCGTGAGAATCGGTCCGCCGACGTTCTGTGCCGATCCGTCGAGGCTCCAGATCTTTCGGATCGACGGGTTGAAGAACTCCGTCAGCCAGATGCCCGTCGCATCGGAGATCTGCTGGCCGAGGACGACGACCGGCTCCCCGCCCGTTGCCTTCTCGACCCAGTCGTAGGGCTGCGGCAGGTTCTTGTCGGTCTGGACGGCGGCGCGGCGCTCGCCCTCCGCTGCGTACACCTGGCCCGTCATCCCCCACGCGATCACGAGCACCGCCGAGACGCCAACGACTGCCGCGAACGCGTTCGACGAACGCCTCAGGAGCGCGAGCGCGGCCACCACGGCGAGCGAGGCGAGGAGAACCGCGATCAGCACGCCCTGAATGAGTCCCTCCGACCAGCCGAGCTCGCGGTTGAAGAACGTCCCGATGGCGAGGCCGTGCGCTTCGTAGTACGGGTACTGATCGAGCCGAAGGGGCACGATCGTGATGACCCACAGCGTCAGCAACGCCGCTCCTGCCACTGCCCACGCTCGGCCGACGCCACGGTGGAATGCGAGTGCGGTCGAGATGAACAGGATCGGGCACAGGTACATGAGGTTTCGCTCGACCACGAGAGTCGAGAAGACGGTCGAGTTGTAGGCGCCCTTGATGCCCGCATACGCGAGGAAGACACCGAGCGCTGCGACGCTCGTCGTGATGACGGCCCTCGTCCGCGGGTCGCGCGGCTCGTCTCGCGGCCGTACCAGCGACGCGATGCCCAGGAGGACGGGCAGGATGCCCATGCCGATTGCGAGTGCGCCGAGCGCCCAACTCGCGTTCTCGAAGACGCGGTACTTGTAGAGCAGCATCGTGTTGCGCCACGCCGTGGAGAAGTGGCCGATGACCGCGGCCACCGCGAAGAGAATTCCCAGGGCGAGCATCGCGGCTCCGACCCAGTCCCACCTCGACCACTCGGCTCGCCACCGACGACCGGCGTCCGACTGCCAGGCGAGCCAGAGCAGACCGAGCACCAGCACGACGAAGAGGATCGCGAGCTGCGTTCTGGTGAGCATTCCGACGATGCAGAGCGCGAACGCCGCCGCGATGCGTCCCTTCGAGGGCAGCTCGAGCGCTCTCGCGATGAGCCAGAGCGCGAGCGTCGAGATGGGATAGGCGAGCGGCTCCTCCACGAGGAACGGCGAGTAGGCGAG